>CAYWXQ010000167.1:0-4876 GCA_964462475.1 uncultured Rhodobacterales bacterium | reverse complement strand
CGGGGTCGATGCGCTGGCGGCGTTTGGCGGCAAGGGTTGACGCCACCGAGATGGTCTCGACATAGCCGATAATCGCGATCAGCAGCGCCGGCGTGGCGATTTTGACCCATAACTGGTAATCAAGCGGCGGCAGGGCAGGGGCGGGCAGGCCGGGGGGGATGTCGCCAACAATACGCACACCGGCCTGATCGAGCGAAAACGCAAACGTGACCAGCGTGGTCAGCGCCACCGCCGCTACCGGCCCTGATTTGGTCAGAATTTCGGCCAGCCGGGGCCGCAGCCCGCGTTTTAGCAGCATCGGTTTTAGCCCCTTGCGGCTCCAAAACAGAAAACCGGTGGTAAACAGGCCGATGCCCAGTGTCGGCAGGTTGATTTTGGTGATGCTGGCCGACAGCGAAATCAGCAGCTCATACAGGTCTTGGCCGCCGGCATTGATACCAAAAATGTGTTTTAGCTGGGCCGTGGCAATAATAATGCCCGAGGCGGTGATGAACCCCGAAATCACCGGATGCGACAGGAAATTCGCCAAAAACCCGAGCCGTAAAAACCCCATTACCAGCAACATAAGCCCCGACAGAAACGCCAGCGCAATCGCCGCGCCCAGGTATTCGGGCGTGCCCTGCGCCGCCAGATCACCCACCGCCGCCGCTGTCATCAATGATGCCACCGCCACCGGCCCCACCGCCAGCGCCCGACTGCTGCCGAAAATCGCGTAAATCAGCAACGGCGCAATAGAGGCGTAAAGCCCGACCTCGGCCGGCAACCCTGCCAGCAGCGCATAGGCCAGCGATTGCGGAATCAGCATGATGGTGACAATCACCGCCGCCACCAGGTCTTGGCTTAATGTATCGCGGGTATAGCCACGCGACCATTCAAGAATGGGAAAGAACCGTTTCATCACAATAACCTGAAAGTAAAAGCGCGCGCCGCCGCCCCCTGATTTGCCTAGCCTTTGGCCATTTTCCAGAGGATGGTGCAGCGGTTACCGGTGCGGCAATAGGCAAAAACCTTGCCGTTGTCGCCGCTGACCACCGCCTTGAAATCCGGCACCGTGTTCGGGTCTAGCGTCCGCCCCATCGGTACATGAAAAAACTTCATTCCTGCCTTTTCGACCGCGCGTTTTATTTGCTTGGCGGTGGGCTGGCCTGCGGCCTCGCCGTCGGGGCGGTTGCACATGACCGTGTCATACCCCGCCGCTTTTATCGCGGCGATATCTGCCACGGTGATCTGGCCGGTTACGGTATACAAGGGGTGCAGTTCGGTGACGGAAAGACCGCCAACCTGTGGCATTTTTTTCTTTTGAAAGAGGTTAAAGAGCATTGACGGGGACTTTCAGATAAACTTGCCCGTTTTCTTCTGGCTCGGGCATTTGACCGGCGCGCATGTTAACCTGAATCGCGGGCACAATCAACTTGGGCATGCCAAGCTGGGCATCACGTTCGGTGCGCATTTTAATGAAATCTACCTCGGTTTTGCCGGTGCCCACATGAACATTTCGGGTCTTTTGCTCGGCCACCGTGGTTTCCCACGCGAAGGTGTCACGCCCGGGGGCTTTGTAGTCGTGGCCGACGAATATTTTGGTATCGTCAGGCAGACTCAGGATTTTCTGGATCGAATTATACAGGGTTTCAGCCGAGCCACCGGGGAAATCGCAGCGCGCGGTGCCGAAATCGGGCATGAACATGGTGTCACCGACAAAAGCGCTGTCCTCGACCACATAGGTCAGGCAGGCAGGGGTGTGGCCCGGGGTGTGCAGCACGTTAACGTTAAGATCGCCGATTTTGAAGGCGTCACCGCCCTTGAACAGCCGGTCGAATTGCGAGCCGTCGCGCTGAAACTCGGTGCCTTCGTTGAACACCTTGCCAAACACATCCTGCACCACCGAGATTTTCTCTCCGATGCCGATCTTGCCGCCAACCTCGGCCTGAATATAGGGCGCGGCCGACAGATGGTCGGCATGAACATGGCTTTCAAGCAGCCATTCGGGCGTTAACCCCCAGGATTTGATATAGGCGATAATTTTATCGGCTGATTTGGTATCGGTGTGCCCCGAGGCGTAATCAAAGTCCAGCACCGAATCGATAACGGCACATTTGTTGCTATTCGGGTCTTTGACAACGAACGAAACCGTGTTGGTGGCATCGTCAAAAAAGGCTTTTACATCGGGGCTCATGGCGCTCTCCTGAGTTTGTGTTTGACCTTAGATAGGGGGGAAATAATACATTACAAGATTTGAATGTATTATTTTGCTCAGGTATTTGCTGCGGGACACAACGTAAAAAAACCAGCGAAATCAGGATTTTGGCAGGTTCAGCGCCGTTTCCAACCGGGTTTCTAGCTGTAGCAGATCATCTGGCACCGGTAGGCTTTGGGCGTGAAACCCGGCGATCTCCTCGCGCAGCTCTTCTTGCAGCTCGTGCAGGTCTTCGGGTTGGTGGGTGGCTTCCTCCAGCAACATGCGCAGGCGAATCTTCCAGTCTAGGGCCATGATTATTCCTTTATTTTGCGCAATTCGCGCAGGTCGGGGTATAGGGTAGCACGTCTAGTCGGGCCTCGCCAATGGGGGCACCGCAGATGGTGCATTGGCCGTATTTGCCGGCGACTATCCGCTCTAGCGCCGCCACGATCATCGCTTTTTCACGCTGCGCGGTGTGGCCGAGCTCCTCTAGCACCTCGTCGTCTTCACGCTCTAGCGCCGCTTCTTCGGAGTCTTTTGGCAGCGGGTCGTCAAGCGCGTCTTCGACCTGGGCGAGGCGGGCGTTCATTTCGTTGAGCTTTTTAAGCAATTTGGCTTTTCGGGCGGTGATATCTGTCATGGCGACGCTCCTTTCGCGCCAGTATTGGCGCCTTTGCAAAAGCCTGCTTTGATTTGCGTCAATCAGGCAGTCAACGCTTTCGTGAGCGGGCTGTTGGCCATTGCCAGGTCGCCGACCACGCTGAAATGATGGTGGCCTTTGGCGTGCACGCAGCCGGTGCGGGCAAAGGCGCCGCGCCAGATATTGCCGAGCAGGTCGTTTTGGCGCAAAAATTCGGGCCGCTCATCGGCCCCGACCCATGCCAGCAGCGCCACCCCGTCTCGCGGGGTTTTCAGCGCCGGGCTTTCGGCGGCGGCGCTGGTGGTATCGAGCTTCAGCGCGGTGTTCAGGCGGGTGCGGACAAGCGGGCGCAGATCGTGCACGCCGCTGATGCTGACATAGCGCCGCACCCGGTCAGCGTGGGGCAGGGCGATATCGCTGCACGCCATGCGCGCCGCCAGATGCCCACCCGCCGAATGGCCGCTGATGATGATATTTCCGGCCACGCTTTGGCCTATCGTGGTTACCGCCCGCACCATGCTTTGGGTAATATCGGCAATGCCGGTCTCGGGGCACAGCACATAACCCGGCATCGCCACCGCCCAGCCACGGGCCAGCGGCCCGGCCGCCAGATGCGACCACAGGCTTTGATCAAGCGATTGCCAATAACCGCCGTGGACAAATATAACCACGCCGCGCAGGGTGCCTGTTGGGAAAAACAGGTCGAATATTTCGCGCGGATGGGGGCCGTATGGCACACCGATCTGTTGGCTGTCGTCGCTCAGACCCGCGCGAAAAGTGGCGGATTTAGCCTGCCACATCGGTAAATACCCGTCGCTATCCGCGATATATTTTCCGTTTTGGTAGGCGTTATCCCAATCCAATTTAGCGCTCCGGTATTAGGCCGCGCGGGCTAAAGCGCAGCACCAGCAGCAAGATAATGCCCATCAAAAACAGCCGCAAATGCGCGGCACTGCCCATCAGATCGGCCCGTAGCGCGCTTTCGGGGTCCATGCCCGATGTCACCAGCTCCATCAGCATCGGGCCAAAGCGTTCGGCCTCTATCCACACAAACCAGATCAAAAACCCGCCCAGCACCGCGCCCCAGTTATTGCCAGACCCGCCGACGATCACCATTACCCAGATCAAAAAGGTAAAGCGCAGCGGGTTATAGCTGCCGGGGGTGAATTGCGCGTCCATCGTTGTTAGCATCGCGCCGGCAATCCCCACCACCGCCGAGCCGATGATGAAGGTCTGCAAATGGCGTTTGGTTACGTCTTTGCCCATGGCCTCGGCGGCGTCGCGGTTGTCGCGAATGGCGCGCATCATCCGCCCCCATGGCGATTTCAGCGCGCGCTCTGACAGCCACATAAGCAGCCCGAGCACGATGGTAAACAGCACCGCATATGAAAGCTTTACCGCGATGCCCGAGGCCACCACGGGATCGGCCGACAGCCAGTTGGCGATATCCACAAACCAGCTTGAGCGTTGTAGCTCGATCGCCGTTGGCACATCGGGTTTAAGGGTGGAAACGTTTTTAACGCCGCGCGTCAGCCAGTCTTCGTTTTTAAGCACAGCGATGATAATTTCGGATATCCCCAGTGTGGCAATCGCCAGATAATCAGAGCGCAACCCCAGCGCCACCTTGCCCACAACCCACGCGCCGCCAGCGGCAAAAACCCCGCCAACAGCCCAGCTTATGGTGATCGGCAGGCCCAGCCCGCCCAAAAAACCGGTTTTGGCGGGGTCCACAGCCTCGATCGCCGCGACGGCGGGGTCGTAAACCTCGCGCACAGCAAAATAGCCGCCGATCACGGCGGCGATGGTCGCATAGCGCCGCAGCCGCCCGCGCAGTTTTTTGCGGATCAGCACGATAAGCCCGATTACGGCGAGCGAGGCCACGAGAGATGCGCCAATGCCAACGCCGCCCGCCGCCCATGCCGCTGGCACCGGGGCGGCATTTACCAGCACCGCCGCCGCACCGCCAAGGGCGGCAAAACCCACGATCCCGACATTAAAAATACCGGCATAACCCCACTGGATATTAACCCCCAGCGCCATCACCGCCGAAATAAGCCCGA
>CAYWXQ010000166.1:0-4881 GCA_964462475.1 uncultured Rhodobacterales bacterium | reverse complement strand
ACTGAAATATACCGCCTTCACGATATTTTACTTGGTGATGATCGTTTTACAAAAATTGGTTACAGGGATGAGGGCGTATTTTTTGGGGAGCGGGATATGAATCACGATCCCTTGCCTGAGTTTATCGGTGCTAGGGCAAACGATGTTCCGAAGTTAATGACCGCCCCTAATATATGCAACAATCGCATGCGCCCGCAGGATATTGACCCTGTTATTCAAGCCGCAATTATAGCCTTTGGGTTTGTCTACATTCACCCACTTGAAGATGGGAATGGCAGATTGCACAGATGCCTTGTCCACCATGTATTGGCAGAAAGAAAATTTTCGCCAGCAGGCATGGTGTTCCCCGTTTCTAGCGTAATGCTTGATAGAATAGATGATTATCGACAAACCTTGCAAAACCATTCAGCACCGTTAATGCCATTCATTGAATGGAGGCCAACGGACAAACACAATGTTGAAGTAACGAATGACACAACAGACTTATACCGATATTTTGATGCAACAGGTGCCGCCGAATTTTTATATGAGTGTGTTCACACAACAATAGAAAACGATCTGCCGCGCGAAATTTTATATCTTGCCGCACATGATCAGGCTGAACGTAACATCATGGAATATGTGGAAATGCCCAATAAGCTAGCCCAAGATTTGATCATGTTTGTCAGGCAAAATGGTGGCTTGTTGCCAAAGAAACGCCGTGCCAGTGAACTTGTGGCACTAAACGATGCAGAGGTCAAAAAAATTGAGGCCATAATCAAAACAGCATATTCTGACCATGATAGCCAATTTTAAGGGATAATAGAGGTGGTCCTAGGTGTTTAGTTTCAGATTTTAATGGTGTGAGATCTCTGCATAACCCGCCTTTGAGGTAAGACAAGAATGTGATTCGGCGCGACGCACGTATTTGTGCCGCCTGAAGCCGGTATTTATTGTCTTTCGAGCGGAATTTCTAACGCTCCCGTAGCGAATTTGGTGCTATGGGTTGTTGAAATTATAGACAGCGCCAATCCCGCCTCCATTCCCCACTCGCCACCCCGTCCAGCGTCCATTCCCCCACCTGCCAGCGAATCAGCCTTAACGTTGGGTGGCCGATTTCGGCGGTCATGCGACGAACCTGACGGTTGCGACCCTCGCGAATGGTGATTTTTAGCCAGCAATCCGGCACGGTTTTGCGAAACCGAACCGGCGGGGTGCGGGGCCATAGCCATACCGGTTCGGCAATGCGCCGGGCCTCGGCTGGCCGCGTTGGGCCGTCTTTCAGCACCAGCCCCTGGCGCATATTTTCGAGGCTGGCCTCTGTTGGCTCACCCTCGACCTGCACCAGATAGGTTTTTGGCATTTTATATTTGGGGTCACTGATTCGCGCTTGCAGCTTACCGTTATCGGTCAGTAAAAGCAGGCCTTCGCTGTCTTTATCTAGCCGACCGGCGGGGTAGACTGCGGGCACGTTTATATAGGCAGACAGCGTGGGGCGCTGGCTGCCGGCGCTGCCTTTATCGGTGAATTGCGACAGCACATTAAAGGGTTTGTTAAACAGGATCAGGGTCATGGGCCACAGATAGCAGCAGATGCGCCTGACGGGCAAGGGCACACAAAATTCGTTCGCAGCTTGTAACCACGGCAATTTGGCCTTAAGTGAAGGGCGTGAAGTATTCTTTCACCGAGGTTTCCGACTCCTTTTGCAGTTCGTTGATTTCTAATTAAGATCACACTGCACCACAGTCATCGCATTCCGCGGATGGCATTTATCAGGAGATAAACGGATGGCTAACGGCACCGTAAAATGGTTTAACCCAACTAAAGGCTTCGGCTTCATTCAACCCGAAGATGGCGGCAGCGACGTGTTTGTGCACATTTCTGCAGTAGAGCAGGCTGGTCTATCCGGCTTGGATGACAACCAGAAAGTGTCATACGAACTGGAAGCTGGTCGCAATGGCAAAGAATCCGCCTCCGACCTTAAATTGCTCTAGTCTGGTTATAACACAGGCTTTCGGCGCATAGCGTCATTGAAGCGGCGGTTTGGATAACATCCAGACCGCCGTTTTTCGTGCATATAACGACGCCCACCTATGGCGGCGGCGTATATCCATGCGCTTTGATCGTTGTGCGCATTTTTTTGTCAGCAATATGCAGCGCCGCGATCGTCATGTTCCGGGTTAATCAATCAGCCCTGACCCTGATCAAACGCCGCGGCCAGCGCGATCTCTACCATGTCGCCAAAGCTTTGCTCGCGCTCGTGCGGGGGCATGGCCTCGCCGGTAACCAGATGGTCGGAAATGGTCAAAACCCCCAGCGCGCGGCGTTGATAGCGGGCGGCAAGGGTGTAAAGTTCGGCGGTTTCCATCTCTACCGCCAGAATACCGTGGCGGGTCATTTGCTGGTTCAGGTCGGGGCGCTCGTCATAAAAGGTGTTTGACGAATAAACACCGCCAACATGGGTCGTAACCCCCTTGGCAGTTGCGGCCTTGTGCGCCGCGGCCAGTAGGGTAAAATCGGCGGTCGGGGCAAAGTTCAGCTGCTTGAACACCCCTTCAGAGGGGGTCGACATTGTGGTGGCGCTCATCGCCAACACCACATCGCGCAGTTGCACGTTTTCTTGCATCGCGCCGGCCGAGCCAATACGGACCAGCGTATTGACATCGTAATTTTTGATCAGCTCGTTCACATAGATAGACAGTGACGGCATGCCCATGCCGGTGCCGTGCACGCTGACGCGGTGGCCCTGATACTGGCCGGTATAGCCGAGCATCCCGCGCACCTCGTTCACCAGCTTGGCATTTTGCAGAAAGTTCTCTGCCACCCAGCGGGCGCGGTAAGGGTCACCGGGCAGCAGCACGGTTTCGGCAATGTCGCCCGGTTTGGCGCCGATATGAATGGTCATGGCTGTCCCTTTTTTATTTCGCGCCATATTGTCGCGAAACCCGCAGGGCGACCAGCGCTAACCGTCAGGGTTTGTTAACGAGATGACATCGGACATGATTTTGTTGAGGTCGAAGTTTTTGGGCGTATAAACCCGCTTAACCCCCATGGCAAGCAGTTTGCGCGCGTCATCCTCCGGAATAATGCCGCCCACGATCACCGGTATATCCAGCCTCGCCGCCTTTAGCCGCGCCATGGTCTCGGCCAGCAGCGGTACATGCGAGCCGCTTAAAATCGACAGCCCCATAATATGCACCCGCTCGCGACGCGCGGTTTCAACCAGCGCTTCGGGGGTCATGCGAATGCCCTCGTAAAACACTTTTATGCCGCAATCACGCGCCCGCACCGCGATCTGCTCGGCCCCGTTGGAGTGCCCGTCAAGCCCGGGTTTGCCCACCAGAAACCTGAGCGGCCCGCCCAGACGGGTGGCAGCGGCGCGGGCTTGGGCCTGCACGTTTTCCAAGCCCGAGGTATCATTGGCCATCGCCATGCTCACCCCTGTCGGCGCGCGGTATTCACCAAATTCGCCCCGCATCGCCGCGCCCCACTCACCGGTGGTGACCCCGGCTTTGGCGCAGGCGATCGAGGGCGGCATGATGTTGTCACCCGTCTTGGCAGCCCTGCGCAGCGCGGCAAGCGCGGTGGTTACGGCGGCGTTGTCGCGGGTGCTGCGCCAGTGGTTCAGCGCCTCGATCTGCTGTTGCTCGACCTCGGGGTCAACCACCATGATTTCGCTGTCACCACCGGTTAGCGGGCTGGGCGCGCCGCTTTCAAAGCGGTTGACCCCGACCACCATGGTATCGCCCGACTCAATACGCCCCAGCCGCGCGGCGTTGGCCTGCACAAGGCTGGTTTTCATGTATTCGATTGCCGCCACCGCGCCGCCCATTTTATCAATTTGGGCAATCTCGGCGCGGGCTTGTGCCTTTAGCGCCTCGACCTTGCGCTCGACCGCCGGATTGCCGTCAAACAGGTCATCAAATTCCAGCAGGTCGGTTTCATAGGCCATGATCTGTTGCATGCGCAGTGACCATTGCTGGTCCCACGGGCGGGGCAGGCCAAGGGCCTCGTTCCAGGCGGGCAGCTGCACGGCGCGGGCGCGGGCCTTTTTTGAAAGGGTCACGGCCAGCATTTCGATCAAAATACGGTAGACGTTGTTTTCGGGTTGCTGCTCGGTCAGGCCCAGCGAGTTTACCTGCACCCCGTAGCGAAAGCGCCGTTGTTTGGGGTCGGTAACGCCGTAACGCTCAAGGCATATTTCGTCCCACAAATCAACAAAGGCGCGCATTTTGCACATCTCGGTGATGAAGCGAATACCGGCATTAACGAAAAACGATATTCGCGCCACCACGGCGTGGAAGTCCTTTTCCGGCACTTGCCCCTGCACCTGATCAAGCACCGCAATCGCGGTTGCTAACGCAAAAGCTAGCTCCTGCTCTGGCGTCGCGCCCGCTTCTTGCAAATGATACGAGCACACATTCATCGGGTTCCATTTGGGCAGGTGGCCATAGCAATATTCAGCAATATCGCCGATCAGCTTCAGGCTGGGCGCGGGCGGAAATATATAGGTGCCACGGCTTAGATATTCCTTGATGATATCGTTTTGCACCGTGCCTTTTAGCGCCGCCACGTCGGCGGCTTGTTCCTCGGCCACGGCGATATATAGCGCCAGTTGCCAGGCGGCGGTGGCGTTGATGGTCATCGAGGTGTTCATTTTATCGAGCGGGATATCCTGAAACAGCCGCCGCATATCCCCCAGATGCGCGATCGGCACGCCGACCTTGCCGACCTCGCCGCGCGCCAAAATATGGTCGCTGTCATAGCCGGTCTGGGTTGGCAGATCAAAGGCAACGCTAAGCCCCGTTTGCCCCTTTGCAAGGTTTTCACGGTAAAGCTGGTTAGATGCGCTGGCGGTCGAGTGGCCCGCATAGGTGCGAAAAAGCCATGGGCGGTCTTTTT
>CAYWXQ010000165.1:2290-4889 GCA_964462475.1 uncultured Rhodobacterales bacterium | reverse complement strand
TTTTTCAGCAAGCTGAAAAACGTTTTGCCTCCGGCGGTGGCCTCGCTGCGCTCGGCGGCGCGCGGGGTTAGCGGCAGTAAGAGCCAGAACGGTATTCGGCGGTATCAACATGAAAATGGTTGTAGTGAAACCGGTCTGCGTCTGGCCCAAGCACCGTGCCAAATCGGTTACAGGCTGTGGCAAACAACTGCCGCACCACAGCACCTTTTTTGCCTCCCGCCCGCCAGTCATATTGCACGCTGACCTCGCCGCCATTGGCCAGCGTAAAACCCGCGATGTCAATCGCGTTGCCGAGCGCGTGTTCAGACAAACGCGCGCCGGGCTGGTTGTTGCGGGTGCGGCACGCGTATGAGGCCAGCACCTTGATGCCGGTGATGCGGGTGCGCAAGCGGCTAACCGCGTTTTGGGCATCGTTTTGCACCCAGTCCGCAAGGGTGTTGGCGGTGTTGCAGTTCAGCGTTGCCGGCGTTAAAAGCTGCACATTGCCGATGGCGTGCACCGCTACAGGGTTGGTGATCCGGCATTGACCCTGCACGATGTCATCCAGCCGCTCGCCGATCAGGGCGGGGTTGTTGCACAGGCGGGTGGTGGCACCTTCGGCCCTGTAAGCCGACATATCAGGCGCACCGCCCCGGGTGCAGGCCGAAAGCACAAGCGCGAAAAGAACAACCGGTTTAAGCATGTCAGGTCTCCTTTTTGATCCGCCCGAAATCGGCGGCGTCGGTGTCTTGGCCCGCATCGATAATACTGCGCCGGATGTCCCGGGTGCGGGTGAAATAATCAAACAAAAAGTCACCATCGCCCAAGCGAATGGCCCGTTGCAGGGCAAACAGCTCCTCGGTAAAGCGGCCCAGAACCTCTAGCGTGGCGTCGCGGTTGTTCAAAAACACATCGCGCCACATCGTCGGGTCAGAGGCCGCGATGCGGGTGAAATCGCGAAAACCGGCGGCGGAGTAATTGACGACCTCGGTTTTGGCAACGCGGTTCATGCCGTCCGCGACCCCGACCATGGTATAGGCGATCAGGTGCGGCGCGTGGCTGATCACGCTGGCCACCAGATCGTGGTGGTCGACTTCCATCATTTCAACATTGGCGCCAAGTGCGGTCCAGAACGCCGACAGGCGCTCAACGGCGCCGTGGTCGCTGCCCTCAAGCGGGGTCATCAGGCACCAGCGGTTGTCAAACAGGCTGGCAAAACCGGCTTCGGGGCCGGATTTTTCGGTGCCCGCCATCGGGTGCGAGGGGATGAAATGCACATTGGACGGCATGTGCGGCCCGACGCTATTGACCACCGCACGCTTGACCGAGCCAACGTCGGTTACCGTGCAGCCCGCCGCCAGAAACGGCGCGATCTGCTCGGCGATAGCCCCCATTGCCCCGACCGGTGCGCATAAAATTACAAGGTCGGCGTCTTTTACGGCCGCGGCGGCGCTATCAAAAACCGCGTCCACCAGCCCGATCTTTAGCGCGGTATCACGGGTGGCGGCTGACCGCGCGGTGCCGGTAATACGGGCTTCCATGCCCGCGCGGCGCATCGCCAGGCTGATAGAACTTGCCAGCAGGCCAAGGCCGATCAGGGCAACGTGATTATACTGGTTCATGCGCGCGCGCCTTTCATAAATCCGGTCAGCGCCGAGACCACGGCGCGGCAGGCGATCTCGTCGCCGATGGTGATGCGCAGGCATTCGGGCAGGCCATAACCCGCCACATTGCGCACGATCAGCCCGCGGGTTTGCAAATAGCTGTCGGCTGCGGCAGCCGTGGTGGTATCGGCAAAACGGGCGAGGATAAAGTTGGCGAAGCTTTCGTCGCTCATGATGCCGATTTCAGCCAGCTTTTCACGCAGCCATGCCCGCCAGCGGCTGTTTTCAGCGCGGCAACGGGTGGTATAGGTGGTGTCTTGCACAGCGGCCTCGGCGGCGGCCAGCGCGGCGGCGCTTACGTTAAACGGGCCGCGCACACGGTTTAGCGCATCAATCACATGCGCGGGGCCATAGCCCCAGCCGATGCGCGCGCCGCCCAGCCCGTATATTTTTGAAAACGTGCGGGTCATCACCACGTTATCGCGGGTTTCTACTAATGATGCGTGGCCGTCAAACCCCTCGATAAACTCGGCATAGGCCCCGTCCAGCACCAGCAAGGCTTGCGGCGGCAGGCCCTCGGCCAGGCGGGTGACCTCGGCCGTTGAAACCATTGTGCCGGTCGGGTTGTTGGGGTTGGCCAAAAACACCAGCCTTGTGTGCGGGGTGCAGGCAGCTAAAAGCGCGTCTATATTAGCGGTGCGATCATGCTCGGCCGCCACAACCGGCGTTGCCCCCGCCGCCAGCGCCGAAATCGCATACATCGAAAACCCGTGCTCGGTATAAAGCACCTCGTCACCCGGGCCGGCATAGGTGGTGCATAAAAACGAGATTATTTCGTCTGAACCGGCACCGCAGATAATACGGTTCGCATCCAGCGCGTGAATATCGGCAATGGCAGCGCGTAGGGCGTTGTGATCAGCGCTCGGGTAAAGTTCGAGCGCGCTTGCGGCCTCGATATAGGCTGCCTTGGCCTGCGGGCTGGGGCCAAGCGGGTTTTCGTTGCTCGACAGTTTGGT
>CAYWXQ010000165.1:0-2190 GCA_964462475.1 uncultured Rhodobacterales bacterium | reverse complement strand
TGCGGCGCTATGCCCGCGCCATGCTGCGCGACCCGGTGCGCGCCGATGATCTGGTGCAGGATTGCCTTGAGCGGGCCTTGCGCAAACGGCATTTGTGGAAGCCCTCCGGCGCGGTGCGCTCTTGGCTGTTCAAGCTGATGCTGAACATCCACCGCGATCAGCTGCGCCGCCCGCAGGCCCGCGCGCAGCACGACCCGCTTGATGAAGCCAACGTGCTGCCCGGGCATGATGCCCGCCCCGGCCGCACCGCCCTGCGCGAAACCGCCCGCCACATGGCCACGCTGCCGCCTGAGCAACAACAAGTATTGTTGCTGATCGCGGTCGAGGGTTTTGCCTATGCCGAGGCGTGCAAGATACTGGGCATTCCCAAAGGCACGCTGATGTCGCGGCTGGCCCGCGCCCGCGCCGCCCTGCGCGATATGCGCGACCAGGAGCCGGCCACCCCGGGGCTGAGGAGAGTGAAATGAGCGGTAGCCAAATGAACGAATACGAGCTTCATGCCTATTTTGACGGCGAACTGCCCGAGGCCGGGCGCGCCGGCATAGAGGCCTATTTGCGCGACAACCCCGACAAGCGGGCGCAGCTGGATAGTTGGGCGCTACAGGGGGAAGAGCTGCGCAAAAGCTTTCCCGTGCAACCGGTGCCGGCAAGCATAGCCATGCCACGCCCGCGCCGGGGCGCATGGCAGGCGCTGGCGGCGGGGGTGGTTATTGCCGCGCTCGGGGTTGGCGGCGGCTGGGGCCTGCGCGGGGCGTTTGTGCCGCCGGTGGCTGATAGCCCGGTGCAAATGGCGATTAACGCCCACGCCACCTTTGTGAACGAGGTCGTGCACCCTGTCGAGGTGCAGGCCACGCGCGAAGAGCACCTGCTGAAATGGCTATCCAACCGGCTGGGCAGCAATATAAAAGCGCCAGATCTGGCGCGTGAGGGCTATGCGTTGCTCGGCGGGCGGTTGTTGCCAAATATGGATGAGGAAGCCGCGCAATTTATGTATGAAAACCAAAGTGGAGCCCGGATTACTTTATACATCACGCCAACACCGCAAAGCGCCCAAACCGCGTTTCAGTTTTTAGCGATGGACGGGTATCAGGCGTTTTACTGGGTGGATACGGATATTTCGTATGCACTTGTCGGGCAAACCAGCAAAGACCAGCTGCGGGCGCTGGCGATTGATGTGTATGAGCAGCTGATATAGTTTTGCGCCTCACTTTCGGCGCCTTCATATTGTCAGGCTGCAAACTGGTCAAAAACAGGGTCACCGGCCACAGGGGCAGCCACTGCTTGTTCTATAATTTAGAATGACACAAAAACAAAAAGCAGAAACAATAAAGCCCGCGCGTGGTAGCGCGGGCTTTATTAAGATTTGTGCAAAACCTTGCGTTAACCGCCCATGGTTTTGGCCACTTCGGCGGCGAAATCCTCAACCTTTTTCTCGATGCCTTCGCCAACCGCGAGGCGCACAAAACCGGTGACTTCAGCGCCGGCCTCTTTGGCGGCCTGTGCCACGGTTACATCGGGGTTGATCACGAATTTCTGGTTCACCAGCGTGACTTCCTCAAAGAACTTGCGCATCCGGCCCTTAATCATGTTTTCGATGATATTCTCGGGCTTGCCAGATTCGCGCGCCTGCTCGGTAAGCACTTTTTTCTCGCGCTCGACCATGGCAGGGTCAAGATCTGCTTCGCTAAGCGAGGCCGGGTTGGTCGCGGCAACATGCATGCAAATTTGCTTGGCAATTTCCTGATTGCCGCCTTCAAGCGCTACCAGCACGCCGATTTGGCCCATGTCGGGGGCCGCCGCGTTGTGCACATAAGTGGCAATCACGTCACCCGACAGCTTGGCCATGCGGCGCACGGTCATGTTTTCGCCGATGGTGACGATTTTCTCGCCGACAACGGTGGCAACGGTTTTGCCGCCCATGTCAGCGTCTTGCAGGGCTTCAACGCTGTCCACACCCAAAGCGGCGGCGGTTACGCCGGCCACCAGCGCCTGAAATTCGGCGTTTTTGGCCACAAAATCTGTTTCGGAATTCACTTCAACAGCCACGGCGACATTACCGTTAACAGCAACGCCAACCAGGCCTTCAGCCGCGGTGCGGTCAGATTTTTTGGCGGCTTTGGCCAAGCCTTTGGTGCGCAGCCAGTCAACGGCGGCTTCCATGTCGCCGTCGGTTGCGGTCAGGGCTTTTTT
>CAYWXQ010000164.1:0-4916 GCA_964462475.1 uncultured Rhodobacterales bacterium | reverse complement strand
CACCACCTTTCTAATCAGTGTTGCATAATTGCAGGAAGCCGCTCTATACCAAGAGAGCAACAACTTGTCTAGGGTGCGACCATGGCCAAACGCAAATCAGAACACGATCATATTGCCGCGTCCAAACGCGCCATTATTGCCGCCGCGCTGCCACAGGTGCTGTTTGACGGCTGGTCCGAAACCACGCTTGCCGCCGCCATCGCTGATTCGGGGGTGGATGCCGGCTTGGCCAAACGCGCCTTTCCGCGCGGGGCGCTTGATCTGGCGCTGGGCTACCACTTTCAGGGCGATAGCGACATGCGCGCCGCGATGGCGGCGTTGGACCTTGAAGCCATGCGCTATTCAGACCGTGTCGCCAAGGCGGTATCGCTGCGGCTTTCACTGGCCGACAAAGAGGCCGTGCGCAGGGGCATGGCGTTTTTTGCCCTGCCGCAAAACGCCGCCGAGGGCACCCGCGCCATTTGGCACACGGCCGATGCGATATGGGAATCACTGGGCGATACCAGCCGTGATTATAACTGGTATACCAAACGCATGACGCTAAGTGCGGTTTACTCGGCCTGTGTGCTGTTCTGGCTGGGCGATCAAAGCGAGGGCAGTGCCGATACCGAGGCCTTTATCGCGCGGCGTATTGCCGACGTTATGCGGTTTGAAAAAACCAAAGCGCGGTTTCGCGAAAGCCCGTTTGGCAAAAGCTTTTCTGCCACTTTCGGCAAGATACTGAACGGTATAAAAGCCCCCCAGGCCCCGGATGATCTGCCGGGTAAAATTCACAAACAGGAGTAGAATATGGCGCTAGGAAACGATGTCTGGACATGGTTCAGAGGCGACTGGACGCAAGCCAACCTGCCTATTTTAGGCTCGGCAGACCACGCCACATGGCAAGGCACGCTGGTGTTTGACGGCGCGCGGCTCATGAACGGCTATGCGCCCGACCTTATGCTGCATTGCGAGCGGGTGGTGCGCTCGGCCACTGCCATGGGCCTTGCCAGCCCCTATACTGCCGCCGAAATCCGCCAGATCATCCAGAACGGCATCCGCAACTTCCCCAAGGGGGTTGATTTGTATCTGCGCCCGATGATGTGGTCGACCGAAGGCTCGGCGAATTTTATTGACGCCGACCCGGACTCCACCGAGATCGCGATTGTGCTTGAGGCGTTGCCCATGTCCACCCCCCGCCCGTTTGCCCTGACCGTTAGCCCCTTCAAGCGCCCGCATCAGGATACCGCCCTGACCGAGGCCAAAGCCGCCTGCCTATACCCCAATAATGGCCGGATCGTGCGCGAGGCCGTTTCGCGGGGCTTTAACAATGCGCTGTCGCTTGATCTGGATGGCCATGTTGCCGAAACCGCCTCGACGAATGCGTTTTTTATTAAAGATGGCGTGTATTTCACCCCCGTGCCCAACGGCACCTTTTTGAATGGCATCACCCGCCAACGGGTGATCAATCTTTTGGGTAAAGCGGGCCATGAGGTGGTTGAAAAAAGCCTGACGGTGGAAGATTTTGCCAGCGCTGACGAGATGTTTGTTACGGGGAACGCCAATAAAGTGCAGGTCGTGACCCGCTTTGAAGCGCGCGATCTGCCCACCGAGCAAGGCCTGATGGTGCGCCAGCTTTATCTGGATTACGCCGAGTCCAAACCGGCAATTCGCTAATGATGCGCGCAGTCGAAATCAGCAAGGCCGGTGGCCCCGAGGTGCTGACGTTATGTGAGCGCCCTGTGCCGCAGCCGCTGAACGAGGAAATCTTGATCAAGATCGAAGCGGCGGGCGTAAACCGCCCCGATGCGCTGCAACGCGCAGGGGCCTATGACCCGCCAAAAGGCGCCAGCGACCTGCCGGGGCTTGAGGCGGCGGGCGAGGTGGTGGCCATTGGCGCCGGCGTCACCCGTTGGAAAGTTGGAGATAAAGTCTGCGCCCTACTGGCTGGCGGCGGTTATGCCGAATTCGCCACCACCCATCAAGACCATGCCTTGCGCGTACCTGAGGGCCTAAGCATGGTGGAAACCGCCGCGCTGTGCGAAACCTATTTTACCGTCTGGAGCACGGTTTTTATGCGCGGGCGGTTGCAGGCGGGCGAAAGCTTTTTGGTGCATGGCGGCAGTTCGGGCATTGGCACCACCGCGATCCAGCTGGCGCAGGCGTTTGGGGCGCGGGTGTTTACCACCGCTGGCAGTGACGAGAAATGCGCGCTGTGTGAAAGCCTCGGGGCCGAAGCGGCGATCAATTATAAAACGCAGGATTATGTGGAGGAGGTCAAGCGCCTTACCGATGGCAAAGGGGTTGACCTGATTCTGGATATGGTCGGGGGTAGCTACATTCCACGCAATATCCGCGCGCTGGCGACGGATGGCCGCTTGGTGATGATCGCGTTTTTGGGCGGCCCGAAAGCCGAACTGAACTTCGCGCAGATCATGATGAAACGGCTGGAAGTAACCGGCGCCACCTTGCGGCCGCAATCCGATCAGGCCAAGGCCGAAATCGCGCAGGCGTTGCGCGCACAAGTTTGGCCTATGCTTGATTCGGGCCGTATTGCGCCGGTTATGGACCAGAGCTTTTTGCTGGCAGATGCTGCAAAAGCGCATCGCCGCATCGAGGATAGCAGCCATATCGGCAAAATTGTGTTGACGCTGGAATAAGGCCGTTGGGCCGCGCTTGGTTTTGGCCGGGGGTAGGGGGCCAGCCCCCTCGCTACGCTCACCCCCGGGATATTTGCACAAAGTAGAGTGTTAGAAGAACGCCTGTAAGCCGGTTTGGGCGCGACCGAGGATGAGGGCGTGGACATCGTGGGCGCCCTCGTAGGTGTTGACGGTTTCCAGGTTAAGCATGTGGCGCATGATCTGGAATTCCTCGGAAATGCCGTTGCCGCCGTGCATGTCGCGGGCCATGCGGGCGATGTCGAGCGCCTTGCCGCAGTTGTTGCGTTTGATCATCGAGATCATCTCGGGGGCGGCGCGGGCTTCGTCCATCAGGCGGCCAACGCGCAGGCTGGCTTGCAGGCCGAGGGTGATTTCGGTTTGCATATCGGCGAGCTTTTTCTGGTATAGCTGGGTGCCGGCCAGCGGTTTGCCGAATTGCACCCGGTCGAGCCCGTATTGGCGGGCCGCAAACCAGCAAAATTCGGCCGCGCCAAGTACCCCCCAGCTGATGCCGTAGCGGGCGCGGTTCAGGCAGCCGAACGGGCCTTTCAGCCCTTCGACATTGGGCAGAAGCGCGTCTTCGCCGACTTCGACATTCTGCATCACGATCTCGCCGGTGATCGAGGCGCGCAAGGATAGTTTGCCGCCGATTTTCGGGGTGGAAAGCCCCTTCATGCCCTTTTCAAGCACAAAACCCCTGATCTTGCCGTTATGGGCGTCCGATTTGGCCCAGATTACGAACACATCGGCGATCGGGCTGTTGGATATCCACATTTTGGCGCCGTTCAGCACATAGCCGCCCTCAACCGCCTTGGCGGTGGTTTTCATGCCGCCGGGGTCAGAGCCGGCATCGGGCTCGGTTAGCCCGAAACAGCCGATGTGTTCACCGCTGGCCAGTTTGGGCAGGTATTTTTGCCGCTGCGCTTCGCTGCCGTAGGCATAGATCGGATACATCACCAACGAGCTTTGCACCGACATCATCGAGCGATAGCCGCTATCGACCCGCTCGACCTCTCGCGCCACCAGACCATAGGAAACATAGCTGCCGGAAAGCCCGCCATAGGCTTCGGGGATGGTAATGCCGAGCAGGCCCATTGCGCCCATTTCGGCAAAAATATCGGGGTCGGTGAGTTCTTCGCGATAGGCTTTGATGATGCGCGGTTGCAGCTTTTCTTGCGCATAGGCGCGGGCGGCGTCGCGCATCATGCGTTCCTCGCCCAAAAGCTGGTCTTCAAGCAAAAACGGGTCTTCCCAGTTAAAAAAAGCCAGTGAGGGGGCGCTTTGCGGGCTGAGGGTGTGGGCCATAATCAATCCTTTCGGCGTGCGTATGGCCCAGATGTATCAGGTTAAAACCCGCTGGCAATA
The DNA here is from genome assembly GCA_964462475.1 of uncultured Rhodobacterales bacterium. GTDB lineage: Bacteria > Pseudomonadota > Alphaproteobacteria > Rhodobacterales > Rhodobacteraceae > UBA3077. The sequence goes on along the minus strand of CAYWXQ010000164.1, from coordinate 912 downwards.
GCTATTCTTCGCCATCGCCCTTGGGCAGGTTGAACAGGCTGTCGGCGTCGATCACCTTTTCTTTTTCGGGTTTTTCGCCAAGCGCAAAATTTTCCAGCCCCGAGACAACGGACGGCATCGGGCGGTCCTCTTCCATTTGCAGGCTTTGCTCGGTCGAGACCAGCTTCATGCGCTCTTCGTCGGTCATGACCTCGCCCGATTTTGCCAACTTGGCGGCGGCTTTGGCGACCACGGTGTCAAGCTCTATCTGGCGGCACATGCCCAGCGCCACCGGATCAATCGGCTGGATGTTGGAGATGTTCCAGTGGGTGCGTTCGCGAATCGCCATGATTGTGGGCTTGGTGGTGCCAACCAGTTTGGAGATTTGCCCGTCGGTCAGCTCGGGGTGGAACTTGACCAGCCACGCGATGGCGGCGGGGCGGTCTTGCCGCTTGGAAAGCGGGGTATAGCGCGGGCCCTTGCGTTTCATCTCGCCCTCGGAGGCGGGGTTGAACATCAGCGTGAGCTTGGCTTTGGGGTCGGCCTCGCAGCGCTTTATTTCGTCGGCGGTCAGCTGTTTGTTGGCGATCGGGTCAAAGCCCTTAACGCCAATGGCGACCTCGCCGTCGGCAATGCCGTTTACCTCCAGCTCGTGCAGGCCGGTAAAGGCTGAAATCTGTTTGAAATCCAGCGTGGTGTTATCAATCAACCACACGGCGGTGGCTTTTGGCATTAGTGGCAGGGCCATGGCAAACTCCTTTAATCACAGTTCATCCGGTGCCGAAAACTCGGGTGCGCCAAGCGCTATTTGAGGTTTTCGTAGGGGGAATTACCCTCTATATAAGGGGAATGATCCAAATGATAAAGCGCTTTTGTTACGCCCTTGTTTTAACCCTGCCCGCCGCGCCGGTTTTTGCCGGGGCCGAGGCCGCA
>CAYWXQ010000163.1:0-4931 GCA_964462475.1 uncultured Rhodobacterales bacterium | reverse complement strand
TCCAGAATCCGGCGGTTGGCGGCGGCGCGGGTGGGTTCTGAAACCGCCACAAATTCATCCAGCAATTTGCGCAGGGTGCGGCGGTTGAACAGCCTGCCAAAATTCTGTTTCAGCACTTCCAGCAGGTGGGTTGAAATCACCTCGGTCGGGGTGACCACCGACAGGCCTTGCAGCGCTGCCTGTTCTTGCATATCGGGGTCTATCCAGCGGGCGGGGGCACCGTAAACCGGCTCTGACACATCATGGCCGTTGGGGGCGCGGGTGGCGTCATCGGCCAGCAGCACCAAGACCTTGCCGATCTCGACCTCCGAGCGCGCGATCTCGACCCCTTGAATGCGGATAACATAGGTGCCATTGGGCAAAAGGGTTGAATCAGTCAGCCGGATTTCGGGGATAACCACCCCGAATTGCGCCGCGATATGGTTGCGCATGTTCAATATCCGGCGGTCCAGACCGGCGGCCTCGTCCATCACCGTGGCCACCAGATCAGAGGCGAACTCAAGGTGGATTTCATCAAGATCCAGCATATCGCCAAGGGTTTTTTGCGGTGTGGCTTCGGGTGTTTTGGCAACCTCGGCCTGCGCGGCTGCGGCGGCCTCGCGGGCTTTGCGCTTGAAGCTGAAAAAGGCCGCCGCCGCCAGCACCCCCGCGCCGGCAAAAAACGGTATAACCGGCAAGCCCGGAATAAGGCCAAACAGCGCCAGCATCGCGGCCACTGTTGCCAGCGCCTCGGGGTAGGCACCAAGCTGGCTGGTAAGGGCCTTGTCGGCCGTGCCAAGCACCCCGCCCTTGGACAGCAGCAGCGCCGAGGCGATCGAGATAATAACCGACGGAAATTGCGAAACAAGCCCATCACCAACCGTTAAAATGGCATAGGTTTCAAAGGCCTGCCCAACCGGCATGCCGTGCACAAACACCCCCATCACCAAGCCCATGATCAGGTTGAGCATGGTGATCAGCAGCCCCGCCACCGCGTCGCCCTTTACAAATTTTGATGCCCCGTCGAGCGAGCCGAAAAAGGTGGTTTCCTCCTGCTCGGTTTTGCGGCGCTTTTTGGCTTCGTCGTGGTCGATCGCCCCCGCTGCCATGTCGCTGTCAATCGCCAGCTGTTTGCCGGGCATACCGTCTAGTGCAAAGCGCGCCCCCACTTCGGCCATGCGGCCCGCGCCCTTGGTAATGACGATGAAATTAACGATCAAAAGCACGCCAAACACCACCAGCCCAAGGTAAACCGAGCCGCCCATGATAAACATCGCAAAGCCTTCAATCACATCCCCCGCCGCATTGGTGCCGGTATTGCCCTGCCCGATGATGAGCTTGGTTGAAGACACATTCAGCGATAATCGCAGCATCAGGCTGGCCAGCAAAATGGTTGGAAAGGCCGAGAATTCAAGCGGGCGCGATATAAACAGCGTGATGGTAAAGATCAGGATCGCGATGGCAAAACTGGCGGCCAGCCCGATATCCAGCACCCATGCGGGCATTGGCAGGATCATCATCGCGATCACCGCCATCAGCGCAATGCTAAGCATAACTGTGGGTTGATAAAACGTGGCAATGGTAAGTTTTGACATAAGGTTTCCTAGAAAAGCGCGCCGCTGGAGGCGGTTAACAACGTGACCGTGGCCCCGCCAAGCATGCCCGACGCCAGCGAGCCCATGACCGAGACCGGGGTTTCGATCCCGCCCTCGCCAATCGCCCCGGCGCGGGACGAATAGGGTGAAATTGCCGCAATCGGTGGGGCGGAAAGAAACGCGTGCTGAACTTGCGGAAAGCGCGCCACCCGCGCCACCATAACATTGGGTGAAACCGTGGGCAGGCGCAGCACCGGCGCCGGGGCGCTGCCGTTTAGCGTGGCGCGAATGCGGGCGTAGCGGGTGCGATATCGGCTGGCATAAACCTCGGTGCGCGAATGATAGGCACCGGCGGCTTTGGTCCAGTCGCCAAATTCGTCATAAAACCCCGACAGCATTTTGGCGGCATAGGTGGCGTTGGTCATCGGGTCGAACATTGCCTCGATGCTGGCAAAATTCATGCCGTGCCATTTGTAATTGATCTGAAAACAGCCCACGTCAAAACTGCGCGCACCGGCGTTATAGCGCTCGGTTACATAGGCCAGCGCTTCTGCGCGGGTGTCAAACCAGAACCCCTTGCCCTCCATGTTGACGGTCCATGGCCACGGGCGCAGCTTGCCGCCGCGCATGCGGCCGGTTTCAGACAGGGTAATGGCATAAAGCGCATCGGCAGGCATGCTTTGGGTGCGGGCGGCGGCGGCGCTGGCGGCGTCGCAAATGGCCGAGGTTGCGGCCACGTTACCCGTATTGCCGGAGCCTGTTTCGGTGGCGGTGGCTGGCCATGCCAATAGCCCCGCTGAAACCAGCAGGGCGGGCAAGATTTGCCAGCGGCTTATAAAAACCATTTGTGGATTCTCCCAAACAGTGATGCCTGACCACGTTTAGGGAGATATGGTTACCAAAGGGTTTTTATGCGCCACTGATTTGGTTAATCACCAAACTGGCCGCGCTCGGCACCGCTATGACACGCGGTGCAGTTCGAGATCGTGCCAATCGCGGGGCGGGCAGCGGCATAAGCGCGGGCGCGGCTACCGTGCTGGCTGTTGAACCACGCCAGATCGGTGATGCGCAACGGCGTGGTTGCCGGGTCAACGCCGCGCGGGTTTTCAGCCGCGGTCGAGACAAGATACTGCTCGATTTCAGAGCGGGTTGCCTCGTCAAGGCTGGCGTCTTCGCCAAAGTGGTTGCTGAGGTCGGCCATGATCGCGCGCCACGAACGCTTGGGCAAAAAGCCGGGCGCGTATACGGTGTGGCAGGCCGAGCATTCGGCCTTGGTTGCGGCGTTATCGACGATCCACGGCGAGGCGGCACTTATTGGCACGCTGCTAGACAGAACCATCGCGGCGGCGGCGGCAAGGGTGATGTTACGTTTCATATTTTGTTTCCTTATATCTATTGGCTGATCATAAAGGTGATGTAGTTGCCTTTCTCTTCGGGGGTGCATTCGCGGCCCAGCACCGAGGTGCAGTTGCGGCGAAACCATTTTTCGACCTTGGCCGCGTCGGTATAGCGGTCGGGGCTTAGCGAAACCGCCATGGGCTCGATTACCTTGCCAACCCGGGTGCGGCCCTGGTTTTGCGGATTGGTTGTGTGGCAGGTCGAGCAAGAGGGCGTTGCCGGTTTGCCGCCGGTGTTCTGGCTTAAAAACAGCGTGCGCCCGGCGTCGGCCGAAAAGCTGCTGACGCCGGCGTCGGTCATATAGCCTTGCAATATGGCGTCGCGCAGCGGGTTGGCGACTACGACGGCAGCGGCCAGCATGGCGGCACCGACGCCGGCGGCGAGGATTAGTTTTATATTCATTGGGTCGTCTCCTTGGGGATTAAAATATTGGCAGGGTAAAAGGCACCGGTGCCGGCGTCGCTATGGCAAGCGGCGCAGTTGCCAGAGGTATAGATCGGCGGGCGGCTGAACGTGGTTTTGGGGATGGCGCTGTGGGTCGCCTTCCAGAACGGGGTTTCGGTCAGGGTAAAAGAGGCGTTGGCGCTGGTGCTGGCAAACACATGCGAGGGTTTGGTATCAGCGTGGTCAGCACTGTTGGCCACCAGCCAGGCGGTGATTTCATTGGTGGTTTTCTGGCCGAGCGTGGCGTCCTCGCCATAATGGTCGGTAAGGCCGGCCATCAGCGAGCGCCAGCTTTTGGCGGGCAGCAGGCTGGGCGGATAGGCCATATGGCAGGCCGAGCATTCATCGGCATAGGTCGGGTCAAACACGGTCACCGCCCCGCCCTTTGGCGGTGCGGACGCCAGCAGCACCCCCAGCCCGACCAGCGCCGCCAGCGCCGCGATAAATATCACCAGCGTGCGCAATGGCCGGGGTTTGACAGCGGGGGTCGGGTGGTCGCCGCTGCGCGCCTCTTTTTTGCCGGTAACCATGGATTTAACTAGATTTTCACGGGTGCGCCAGCCTTCATACACCGCCCCTGCGATATGCAGCACCACCAGCGCCAGCAGAAAATAGGCCAGCAGCAGGTGCAGCGAAAGCGTGGTGTTGCCGATTTGATAGGTGGTGGCAAAGCTAAGCGGCCCGACCTTGAACACCCCGCCAAGGGCGGCGATGCCGGTCAGCAGCAGCAGCAACACCGTGCCCAGCAGGGCGATGATCATCAACGCGCCCAGCGGGTTATGGCCCAAATGGCGCGGGGCGCTGCCGTTGCGCAGCTCGCGCATATGGGTCAGCACCGCGCGCGGGCCTTTGACAAAGCCGGAAAACCGGGCATTTTGGCTGCCCCAAATGCCCCATAGCACCCGGCCAAGAAGCAAAACCGCCCCGGCACCGCCAGCCCATATGTGCAATGATATCCATGTCGGGCGCAGCAAAAAGCCGCTAATGGCGGCAATGGTTACCGCCACCACCAACGACCAGTGAAAAAGCCGAATGAAGCGGTCCCATACCGGGATAGAGGGTGTGGTTTTGTCGGTCATATGACAGCAATTTCCATGGATTTATAGCGTGTTAATGGCGGCAAAAGATACCTTCTGCCTAGGGGAAACTAGGCGGTTCCCCAAGGCCCGGCCATTGCACAGGGGGCTAACCGGGCGGGGGTTAAACCAAAGTTGCACAGCCATTTTTGGCCGATGCCGGTGTTTTCACACCAGCGTCAGCGGCAATGGCCTTAAAAGTTGGCGGGGGCCTTAAACGTTGGCGGGTTGATGGGCGGTTTCTAACTTGGTGCAGGTGCTGCAAACCGTTGGTGCCCATCGCCGCCATCATGAGCCAATGGAAGGTGGAGAGCCGGATATTTGAGCGCCTACCCTCCCTGAGCCTGTGGCAAGCCCGTCAAGCATGCGCCAAGCTCGACCGTCTTTTCCCAGCGCACGTCGATCCTTTGCTGCGCAAAGGATCGGCGTGCGCTGGACC
>CAYWXQ010000162.1:2985-5029 GCA_964462475.1 uncultured Rhodobacterales bacterium | reverse complement strand
GCGCGGGGTTTACCCGCCAACCGCTGAACTATGGGGATGAAGATGAGCAGAATTGTATATGTGAACGGCGACTACCTGCCCGAGGCCGAGGCCAAAATCTCGGTCTTTGATCGCGGTTTTCTGATGGCCGACGCGGTTTACGAGGTCACCTCGGTGATCGACGGCAAGATGCTCGATTTTGCCGGCCACGCCGCGCGGCTTATGCGCTCGCTGGGCGAGATCGACATGAAAGCCCCCTGCACCATGGACGCGTTGCAGGCGATTCACCGTGAAATGATGGCGCGCAACAACCTGACCGAGGGGCTGATTTACCTTCAGGTCACCCGTGGCATTGCCGATCGCGATTTCGCCTATCCCGATGTCGAACCTTCGATGGTGCTGTTTACGCAGGCTAAAAACGTGGTCAATTCGCCGCTGGCCAAAAACGGCATGAAGGTGATCTCTATTCCCGATATTCGCTGGGGGCGGCGCGATATTAAAACCGTGCAACTGCTGGCGCCCTCGATGGGCAAAATGGCGGCCAAGGCGGCAGGGGCCGATGATGCGTGGCTGGTCGAAGACGGGTTCGTGACCGAGGGCACCTCGAACAACGCCTATATCGTGCTGCAAAACGGCACGATTGTTACCCGCGACCTTAGCCACGATATTTTGTCGGGCATCACCCGCGCCGCCGTGCTGCGCTTTGCCGCCGAAGCCCAGATCAAGGTTGAGGAACGCCCCTTTACCATTAAGGAAGCCAAAGCGGCAAAAGAGGCATTTGTGACCTCGGCCACCACATTTGTTGGCCCGGTGGTTGAAATTGACGGCGTGCAAATCGGCGATGGCAAGGTGGGCGAAACCGCCCGCCGCCTGCGTGAAATTTACCTCGCCGAAAGCTTGAAAACCGCGATATAGGCCCCGCGATATAGCCGTCGGGCAGGGTTGCCCGCCCAACGGCCCCAACCCTATATATAAGGGGCCATCAGCCGCTGGGTTTCAGTGCGCAAGCTGTCAACCATGCCGGAAAAGCTGTCGATATAGGGTTTCAGCGCCGGCGCCAGCGCCGAAATCTGGTCGCCAAACAAATAAACCGCCAGCGCGATCAGGAACAGATAGACCACCAAAAAGAACCCCGTGCGCTTGCCCGAACGCGGCGCGGCGTTGGTGGTGTCGTCATCCAGCAGGGCAACCTTGAGCGGGTTGGCGGGTTTAGCGGGCGTTTCCGGATTTGGCGCGGGTTTTTCCTTGCGGCCAAACAAGCCGGTTTTTACCACATTGTCATCGGTGGCGCGCGCGCTGCCCGGTTGGTCGAACCCTTTCATCTCGGCGCGAATGGCCGCCTCGACATCCTCGACAGATTCAACCGGTGTCGGTTTTCCCGGCTTGGTCCCGGTCGGACGCATGCGCCCCATGGTTGCATTGGGGGCTTGCGGAATATCGGCTTGAATAACGTTGGATATCACGGGCTCCGGCACCCGCAACCCGTTTGGCCGGTTTTGCGCGCCAGTGGCCGCTACGCTTGCTTCGTCATCGGCACGAGGGGCAAAAACATCTGCCACCACATTGGCGGTTTCTGGTGGCTCGTCCCAGTTAAAATCATCATCCTCGCCGGTTTCTGGCGTCGGGGTGTGTTCGGGCAGGATTTGAGGGGCAACATCGCCGTCCCACGGATGAAAAACCGGTTCCTCGACCGGTTCGGGCGCAGGGCTTGACGGCGTTGAGGGTTGGCTGGCCGACAAGGTGCGGATCAGGTCTTCCATATCCTGTTTTGCGCTATCACCGATGTTTGCGGGCGCTGATACTTGCCCGGGTGTAGCAGGTTTGGCCATTGTGGCCGGCAACACGGCGGCAATTTGTTCGCTCCAGTGGCGGGCTACCGGGGTTGGTTGTGGCTCTGGCAGTGGTTGTTCTGCTGGTTCTGGTTCGGTATTATCGGTTGCAGTGGTGTCCGCTTGCGGCGACAGGGGCGGTTCAGCCGGAATTTCGGCCGCCACATCGGGGGCGGGGTCGTCGAGCTCCGGTAATTCCGGCTCTGGCGCGGCTTCTGGTTCGGCTTCTGATTCGG
>CAYWXQ010000162.1:0-2885 GCA_964462475.1 uncultured Rhodobacterales bacterium | reverse complement strand
GGGCTGCGTGGCCGGATCCGGCGTTGACGGTTGCGCGACCACGGGGTCATTTGTGGGCTCGGGCATGGCCACAGGGGCAAGCGGGGCTGAAGGCTGTGCCGTGGCAGATGGCGCAGATGGGCCAGTGGGCGCAGATATCCCTGCCGAAGCGGCGGCAGCGCTTTTTTCACCTATGGGCGTTTGCATCCAGCGGTTCAGGCAGGCGCTGCACTCGACCTCGATACCCTCATCGGGGATATCGTTCTCGCCCACTTCGTAGGTTGCTTGGCAATTGGGGCATGTTATCCGCATTGTAATACGTCCTGTGTCTTATCGTCCTGCCACTCGAATCAGGCTGTTAACAGTTGTAGCGCCCAATCAAAGCTATTCCAAGAGGATCAAGGGCTTAGGGCTTGAGCTTAGCGCGTTAACATGTGATTGTCTGCAAAATTGGAGGAAAATTCTTGTGATCTTGCTGGAAAACGCCGGATTTAGCTATGGCCAACGCGCCATTTTGGAGGATGTGACCCAGGAGCTTGCGGCGGGCTCTTTTCACTTTCTTACCGGCCCGTCAGGCGCAGGGAAGACAACGTTACTGAAAATGTGCTATCTTTCGCTTATGCCCGATTCTGGCAAGTTAAAGATCTTCGGGCAGGATGTTACTACGCTTGGCCGTGAGCAAATCACCCAAATGCGGCGGCGCATTGGTGTTGTGCATCAGGATTGCCAGTTTCTTAACCATTTGACCGTTCGGCAAAATATAGCCTTGCCGCTGTTGGTGGCGGGCAAAAATATTGAGGACAACATGGAAAACCTCGAGGACCTGCTGGCATGGGTGGATATGTCCCACCGCGCCGACGCCTTCCCCGAAGAGATTTCGGGCGGCGAGCGGCAGCGGCTGGCGTTGGCGCGCGCCGTGATCATGGACCCCGATATGATTGTGGCTGATGAACCCACCGGCAATGTCGATTGGGAGATGGGCCAACGCCTGCTGACCCTGCTGGTCGAGCTTAACAAAATGGGCAAAACCATATTGCTGGCCACCCACGACCTTAACCTGATCCGCTCGATCAAGGGGCGGGTGCCGGCCTCGGTGCTGCGGCTGAAGGGCGGGCAATTAAGCCTGGCAGGGGCGCAATTATGAGCTGGAACCCCTTTAGCGTATTGTTTGGCGATAAAGCCTCGGACCAGGTGGTGCCGCCCAAGGGCAATGCCGCGTGGCTTACGGGCTTTGCCTCGGGGGCGATGGCGTTTATTGCGGTGTTCGCGCTGACGCTGGCCTTGGCGGTGGGGCGGCTGGCGGATTACTGGTCGCTGGATCTGGCGCGCACCGCTACGGTGCGGATCGTGGCCGATGATGCCGACCTTGAGGCCCAAACCGTGGCCACCTTGCAGGTGTTGCGCACAACGCCGGGGGTTGAAAGTGCTGAAATCATTGATAAAGCCGCGCAGCTGGCCTTGCTGGAGCCATGGCTGGGCAGCGCCCTGCCCGTCGATACCCTGCCGATCCCGCGCCTGATAGACGTGCGCCTGGCCGCCACCCCCCCCGATCTGGAAAGCCTGAAGCTGCGCTTGCAGGCCGAGGCCCCGGGTGCCGTGTTTGACGACCACAGCTATTGGCGCCAACCGGTGCTGGAAGCCGCGCAACGCCTGCGCCTGATGGTGGCGATCTCGCTGGCGCTGACCGCGCTGATCACGGTTATTATCGTGGTTTTGTCGGCGCATAACGCGCTGGCCTCCAATCAGGGCATCATCAAGACCCTGCGCTTGCTCGGGGCGCGCGATTCCTATATTGCGCGGGCATTCGTGCGCCGCATTACCCTGCGCGCCACCATAGGCGCGGTGCTGGGCATGGCGCTGGCAATGCTGGCGGTGCTGAGCTTTCCGGCCCAGCCAGCCGCCAACGGGTTGCTTTCGGGCCTGACGCTAAGCGGGGCCGACTGGGCCTATCCGCTATTGGTGCCGCTTTTGGTGGCGGTCTCGGCTTTTGCGGCGTCGCGGCTGGCGGCGCGACACCACCTTCACAATGTTACCTAGGGTTTATTATGCTTCGGTTCAGGTCACTGGTCTTTGATTTTTTGATGTATTCAACCATGCTGGTCTACGGCATTGTGCTGGCCCCGCTGGCGATCTGGTCGGTTGATGGCGCTTACTGGGTGATGCGAACCTATAGCCGCATCATATTTTGGTATCTAAAGGTGATTTGCAACCTGCGGGTCGAGTTTCGCGGGCCGGTGCCGCAGGGCGAGGTTATCGTCTGCTCCAAGCATATGTCGTTTCTGGATATTTTAATGCTGATGGTGGCGCTGCCGCGTGCCAAATACATTATGAAACGGCAGCTGGTTTATGCACCGGTGATCGGCCTGTTGGCGCTGCGCATCGGCTCGGCCCCGGTCAGGCGCAACAAAGGCGGCGGGGCGATGATAAAAATGGTGTCCGATATGGAAAAGGCGCGCAAAAAAGACGCGGGCCAAACCGTGATTTACCCCCAAGGCACACGGGTGCTGCCCGGCGCCAAGCGGCCCTATAGGGTGGGGGCAGGGGTGCTGTATGAGCGCTTCGGGCTGGATTGCGTGCCCGCCGCCACCAATACCGGCGTGTTCTGGGCGCGGCGCAGCCCTTACCGCAAACCCGGTGTGGCCGTGATGGAGTTTTTGCCAACCATTCCGGCGGGCAAACCGATAAAGGCATTTCTGGCCGAGCTGGAAGAGGTGGTAGAGACGCGCTCTGACCAGCTGATGACCGAGGCGGGGTTTGTGTTTCCGGATAAATCCACCGAAAGCCCCACCGACAGCCCCACCGACAGCTCTACTGACTAGGCGTTTAGGCCCGCCGACTAGCGCCCTCTGCCGTCGAGCCGGGCGTGCTCGGTCGAATATCTATGCCAGACACAAAAAAGCCAGACA
>CAYWXQ010000161.1:0-5086 GCA_964462475.1 uncultured Rhodobacterales bacterium | reverse complement strand
TGGTTGCCGCGTCAGCAGCCGCTGACATATCCATGCCTTCCGCCATGGTGGTTGCGTCACCAGCGCCCGACATATCCATGCCACCCATGTCACCCTGTGCGGCTATAGCGGCGGCAAGCACCGGCGCATCACCCGGCGGCACCGAGAACACACCGGCTTCTTCGGCACGTTCGTCAAAGGCAAGGTTACGATCTTTGGTCAGGTAACCGTCTTCACGGAACCCTTCCAAAAGGCTGACCTCGGGTGGCAGCTGGGCCTCTGGCCCAACCCCGTATGTTACCAGGTAAGCAACAATTACCGTGCCTACCAGCCCGACAATTCCAAAAAACTTCAGCATATCGGTTCTCCTTATTCTGCTGGTTGGGCAGCCGGGGCTGCTTTGAGGTCGTGTATTACCGGCCACGGATCGCCGGAAACTTCTTTACCTTTGCTGGCCGACCAGAACAGGTTGACCAAGAAGAAAAGGAAGCCAAGTGCGATCATGTAGCCACCAATGGTGATGGCCATCTGGGTTTCAACCCAGCCGGAAAGCGGCAGATAGTCGTAAACCCAGCGCGGGAAGTAGAGGTATCCTGCAATCCCCATACCGGTGATCTTGATGAACAAGCCGATCTGCCAAAGCCAGAAGTGCCAGTTGCCCAGTGTCTGGTTATACATCCGCCCCGTGAAGTAAGGGAACAAAAAGTATACCCCGGCAAAGGCCATTTGCCCCGAGAAGCCAAAGAACATGGCGTGGAAGTGCGCCGGTATCCAGTAAGTATTATGGATAAAGTCACTATCCGGTGCGATTTGGGCGTTCAAAAATGCCGTCGCGCCGCCGTAAACAATAAACGCAATCGCAAACACCATGAACTTGAACGGAATTGCCCGCCGTGCCGAGTCCGGGATCGGCGACATGAACAGCGTCGATATCCAGTTAAACACGTGCATCACCGACGGGATAAACACCAGCATTGTCAGAATTTGCACGAAACGCTGGTAGTCCCCCGAGACCGTGTAAACCGGCTGAAAGTGGTGCGGGCCAATTGGCATTGCGCCTAATGACAGCAGGATAAACGCAACAACGCCAGACCAGTAGCTCCACATCGGGCGGCCCAGAAAGCGCGGCATCAACGTATAGATGATCGCAATCGCCGGCACGAACGGCAGGTAAACAGCCGGGTGGCCATAGGTCCAGAACACATAAAGGAAGAACTGCACCGAACCGCCACGCGACGGGTCAAACCATGCAACATTTGTCCATTGTGCCCAGTCAGACAGCAGGCCAAAGCCAACAAAACCAAGCGGGAAGACCGAGATCATGAACAACAAACCGATTGTGCCCGCAGCCCAACCCATAAGCGGGGTGTTTTTAAGGCCGCCTTTGCTGGAAATAGCGTTGCGAAACAGCACCGCACCAGCCAGAAACTCGGAAACCGCTACCAGAATGATCGCCACATGGCCCATCCAGATAAGGTTGTTACCCGTGCGCAAAGACATTGGCGCATAGGCTGTCCAGGTGAAATCAGGCCGGCCGATAACCAGAAAAATCGCCGCCACAATCAAAATCCAGTAGCTGGCTTGCGCCGCACCGGCCCAGATCAGGCGATCGTTACCCAATATCTTGGGCAGGATATAGTAATTGACCGAGACCGTCAGCGGGATCAAAAACCCGAAAACCATCACCATGCCGTGCAGGGTCATCAGGGTCATATATACCCGGGCGCCCAGAAACTGCACATCGGGCAGCGCCAGTTCGGTGCGGAAAATGATGGCAAACATGCCCCCAAGTGCCAGCATGATAAAGGCGGTAAATATCCCTTTAAGGGCAATATGCCGGTAATCATTCGAAAAGAGAATTTGCTTGAGCGTGTGCCCCTTTAGCAAGTTCTCCGGTTCCCAATGGACCTTGTTGCCCATTTTGGGATCATCCATTTGCATTGTCGCCATTACGCGTCTCCCCCGTCGTTATTTTCGCCACCATCACCGACAACCAGCCACGCTTTCATTTGCGCATGGCCAATGCCACAATAGTTAACACATTGAATTAGGTATTTGCCCGGCTTGTCAGGGGCGCGAATCCAGAGCTCGCGCTTGTCGTCGGGGTCGATTTCAGCGGTGATCTGTGCTACCGGAATGTTGAAGCCGTGGATCACGTCATTGGACAAAACCCGCAACAGCACTTTTTCACCGGGCTGGACCATCAGCGCGTTGCGGCTGATTTGATCTTCTTCGTTGATAAAGGCAAAGCCCCATTGAAAGGCGATCACGGTAACCACCTGGTCAAAGGCACCCTCGCCCAGACCGTCATAATTGCCCGAGACCATTTTTTCTTCGCTGTTCAGATCAGCCTGATAGGCGGAATAGGTCTTGGTCGAGGTATAGTCACCAAGCCAGGCCAGCGCGAGCATGATGCCGATAAACACAAACTCCACCGTGTAGCTGGGTTTCCAGCGCCGTTTCATAAGCAGGGCGGCCAATAGCATAGCCATCCCCAATACGGTGAAGGATGCGGTGATGGCCATCATCATTGCTTGCGGCCCCCATATCCCTAGAGCGTTTTCCATTCTGTCTTCCTCTCTCCTGGTTTGCGGGTTTTCAGCCCGTCTTGTCTTGCTGATCCGACACCCGAAGCGGGTGCGGGGTCTTCTTGCAAATCTGATGATAGCGGTAAGCGAAGTTCAACACAAAGCCCGCCTTCTTTCCGGTTATGCAACCGGATATCGCCGCCGTGGCCACGCGCAATGGTGCGGGCCACGGATAACCCGAGCCCGGTACCACCGGTCTCGCGATTGCGCGAGTCTTCCAGCCGCAAAAACGGCCGGAACACATCCTCTTGTCGGTCCCGGGCAATGCCGGGGCCGTCATCCTCGATCACGATCGTGATGTTTTCGGGCTCTATCAACACCGAAACCAGCGCCGAGCCACCGTATTTAGACCCACCGTATTTAACGGCGTTATGCACAAGGTTTGAAAGCGCGCGTCGCAATGCTACCGGCCGGCACTCTACCAGCAACCAGCGCGGCACATCTTGCAGGGTCACGTTGAAACCGGCATCAATTATATCATCACATACCCGCGCCAGCAGCGAGCCGATATCGACCGTCACCCGGGGTTCCGAGGTTGCGTCGTCGCGGATGAACGCAAGGGTCGAGGCCACCATATGCTGCATATCGTCAAGGTCACGCAGCATTTTGCGGCGCAGGGCGTCGTCCTCTACGAACTCGGCCCGCAGGCGCAGGCGGGTAATTGGTGTGCCCAGATCGTGGGCGATCGCCCCCAGCATTTGGGTGCGATCCTGCACAAAACGCCGGATCCGGCCCTGCATCACGTTAAACGCATGCGCGGTGCGCCGCACCTCTCCGGGGCCGGTTTCGGGAATGGCGGGGGCGTCAACATCGGTGCCGAGCTTTTCGGCCGCTTGTGACAGGCGCATCAGCGGGTCGGTCATGCGCCGCACCAGAATCGCCGAAATCGCCACCACGGCGATCAACATGACCACCATTGAAAGCCCCAGCCGTGCCGAGAAAAACGTCGTCGGCGGCAAAATGGGGGTCACCATGTTCAGCCACTTGCCCTGACCGAGGTTCAACGACACCAGGATAAGCTCGTCAGGGAACCCGCCATATTGGTCGCTGATCTGCTGGCGCATGGCATCGTGCCCATCGGGAATGTTATCGGCAGTGGCATAGGCAATGCGGTAGTCAACCAGATGGCTGGCATCGACATGCCCTGCCAGTTCGCGCCGCAGGGTGGCCTCTCGCCAGCCGCTGGCACCGGTATCGCCAACGATCGGGGTGCCGGAAACACTGACATAACGCTTGTCGGTGTTGGATTGCGCCACGATATCGCGCCAGTCATCCGGCGAAACCGTATCGGCAAACGACCCCACGGTCGCCACCCACTGGATCGCGTGCTCACCGCCCGAAGACAGCAGCTCGGTCTCGCTGTCATTGGCGTAAAACAGGTTGCTGACCAAATGGGAGACCGCAAGGCCAACCACCAGCAGCGCCATGGCGCGAAAAGCAATGGTATCAGGCAGCAGGTTTTTCAATTGATGAAACCTCCGCTGCAAACCGGTAACCGCCACCGCGCACGGTCTGGATAAGGATCGGGTTTTTGGGATCGTCCTCAATTTTGCGGCGCAAGCGGCTGACCTGCATATCAATCTTGCGGTCAAACGGCATTTCAACCTGCCCGCCCGCAAGATCAAGCAACTGATCACGCGACAGCACAATGCCGGGGCGCTCGGCAAAGGTGGCAAGCAGGTCAAATTCTGTGGCGCTGAGATCAACCAATGTGCCGGTGCGGGCTGTTAGCTGGCGGCGCGCGATATCCAGCCGCCAATGGCCGAATTTCAGCAACCGGCCAAAACCCTCGGCGTTACTGGGGGGCACCATATGGGTGCGGCGCAAAACCGCCCGCACCCGCGCCAACAGCTCGTGCGGGTTAAACGGTTTGGCGATGTAATCGTCAACCCCGACATTAAAGCCCTCTATGCGGTCGTTTTCCTCACCCAGCACGGTCAGCATCACCACCGGCACTTTAGAGGTCGCGCGCAGTTCTTTACAGATGCTCAGCCCGTCTTTGCCCGGCAACATCCGGTCGAGCACCACAAGGTCGATCTTCCACTTGGCCAAAATCTCCTGCATTTCGGTGCTATCGGCAGCAATCGACACCCGAAACCCCTGCTTGTTCAGAAACCGGTTCAACAAAACACGGATTTCTTGATCATCGTCAACGACAAGCAGATGGGTTGATGATTTATCAAATGAATTCATACGGGCAATTTACCTTTTCACTTGTTACAATGTAGCAAAATTTTGTAACGTTTTGTAACCTGAGGGGTGTAAAAGCCTCCACCTAGTGGAATATCCAATGAAAACAGGTGCAAGCCCGTGGTAATTAGGGGAATTACGCGATGGGTTTTGGCTGCCATTGTCACAAACACGCCGGTTTTATTGCATAGACGTTACATTGTGCCAATGCACTGATTCTCTATCAAGTGTTCCACGATTGCACCCGGCAAGGCGCGCAATGCACCCAAAGGATAGCCGGAACAACGGGGGGCCAATAGATGGCCCGTGTATCAGTTGGCCCGTGTATC
>CAYWXQ010000160.1:0-5124 GCA_964462475.1 uncultured Rhodobacterales bacterium | reverse complement strand
GCGTGCATCGCCGCCATGCCGCCAAGGCTGGCCGAGCCCATGGCCGAGCCGTGATAGCCGTTTTGCCGCGCGATAATATGGGTTTTGGCGGGCTTGCCGAGCGACGCCCAGTAATGCCGCACCAACCGGATATTGGTGTCGTTGGCGTCAGAGCCGCCGCAGGAAAAAAACGTGCGGTTCAGATCACCGGGGGTGAGGGCGGCTATTTTTGCGGCCAGCGCGATCACCGCCGGGTGGCTGGTTTGAAAAAAGGTGTTGTAATAGGGCAGTTCGCGCATTTGCCGTGCCGCAACATCGGCCAGCTCGTGGCGCCCATAGCCGATATTTACGCACCATAGCCCGGCCATGGCGTCCAGTATTTCATTACCGTCGCTGTCACGCAGCATCACTCCCTTGGCCGAGGTAATGATCCGCGCCCCCTTTTGGTTTAGCGCGGCAGTGTCGGTAAACGGGTGCAGGTGATGCGCGGCATCGGCGGCCTGCATGTCGGCCGTGGCGGGGTGGTTGGAAATATGGTCCATACAGGGGGTCACCGGATGTTAAGGGAATTTCGCTGACGATTGCCTATTTGCACGCTTAGTTCAACCGGAATTTTTGCCAAAATTTGCCAGTATGTCGAGCAGGTCTTTTTGGCGCATCGGTTTAAACACTGCGTCGCTAAAGCGCGCGGATCGGTAGCTGGGACATTGGCTGATAACCACATCGGCCGAAAGCGCGATGATCGGCGTCGGTTGGTTAGTGTCGCCCTCGGCCGCGCGGATGGCAATCGTGGCCTGAATACCGTTAAGCACCGGCATCTGGATATCCATGAAGATGATGTCAAACGCGCCGTTGGCATGGGCGATCACCGCCTCTTCGCCGTTGCGCACCCGGGTGGTTTTAACGCCGGTATCCTCCAGCAGCACCTCAAACACATAGGCGCTGGAGTCGTTGTCTTCGGCCAGTAATATGTGCAGGTTTTGTGGCAACGGGCGGTGGGAGGGCTGGTCGGCCTGACGAAGGTTTTCGGGGGCGGCCACCACCAGATCAACCGTAAATGTCGCGCCAATCCCTACGGTCGAGCTAACCCGCACGGTGCCGCCCATCAGCGCCACAAGCTCGCGCACCACGTTCAGGCCCAGCCCGGTGCCGCCACGGCTGGCCGATTGCTGCGGGTCGGCCGTGGCGAAGGCGTTAAAAATATGCTCATGCTTGTCGGGCGCAATCCCGATGCCGCTATCCTCGACCCCAAGCACAAGGTGGCGCTTGCCGTCGCGGCCCATTTGCAGAATAACCCGCACCACCACCCGCCCCTCGTCGGTATAGCGAATGGCGTTTGATACCAGATTGCCCAGCACCTGACCAAGGCGCAATTTATCAAACCGGATACGCGAATTGATCAGAATTTTGGTATCAAGCTCCAGCGACAGCCCGCGCGCCTGTGCCTGGCCCGAAAACTCGGCCACCAGCCCCGAGACAAATTCGGCAATGTCGAAATCAACCGGCACCAGTGATGTTTGCCCCGAATCGAGCTTGCCCTTTTCAAGCAAATGGTTGGCGATTGACAGCATGGTATCGCAGGCGTCGCGCAGCACCGACAGATAGCGGCTTTGCTTGTCGTCAAGGCTGGTGCGCGACAGCGCGTCGGCCATGCCAAACACCCCGTTCATCGGAGAGCGGATTTCGTGGCTGACGGTGGCCAGAAACCGGTCTTTTTGCGCAATGGTTGCCTGCAGGTGCTTAACCTCTGCCTCTAGGGCGCGCAGACGGGGCGTTTGGTTTTGTTCACTCACGTTCGGCACCTATCCTTGGCAAACCCGAGAGCCACGACTCGCGCCCCTATGGTTGCAACGCCAGAATGGCCACCAAACCTTGATAAATGTTTGACGCTTGCACGCCTGCCGCGTAAGGGCAGGCGGTTTGGCTGGAAACCGGGGGTTAATCCGGATAGTGATGCCGATATAGGGCAAAGAGCGAAACATGGACCGGACAGACAGAAAAATAGTAAAGACAGCGCCATGAGCGCCCTGCTAAGCGGCATGGCAATGGGCTTTGCCGTGGCGATGCCGGTGGGGCCGATCGGGGTGTTGTGCATCAGGCGCAGCTTGTCAGACGGGCGTGCAGCGGGGTTGGCCACCGGGCTGATTGCCGGTCTGGGCACAGCCAGCGCTTCGGGGCCGTATGTGCTGGTGGCGGGGGTGTTTATGGGGTCGCTGCTGTGGTGGCTGATTTTGGTGCTGGGGGTGGGGGTGGTTAAATCACGCCTGCCGATGCGGGCGCTGCGCTGGCTGGATCTTGGGTCAGGCGTGGTGCTGGTGCTTTGGGGAGCGGCTATTTTTGCGCGGGCAGTTTCGGCGTAAACTATAGGCAACCGGTTGAAATATATGCTAAACACCGGCAATCATCGCGCCTGATAATCCGGGGGGGGTGGAATGATCGCAAAAACAACACTTTACCCGCCACGATCTGCCTGTAAAACGGGCGTATGATCATAAAAACCCATCAAAAATCCGATACCCGCTCCGCGGCCAGCTATTCTGACTGCGAGCGTTACCGCTATGCGCTGACCCGGGTGTGGGATGGCAGCGGCCGCAAGGTGCTGTTTTTAATGCTCAACCCCTCAACCGCGACCGAGCTGCAAAACGACCCCACCGTTGAACGCTGCGAGCGCCGCGCCCGCACCCTTGGTTTCGGGGCCTTCAGGGTGTGCAATATTTTCGCCTTTCGCGCGACCGACCCGCGCGACATGCGGGCGGCCGCCGACCCGGTTGGTGCCGCCAATGATGCCGCCATTATCGCCGCGATCGACTGGGCCGACGAGGTGGTCGCGGGCTGGGGCAACCACGGTGACCATCTGGCCCGGGGTGCGGCGGTAAAAGCCCTGCTCAAAGCCCGGCCCAAAACCCCCAAACATCTTGGCCTCACCAAATCTGGCCACCCCAAACACCCGCTTTATATTGCCTATAAAACCCAACCAGAGGCTTGGTGGTGACCCGGAAAATAGCGCTTATAACAGGCGGCAGCCGTGGGATCGGGGCTGCCACCGCCACATTGGCAGCCACGGCCGGATACGATATTTGCCTCAGCTATATCGCCAATGAAGCCCGCGCCGACGCGGTGGTAAAAACCTGCGAATCCCTCGGGGCGCGGGCCATAAAAGTGCAGGGAGACGTCGCCAGCGAGGCCGATGTCGCCGCCCTGTTCACCGCCTGCGACACCGCCTTTGGCCCGGTTGATCTGCTGGTTAACAATGCCGGAATTGTCGGCGAAACCTCGCGGGTTGACACGCTGTCATCTTCCGCGTTAGAGCGGATTTACAGGGTCAATGTTTTTGGCTCGTTTTACTGCGCCCAACAGGCCGTGCGCCGGATGTCGACCAGGCATGGCGGCAAGGGCGGCAGTATTGTCAACCTTTCCTCCATCGCCGCCACCCTCGGCAGCGCGGGCGAATATGTGCACTATGCCTCGACCAAGGGCGCGATCGACAGCTTTACCATCGGCCTTGCGCGCGAGGTCGGCCCAGAGGGCATACGGGTAAATTCGGTGCAGGCCGGCACCGCCGATACCGA
Organism: uncultured Rhodobacterales bacterium; assembly: GCA_964462475.1. GTDB lineage: Bacteria > Pseudomonadota > Alphaproteobacteria > Rhodobacterales > Rhodobacteraceae > UBA3077. Next base: position 1,576 of record CAYWXQ010000160.1, on the reverse strand, counting down.
TGTGCACACCATCGGTGGTGGCAATCCCGACCGCCCCGCCATGGTCGCTGCCACCTCGGCGCTGGGCCGCGTGGCCAGCGCCAGCGAAATAGCCGAGGCCATCCTGTGGCTCGGCTCAGACAAAGCAAGCTATGCCACCGGCACTATTTTGCGTGTAGGGGGTGGATTATAAGGGGAAACACAGCATGGCAAATTTGCAAAAACGCGGCTGGGTGCCGAACCGAACCGAAGATTTTATAAGCCGTGTCGCCCAAGAAGTGGCCGCCACGGACAGCAGCGTCACCGCCGCGCGACTGGAGGTCTTGGCCACCGAAAACGAGGCCATTCACCTGAAGCACTGCTTTAACCTGAACCCTGCCACCAACATCATGAACCCCCGCGCCGCCGCCCTGCTGTCACGCGGGCTTTCCGAGCGCCCGAGCCTTGGTTACCCCCGCGATAAATACGAAACCGGGCTAGAGGCGGTCGAGGAAATAGAGGCGATTACCGCCGCGCTATGCGCCGAAATCTTTAACGCCAAATATGCCGAGATCCGCGTGCCGTCCGGCACAATCGCCAATCTTTACGGATTTATGGCCACCTGCAAGCCGGGCGATACCATCATCGCCCCACCCGCCAACATTGGCGGCCACATAACCCACCACGCCGCCGGTTGCGCCGGTCTTTACGGGCTAAACACGGTCGCCGCGCCGGTTGATCCCGACGGCTATACGCTTGACATCGACGCCCTGCGCACGCTGGCGGCTGCGGTTAAACCCACACTGATCACCGTCGGCGGCAGCCTTAATCTGTTTGAGCACAACGTGTCAGCGGTGCGCGAGATCGCCGACGACGTCGGCGCAAGGGTAATGTTTGACGCCGCCCACCAATGCGGCATCATTGCCGGCAAGGTTTGGAAGAATCCGCTGCTCGAGGGCGCGCATTTGATGACGATGAGCACCTATAAATCGCTGGGCGGCCCGGCGGGCGGGCTGATTCTCAGCAACGATGCCAGCATTACCGAGCGGCTGGATTCGATCGCCTTTCCCGGCATGACCGCCAATTTCGACGCCGGAAAATCCGCCGCGCTGGCGATGACCATGCTCGATTGGCGAGATTTCGGCACCGCCTATGCCGCGGCCATGATCACCACCGCAAAAGCCTTTGCCGAAGCGCTGGATGCTGCAGGCATTCCGGTGTTCGCCAAGGCCCGTGGCTTCACCACCTCGCACCAGTTCGCGGTCGAGGCCGCCCGTTTTGGCGGTGGCCAAACCGCCGCCAAAGCGTTGCGCAAAGCGGGGTTCCTTAGCTGCGGCATCGGCCTGCCCATTGCTCAGGTTCGGGGTGATATGAACGGGTTGCGCATTGGCACCCCCGAGCTGGTGCGCTGGGGTATAACCCCTGACAACGCCCGCACATTGGCCGCTCTGGTTGCCAACGCCCTTACCCGCCCAGACCCCGAAGTTCTGGCAAGCGAGGTCGCGGCGTTGCGCAAGGGGTTTAACAGATTGCACTTCATCCACGCTTGACCCACCGAGGCGCAGCCGAGGCCACCGCCCAATGGCAATGGGGGTATTTGCGCAGCAAATGCAACCAG
>CAYWXQ010000159.1:0-5135 GCA_964462475.1 uncultured Rhodobacterales bacterium | reverse complement strand
GCCAGGGCGACTTGATGGTCGACACGTCAACGCAATGAAACGGAGTCAATCGTAGCATGGGTCAGGCCATCAAGCCGCAATAGCATACTCACAATCATAGCCGTTGGCGCCCCCCCCGAAGGGTGACGCTTTTGGGCTGGACAGCCGGCGCATAAGCGGGCTTAAAAGAAGGCCCAGCTTTCAGGAGATTCCCATGGCCAGCAAAATACCGGCAACCGTTATTACCGGCTTTCTAGGGGTCGGCAAAACCACCCTTGTGCAGCACCTGCTGGCCAACGCAAACGGCAAGCGGCTGGCGCTGATTATCAATGAATTCGGTGATCTGGGCGTGGATGGCGATATCGTCAAGGGCTGCGGCATAAAGGGGTGTGACGAGGACGACGTGCTAGAGCTTTCCAACGGCTGCATTTGCTGCACGGTTGCCGAAGACTTCATTCCGGCCATGGAAAAGCTGCTGAACCGCGCTGAACCGCCCGACCATATCGTGATTGAAACCTCGGGTCTGGCGCTGCCGCAACCCTTGGTGCGGGCCTTTAACTGGCCCGAGATCCGCAACCGCGTGACGGTCGACGGGGTGATCACCGTGGTTGATAGCGCCGCCCTGCAGGCCGGCCGTTTTGCCCAAGACGAAGCGGCAATCGACGCCCGGCGGCAGGGTGATGATATGCTCGACCACGACACCCCGCTTGCGGAACTGTTTGAAGACCAGCTTGCCTGCGCCGATATGGTGATCCTCAACAAAACCGACCTGCTGGGCGCGGGCGAGGCCGACGCGCTGGAAGCAAGGCTTAAAAGCGAGGCCCGCAAAGGCGTGCAATTTGTAATGGCAAAAATGGGCGCGGTCGGCCCTGCCACCCTGCTTGGTCTCGGGATCGGGGCCGAAAGCGATATGGCCAGCCGCCACGCCCACCATCACCACCACGATGACGATGATGATCATCACCACGATCACGACCATGATGAGTTCGAGAGCTTTCAGGCCGTTTTGGGGGCGATTGACGCGGTTGAACCCTTCGTTGAGCGGGTAAAGCAGGTGATCATTGACCATGATATCCTGCGGCTAAAAGGCTTTGCGCAGGTCGCGGGCAAGCCGATGCGGCTGGTGGTGCAGGCGGTTGGCCCGCGGGTTGACCACTATTTTGACCGCCCGCTCACCCCCGCCGAGCAAGGTAAAACCGCACTGGTGGTGATCGGGCAGGCGGGGCTTGACCAGACGGCGATAAAGCAGGCATTGCGGGGCTAACATGCACCTTCTTCAGGCGCAGGCCGGCGAAATCACCGATGGGTCAGAGCCGGTGGATCTGGGGCAATCCCCTGCCGAGGTGATTGTTATCAGCGCCGCCGACACCGAAATTGCCGCGCTTTCCGCCGCTTACGACGCGATGAAGGACGGGCCAACCAGCCTGCGCTTGGCCAGCCTTGGCCATCTTGCACACCCGTTCACCATTGATAAATACCTCGATGATACCGCGACAAAAGCGCGGCTGGTGATTGTTCGTGCCCTTGGCGGCGCGGCCTATTGGCCCTATGGGGTTGAGCAATTCGCCATCCGCCTGCGCGGGGCCGGTGTGGCGCTGGCGGTGCTGCCCGGCGATGATAAACCCGATGCCGAGCTGCGCAATATTTCAACCATTCCAGATGCCGACTATGATGCGCTCTGGGCCTATATGGTTGAGGGCGGGCCGGAAAACAGCGCAAATTTTTTGCGTTATGCCCGCCATATGCTGGGGGCTGGCACCGCGCCACCTGCCGCCAAAACCCTGCTGCGCGCGGGCATCTATGTGCCCGGGCAGGCGCAGGCCGCGCTGGATGATTTGCGCCGCACCTTGTGGAAATCCGGCCAACCGGTGGTGGCGCTGGTGTTTTATCGCGCGCTGGTGCAGGGGGCGGGGCTGCATCCGGTCAACCGGCTGATCAAGGCGCTTTTGCGCAAGGGGCTAAACCCGCTGCCGGTGTTTGTAGCCTCGCTGAAAGACCCGTTATCGGTGGCCATGCTGGGGCAAATATTCACGCAAGCCCCGCCCGATATTGTGCTTAACGGCACCAGCTTTGCGGTATCCTCGCCGCAGCAGGGCGGCGCTGAAAACCCGCCAACCCCGCTCGACACCCCGGGCGTGCCGGTGTTCCAGATTGTGTTTGCGGCTGGCACTGAAACCGTGTGGGAAGACAGCGCAACCGGCCTGTCGGCGCGCGATATCGCCATGAATGTCAGCCTGCCCGAGCTTGACGGCAGGGTGCTGACCCGTGCTGTCAGCTTTAAGGGCGAGGCCTATTTTGACGATGCCACCGAATGCCTGATTACGGCCTACCGCGCCCATGGCGAGCGGATAGATTTTGTTGCCTCGCTGGCCGCCAACTGGGCGCGGCTGGCCACCACCCCCGCGCCCAAGCGCAAGGTGGCGCTGGTGCTGGCGAACTACCCCAACAAGGATGGCCGCCTTGCCAACGGGGTCGGGCTGGATACCCCTGCCGCCACCGTCGGGGTGCTGAACGCGCTTGAAACCGCAGGCTATCGCACCCGCAACCTGCCCAAAGACAGCGCCGACCTGATGGCACGCATTTTGAAAGGGCCAACAAACTGGTTGACCGACAGGGCAACCCGCACTGGCGGCGAGCGCCTGAGCATGGCCGACTACCAGATAGATTACGGGCAATTGCCAGCGGCGGTGCGCGCCAAGGTTCAAGCCCGCTGGGGCCCGCCCGAGGCCGACCCGTTTTTCACCGCAGGCGCGGTTGATTGCGGCTATTTCAGCCTGTCGATATTAAGCTTTGGCAATGTCGTGGTCGGGGTGCAACCGGCGCGCGGCTATAACATTGACCCCACCGACAGCTACCATTCGCCCGACCTCGTGCCGCCGCATAACTATTTCGCGTTTTACTTTTGGCTGCGCCACCAGTTTGGGGCAAACGCTATTGTGCATATGGGCAAGCATGGCAATCTGGAATGGCTGCCGGGCAAGGCGCTGGCGCTTTCCAATGAATGTTTCCCCGAGGCTGTGCTGGGGCCAACCCCGCATTTTTACCCGTTTATTGTCAACGATCCGGGCGAGGGCACACAGGCCAAACGCCGCGCGCAGGCGGTAATCATTGACCACCTTACCCCGCCACTGACCCGCGCCGAAAGCTATGGCCCGATGCGTGATCTGGAAGTGCTGGTTGACGAATATTACCAAGCCGTCGGGGTGGATGCGCGCCGCACCGCGCTGCTGCGCCAAGACATCCTGAACCTGAGCCGCACCACCCGGCTGGACGAGGAGGCAGGGGTCGATTGGGCCGCGGGCGACGACAGCGCGCTGGGCGCGATCGACACCTACCTGTGTGAGCTGAAGGAAAGCCAGATCCGCGACGGGTTGCACATATTTGGCGAGGCCCCAAAAGGGCGGTTGGCGCGCGATTTGGTGCAGGCGCTGGTGCGGGTGCCGCGCGGGCAGGGGCGGGGGGGCGATGCCTCGATTATTCGGGCCTTGGCAGATGATCTGGCGCTGGGGTTTGACCCGCTCGATTGCGAAATGGGCGCGCGCTGGCACGGCCCGCGCCCCAAGGTTTTGCGCGCGGCCTCAAGCGATAGTTGGCGCATTGCGGGCGATACCGTCGAGCGGCTGGAATGGCTGGCGGGGCGGCTGATCGAGGGCCTGAAGCCCGACCCGCAATGGCCGCGCACGATTATGGTGGTAGAGGAGATCCACGGGCGCGTGGCCCCGATGGTGCAGGCCTGTGGCGCGGCCGAAATTACCGCGCTGCTGGCCGGGCTTGACGGGCGGTTCGTGCGCCCCGGCCCGTCGGGCGCGCCCACGCGCGGGCGGCTCGATGTGCTGCCGACAGGGCGGAATTTTTACAGCCTCGACAGCCGCGCCTTGCCAACACAAACCGCATGGAAACTGGGCTGGAAATCTGCCAGCCTGCTGATAGAGCGCCACTTGCAAGACAGCGGCGACTGGCCCAAGGCGCTGGTGCTGACCGCGTGGGGCACCGCCAATATGCGCACGGGGGGCGATGATATCGCGCAGGCGCTGGCCCTGATCGGGGTGCGGCCGGTCTGGGATGATAACAGCGCGCGGGTAACAGGGTATGAGGTGCTGCCGATGAGCGTGCTCGGGCGGCCACGGGTGGATGTGACCCTGCGGATTTCAGGGTTTTTTCGCGATGCCTTTCCGGCGCAGATCGACCTGCTGGACAGCGCGATGCGCGCGGTGATGCAGTTGGATGAACCAGAGGCGGAAAACCCCGCAGCGGCGCGGTTCAGGGCCGAAAGCACGGCCTTGGGTGGGGCCGCCGGCGTGCGGATATTCGGCGCCATGCCGGGGGCATATGGCGCGGGGCTGCAAGCGTTGATTGATGAGCGCCTGTGGCAAAGCAAGGCCGATTTTGCCGAGGCCTATCTGGCATGGGGCAGCTTTGCTTACGGTGGCGGGGCCGAGGGCACCGGCGCGCGCAGCGCCTTGGAAGCGCGGCTGAAACGGGCTGATATTGTGGTGCAAAATCAGGATAACCGCGAGCATGATATCCTGGACAGTGACGATTACTACCAGTTCGAGGGCGGCGCGGCGGCGGCGATCGAGGCTTTAAGCGGGCAGGCCCCCACCAGCTATCACCCCGACCATTCCCGCGTTGATCGGCCGGTGATACGCACCCTGCAAGAGGAGATGAACCGCGTGGTGCGCGCCCGCGCGGTGAACCCCAAGTGGATCGCGGGCGTTAAGCGCCATGGTTATAAAGGCGCGTTCGAGATGGCGGCAACGCTGGATTATATGTTCGCCTTTGCCGCCACCACCAATGCGGTTTCTGACCACCATTTTGATATGGTCTATGCCGCCTATATTGAAGACGACGACACGCGGGAATTTATAGAAAACGCCAACCCCGCAGCGCTAAAGGAAATGGCGGTGCGCTTTGAAGAAGCGATTGAGCGCGGCATGTGGCAGCCGCGAAGCAACGCGGCGAAGGCGGTGTTGGCGGGGCTTGTCGCCATGGGGGCATTAATGTGAGCCTTCATTTTGGGAATGTCAGATCTTCTGTGTATGGGTAAAATGGTCCATGCGTCACCATTGATGGAGCATGACGACAATGACGATATCAAAAAAACGGCTAGACGAGCGGCTGGGCGGCGTAGAAAAACCCGAAGATTTCTTCGGCGA
>CAYWXQ010000158.1:1620-5138 GCA_964462475.1 uncultured Rhodobacterales bacterium | reverse complement strand
CTTTTTGCAATCTGTCAAGGATTGGTATCGTGCACGTGGCCTATACGACGGTTAACCGAACTGCCATACGCAGCAGATATACTAAACCGATTTATAGGCTAATTTTGGTGGTTGGTGGTGCGACAAATCCGGCGACGCACAGTCAATTTGCTCTGGCGGTATCTGTAATATCGAAACGCAAATATCAAAATTATCGTGTGGTGCTGCTGGGGAGAATCGAACTCCCGACCTCTCCCTTACCAAGGGAGTGCTCTACCTCTGAGCTACAGCAGCCTATAAAATCCAGGGCTCTAGAACATACGCCCTACTAATACCCTACTAATACCCTACTAATAATTTCCTCATACTGCTAACTCAATGTTCAAACACACCAATTTGGAATGGACCTACCCATTACCAAGGGAGTGCTCTACCTCTGAGCTACGGCAGCAATGCGCGTCTTCTAGCCAGAAACCGGTGCGGTTCACAAGCGCTTTTTTTGCCCGTGGGTCAAAATTCGTTTGCCGCACCGATCAGGGCGGCGCCGCGCGGGGTTTAAGCGCGATCAGCACGCCCGCAATGATCAGCGGCGCGGCCAGCATGAACGACCATGTCAGCGGCTCGGACAGCCACAAAACCCCGCCGAGCAGCGCCAGCAGCGGCACCGCCAGCTGCACAATTGCGGCGGTCGAAGACCTGATCGCGGGCAACACCGCATACCAGATCGCATAGCCCACGCCCGAAGCCAGCGCCCCCGACAGCACCGCAAAGGTAACACCACCAGCGCTGACCGGCGTGGCCGACGCAAACCCCGCCCAAAGCGCAACCGCAAACGGCGCGGCCAGCGTAAATGTGCTGGCGGCCTCGGCAACCGGCGCGGCGACTTTACGTCCGCGCAGCGAATACACCCCCCAGCCGACCGCCGCCGCCGCCATCAAGGCCGCGCCAATAATATCGGGCCGCCCGGCCTTGGGGCCAAACAACAGCGCCAGCCCGCCCAGCGCCAGCCCCGCCCCCAGCCAGCGGGCGGCACCGGGGCGCTCTCCGGCGATCAGCGCCCCGGCAAACATGGTAACCTGCACCCCGCCAAACAAAATCAGCGCACCGGTGCCGGTATCAAGCCACAGATAGGCATATGAAAAACCGCTGACGTAAACCAGTAATGCCATGCCCGAAAGCACGCTGCCCTTGGGAAACAGCGCTTTTCGCTTGCCGCTGACCAGCGATAGCCCCAGCAGCAGCACGGCCCCCGATACCAGCCGGATCGCCCCGAACGCCGCTGGCCCGATCGCCCCCGTCGCCAGCGCGCTGCGCACCAAAATAGAGTTGGCGGCAAAAGCGACAAGCGCCAGCAGGGTCAGCAAGATAATACGCATGCGCCATTCAAGCGCAAATCCGCTTCACAGGCACCTCACATTCGCGCGATAGTCGCGATAGTTCGGGCGGCAATAATCCCCCGCCCGCGCACAGGCCGCTGGACCCCCCCCTCCGGCTGCGCTAAACAGACCGCATGAGCAAAAAACCAACCAAGCCCCAAAGCCCCAAACAAGCCCGCGAGGCGCGCATAAAGGCCGCCTTGCGCGCCAATTTGCAGCGGCGCAAGGGGCAGGCACGGGCCCGGGTTACCCCGATCGACAACACGGCCAGCGACAAAACAGAACAGAGCGAAAGTTAACAGGCATGGACAAAATCATCGTCACCGGCGGCAAGCCGCTAAGCGGCAGCATAGAGATCGCGGGGGCCAAAAACGCCTGCCTGACCCTGATGCCCGCCGCCCTGCTTTGCGCCGAGCCGCTAACACTGACCAACGCGCCACGGCTTTCGGATATCGCCACCATGACCGAGCTGCTCGAATCGCTCGGCTGCGAGGTCGCCTCGCTGCAACAGGGCCGCGTGCTGGTGCTGGGCACGCAAAAAATAAGCAACCACACCGCGCATTACGACATCGTGCGCAAAATGCGCGCCTCTATTCTGGTGCTCGGCCCGATGCTGGCCCGCGACCACGAGGCCGTGGTATCATTGCCCGGTGGCTGTGCCATCGGCGCGCGACCGGTCGACATTCACCTTAGCGGGCTAGAGGCCATGGGGGCCGAACTTGAATTGCGCGACGGTTATGTGCACGCCAAGGCGCCGGGGGGGCTGAAGGGCGCCGAATACACCCTGCCCTTTGCCAGCGTTGGCGGCACTGAAAACCTGCTGATGGCCGCCACACTGGCCAGCGGCACCACCGTGCTTAAAAACGTGGCCCGCGAGCCCGAGATCGTCGACCTCGCCCACTGCCTGCGCGCCATGGGGGCCGATATCGCCGGCGAGGGCAGCGATACCCTGACCATCAACGGCGTGGCGCAGCTACACGGGGCCACCCACCGCGTGGTTTCTGACCGGATCGAGCTGGGCACCTATATGATTGCCCCGGTGATCGCCGGCGGCGAGGTCGAGCTGATCGGCGGCCGCCGTGACCTTCTGGAAACCTTTTGCAATAAGCTCGAGGCCGCCGGTGCCACTATTGCCCAAACCCCGCGCGGGCTGTCGGTGCGCCGCGACGGGCCGATCAGGCCGGTTGATATTATCACCGAGGTCCATCCCGGGTTTCCGACCGACCTTCAGGCGCAAATGATGGCGTTATTGGCGTTTTCAGACGGGGTTAGCGTGCTGGAGGAACGGATTTTCGAAAACCGTTTCATGCACGCGCCAGAGCTTATCCGCATGGGGGCCAACATAGAAGTGCATGGCGGCACCGCCACGGTAACCGGTGTTGCCGGGCTAAAGGGCGCGCCGGTTATGGCAACCGACCTGCGGGCCTCGGTTTCACTGATACTGGCGGGGCTGGCGGCAGAGGGCGAGACCGTGGTGAGCCGGGTTTACCACCTTGATCGCGGTTATGAACAACTGGTGCGCAAGCTAAAAGCCTGTGGTGCCGATATTGTGCGGGAGAAAGAATAATGGATGCAAGCTTCGCTGACGGTGCCGAAAGCCCGATCCGGCTACGGGCCGAAAACCCTGATGATCTGGCGATTATCTCGGCGCTGGTGCAGGATGCTATCGGGCAAAATAGCGAAACCGCGTGGCAGCCCAAAAAGCTGCGCTTTGCGCTGCTGCTAAACCGTTTTCGCTGGGAGGACCGCGATGCCGCCAAGGCGCAAAAACGCCCGTTTGAGCGCGTGCAGTCAACGCTGGTGATCAATGCCGCGCTCAAGGTTACCAGTGAGGGGCTGAACCCGGCCGACAAAGAACAGGTGTTCAGCCTGCTTTCGCTAGATTTCATCGCCGGCGAAGAAGGTGGCGGCGCGCTTTCGCTGGTGCTGTCGGGGGATGGCGAGATCAGGGTCGATGTCGAGTGTATCGATGTGAGCCTGACCGATGTATCGCGCCCCTATATTGCCCGCGCCAAACAGGCCCCCGCGCACCCCTAAAGGGGGGGTCGGCGGCAAAATGTGCGTTAATTCATCCAAAAACCGGTGCCCACTTTTTGGATCGCGCTTCCCCTTTTTTCGCGCAATTTGTCCAAAAACCGGTGCCCACTTTTTGGATCGCGCTTT
>CAYWXQ010000158.1:0-1520 GCA_964462475.1 uncultured Rhodobacterales bacterium | reverse complement strand
CCTTTTTTCGCGCAATTTGTCCAAAAACCGGTGCCCACTTTTTGGATCGCGCTTTAGGTAATAACCGCCCCGAATATCCGCCCGACCAGCGCCGTGGCCGCCATTGCCGCCCCGCCCCACAGCACCACCCGCAGCACTGCCCGCAGCACCGGCGCGCCACCCGCTTTGGCCGAAACCCAGCCCAGCGTGCCCAGCACCAGCAGCGAGGCAAGGGTGGTAAGCCAGATAATACTTTCGAGTGGTGCAAAAATAACAGCCGCCAAGGGCAGCGCCGCCCCCGCCGAAAACGTGGCCGCCGAGGCCAGCGCCGCCTGCACCGGGCGGGCTTTGGAAAGGTCGGTAATGCCAAGCTCGTCGCGGGCGTGGGCCTCTAGCGCATCATGGGCGGTAAGCTGGGTGGCGACCTTCTGCGCCAAATCGGGCGTCAGGCCACGGGCGCGGTAAATGTCGGCCAGCTCTTTCAGCTCGGCCTCGGGGGCGGCGATCAGTTCTTGTTTCTCGCGGGCAAGATCGGCGTTTTCAGAATCCGATTGCGAGGAAACCGACACATATTCGCCCGCCGCCATCGACATCGCGCCCGCGATCAGCCCCGCAAGACCGGCCAGCAATATCTGCTGCCGGTCGGTGCCCGCCGCCGCCACACCGATAATCAGGCTGGCGGTCGATACAATGCCGTCATTTGCCCCCATTACGGCCGCCCGCAACCAGCCGATACGGGTAACATAATGGGTTTCTTTAATCACATGCATGTTGGCTCCGGCGTTTACTTTTGCCACCAATACCGCGATGTTTGGCAGATATAAAGCCCCGCTGCGGCTATATCCGGCAACCTGCCCCTTGCATTCCTCCGCCACGCGGTTATAACCCGCCCATCCCCCGCAATCTATGATCGCGGATGCCTCTCGTATGCGGATGGGGGATGCTAGCCGCCGCATTTTGAAGCACGCTTGAAAATAAGGAATATGATATGGCTCTTTATGAGCATGTTATGATCGCGCGTCAGGACCTGTCCAACACGCAAGCCGAGGCGCTGATCGAGCATTTCGGCGGGATCCTCGCTGACAATGGCGGCAAAGTTGTTGATAGCGAATACTGGGGCCTGAAAACCATGGCCTACAAGATCAACAAAAACCGCAAAGGCCATTATGCCTTTCTGAAATCGGATGCGCCCAGCGCTGCCGTTCAGGAAATGGAGCGTTTAGCCCGTTTGCATGATGATGTGATGCGCGTGCTGACCATCAAGGTTGACGTGCATGAGGAAGGCCCATCAGCCGTTGTGCAAGCCAAAAACAGCCGTGACGAGCGCCCGCGCCGTCCGCGCCGCGATTAGAGAAAGGATAATAACCAATGGCAAATAAACCATTTTTCCGCCGTCGCAAGACCTGTCCTTTCTCGGGCGATAATGCCCCGAAAATCGACTATAAAGACGTGAAGCTGCTGCAACGCTATATTTCCGAGCGTGGCAAAATTGTGCCTTCCCGTATCACCGCCGTATCGGCCAAAAAACAGCGTGAGCTGGC
>CAYWXQ010000157.1:0-5187 GCA_964462475.1 uncultured Rhodobacterales bacterium | reverse complement strand
TAGCGCGGGTTGTCATAGGGGGCAAAGCCGACAAACAGCGCGTGGTCGCGGTATTTCCACGGCTGCGCGGCATCATTCAGCCCCTCGGCGCGCTGTTCCATGGTAATACCCTTAACCTGTGCGGTGCCGGTTTTGCCGGCCATCGCCATGGTCGGCGTTTCGATCCTTGATCGATACGCGGTGCCGCGGACCTCGTTTGACACCCGAAACATCCCCAACTGCACAAGGTCGAGGTTTTTGGGCGTCAGTTGCAGCGAGGGCGCTTGCGCCAATGGTTCGGGCACACCGTTAATGCGCCGCACCAGCCGCGGCTGCACCGCGCGCCCCGAGGCCAACCGCGCGGTCATCACCGCCAGTTGCATTGGCGAGGCCAGCACAAACCCCTGCCCAATGGCGGCGTTCAACGTATCACCAATGCGCCATTCCTCTTTATAACGGTCAAACTTCCATTGCTTGTTCGGGGCCAGCCCGCCACTGATAGAGGGCAGCGGCAACGGCGGTTTGGCACCAAAGCCAAAGCGCCGGGCCATTAACGCCATTTTGTCAATACCGATACGCTGCGAGATTTCGTAATAGTAGACATCGCACGATTGTTTCAGCCCGTTGGTGAGGTCCATATAGCCATGGCCGCTGCGCTTCCAGCAATGAAAACGCCGGTTGCCGACCTCGATATAGCCTTTGCAAAAAATTTCTTCTTTGGGGTCCAGCCCCTCCTCTAATGCGGCCAGCGCGGTGATCATTTTTACGGTAGAGCCTGGCGGATACGCCCCCGATATGGTTTTATCGGCCAGCGGGCGGTATTCGTTTTCAATCAACCCGTTCCAGTAGTTGGCTGAAATGCCAAAGATAAACTGGTTGGGGTCAAACCCCGGGGTTGAGGCCAGCGCATGCACATCGCCGGTATTCACATCCATCACCACCGCCGCCGCACTTTCGCCCTTTAGCCGGAACTGGGCGTAATTTTGCAAATCGTGTTCGATGGTCAGCTGCAAATCGGCACCCTTTAGCCCGTTATTGCGGCCAAGTTCGCGCATCACCCGACCCACGGCGTTTATTTCAACCCGTTTGGTGCCGGCAACACCGCGCAGTATGTCTTCCTTGCTGCGCTCCAACCCGGTTTTGCCAATCTGGAACCCCGGGATTTGCAGCACAGGATCGGGGTTGTCATAACGCTTCAGGTCGCCTTCGCTGACCGGTCCGACATAGCCAACAATATGTGAGTAATCCTCACCCTTGGGGTAGCTGCGGTTTAGCCCGACCTCGGTGATAATACCGGGCAGGGCAGGGGCGTTGGCAGAAACGCGGGCGAAATCCTGCCAGCTTAGCTGCTCGGCCACCGATACCGGCACAAACGGCGCGCGTTTGCGCATTTCGTTATAGATGGCGATGCGTTTTTCAAGCGGCAGCTCTATCATCCGCGCCAGCTCGGCCAGCACCTTTAGCACGTTGCCAGCCTGTTCGCGGATCATCACAATGCGGTAATTGGGCTGGTTTTGCGCCAGCACCATGCCGTTGCGGTCATAAATAAGGCCGCGCTCGGGCTGGATCAGCCGGTCGCGAATGCGGTTTTCTTCGGCCAATAGCCGAAATTCGCTGCTTTGGGTGACCTGCAAATCACGCATCCGCCAGCTAAGAGCCCCGATTACCGCCACCTGCATGCCGCCCAGCACCAACGCCCGCCGAGTGATCCGGCGGTTTTTACCACGCGAGGTTTTTGAGGGTTCAATCATCTGATCTTCCCAAGCCGGTCGGGGCGATTGCTGTAATCTGGCTTACGCACCCGTATTACATAGTGCAAGAATAACACAATGACAGGGTAAATGAACAGGGTCAGCAAAAAAAACTGCGCCATACGGGCGAAATCAAGCGATTGTGAAAACGTTGCCCATAGAAAAATGTTCTGGATAAGCGCCATGGCGGCCAATAACAACGCGACCAGTGCCAGCTCCATCATTACGCCGCGTTCCTGAATGGTGTGGTGGCTGAAGCGCACGATCTCGCTGGCGATCAGCACCAGCACCGCCCACAGACCAAGCGGGCGCATCAGCACCGCATCAGCCAACAGCGCCAGCGCCGCGATCAGCAAAAACGGCGCGCTGTCGGGTTGGCGCACCACCCATGCCAGCCCCAACGCCAAAAACAAATCCGGCGGGGCCAGCCGCTCGGGCGTGAATTGCAGCGGCAATAGCGGATAGGCAATGGCCAGCAGGGCGATAAGGGTAAAAACCACCCTGTAGCCCCATATTTTGGGCGTAAGCGTCAATGGTCGGCCCCGGCGGCACCGGCTTGCAGCGCTTGTTCCAGCGCGGCGGCCTCGGCGGGGTCAATCGGCGGAATATCCCCCACCAGCGCGCCCGGGCCGATGATCTGGTCTTCGGCGGTGCTGCGCAAAATGCGCACAAACTCCAACCCCTTGATATCGGCAGCCAGCAGCGCCCGTATCTGCCCGCCCGCGCTGCGCACGATCTGCCCGACCAAAAGCTCGGGCGGAAACACTCCGCCATCGCCCGAGGTCACCACCCGCATACCCGGTAAAATTTCGTCGGGGACGTCAATAAACGTCACCTTTGGGTTGAGCGTGTTGTCGCCGTGCAAAATAGCGCGCTGGCCGGTAGGGCGGATAATCACCGGCACCTGAGACGACGCGTCGGTTAAAAACACCAGCCGCGCGGTGTGGTCGGCCAACCCTGAAATGCGCCCCACCAACCCCAGACCGTCAACCGCCGCCTGACCATCGCGCAAGCCGTCGAGTTCGCCCACATTCAACATGCCCGATTGTGAAAACGGGCTGCCGCTATCAGCAACCACCTCTCCGGTCACAAACCCGAGACCGGGGGCCAGCTTCACATTGTTCAGGGCGCGCAGCTGGGCATTGGTCTGCTCAAGCTGAAGCGCGGCTTCCTGCCAGCCTTTCATGCGCTGCAATTCTTGCCTAAGCTCTTGATTGCGTTGGTAAATTTGTGCGTATGACTGATAATCAGACACAATGCGGGTAAACTGGGTAACCGGGGCCAGCACCCATTCCATATTGGGCACAAACCGGTCAACCAGCGCCATGCGAAACCGCTCTACCCGCGGGTTGTCAACCCGCCAAAAAATGAAAAGCGCAAAGAAAATGAACAGCGTAATGCCGACGACCAACCGCCTGATCGCCCGCCACGCCTTGGTTTGCTCATTGCTTGCCACAGCGCCCCGCTAATTGCCGTAATCCAGAATATGTTGCAGCTGGTTTTCAAATTCCAGCGCCTTGCCGGTGCCAAGCGCCACGCAGTTCAGGGTTTCGTCTGCCACCGAAATCGCCAAGCCGGTTTGCTCGCGCAAGGCGAGGTCAAGATCACCAAGCAGTGCCCCGCCACCGGTCAGCATAACGCCGCGATCAACAATATCGGCGGCCAGATCGGGCGGCGTGCTTTCCAGCGCCGCCATCACCGCATCACAAATCTGCTGCACCGGTTCGGCCAGGGCCTCGGCGACCTGCGCTTGGGTGATTTCGATTTGCTTGGGCACGCCGTTCAGCAAATCACGACCACGAATTTCCATACTGGCCCCACGGCCATCATCGGGTATCCGTGCCGTGCCGATTGAGGTTTTAATGCGCTCGGCCGTGGCATCCCCGACCAAAATATTGTGCTGCCGCCGCAGGTGCGCAATAATCGCCTCATCCATCCTGTCGCCCCCCACCCGCACCGAGCGGGCATAAACGATGTCACCCAATGACAGCACCGCGACCTCGGTGGTGCCACCACCAATATCCACCACCATTGACCCTGTCGGGTCGGCAATCGGCATACCCGCGCCAATTGCCGCCGCAATCGGCTCGGCAATCAGGCCAACCTTGCCCGCGCCGGCTTGTTCAACCGAGCTGCGGATCGCGCGTTTTTCAACCGGCGTCGCGCCGTGGGGCACACAAACAATAATCCGCGGCTTGGGCACAAACCACGCCCGCCGGTGGATCTTTTTGATGAAATGTTTGATCATTTCCTCGGCCACGTCGAAATCGGCGATCACCCCGTCGCGCATCGGGCGAATGGCCTCGATGCTGCCGGGCGTGCGCCCCAGCATCAGCTTGGCATCCTCGCCCACGGCCAATACCTGCTTTTTGCCGTCACGAATATGGTAAGCCACAACCGAAGGCTCATTCAGGATAATCCCCTTACCCTTCATATAAATCAGCGTGTTTGCGGTGCCCAGATCAATGGCCATATCCGCCGAGAATATGCCGCCCAATAGCCCAACCATATTTTTTTCCTTGCCTGTAGGAACGGGCCATTCTGCCCCGAGATTTTAAGAATACGCCCTTATAGGCGTAAGCAATAGCAGTTAAAAGCCCGCTTTTCCAGCCCGCAGATAAATCCACAATAATGTGAGCGCAAAGGCAAAAACCCGCCCAATCTCTAGTTTGCGCAAATATCCTCAGGGGGGGCGGCCCAACGGGCAGCGGGGGTTTGAGCACCCCCGCCCCCTCTTAAACAGGCGCGGTTTTTTCGCGGCGCACCACAAGGTTGTTCAGCGCATTGATGTACGCCTTGGCCGAGGCCACAACGGTATCGGTATCGGCACTTTGCCCGGTTACAATCTTGCCATCCTCTTCCATGCGCACGCTCACGGTGGCTTGGGCATCGGTGCCCTCGGTTACGGCATGCACCTGATAAAGCTGCAAGCGCGCCCCGTGGGGAAACACCTCTTTAATGGCGGCAAAAGTCGCATCCACCGGCCCGTCGCCCGTGGCCGTTACTTTGTGGTTTTCCCCGCCAATGCTCAACACCATCTCGGCGGTTTGCGGCCCTTCAGTGCCACACACCACCCGCAGGCTTTCGAGCTTCAGCTCGCCCTCCAGCGGCTGGCCCGACGAGGTGTTCATCAAGGCGACCAGATCATCGTCAAAAATCTCTTTCTTGCGGTCTGCCAGCTCCTTGAAGCGCACAAACACGTCTTTCAGCTGGTTATCCGCCAACGAGAACCCCAAATTCTCCAGCTTGGCCCGCAGCGCTGCCCGCCCCGAATGCTTGCCCATCACCAGTGATGTCTCGCTTAGCCCAATGTCCTCGGGCCGCATGATCTCGAAGGTTTCGGCGTTTTTCAACATCCCGTCCTGATGGATGCCGCTTTCATGGGCAAAGGCGTTTTTGCCGACAATCGCCTTGTTATACTGCACCGGAAAGCCTGAAACACTGGCCACGCGGCGAC
>CAYWXQ010000156.1:0-5320 GCA_964462475.1 uncultured Rhodobacterales bacterium | reverse complement strand
GCCTCAGTCGGGCTATGGCGCAGCTTGGTAGCGCGTTCGTCTGGGGGACGAAAGGTCGTGAGTTCGAATCTCGCTAGCCCGACCATTATTCAAAACGCTGGCGCAAGCCGGCGTTTTTGACGTTAAAGGGAACCAACATGACAGCCGGCGTTTTACCCTTTCAAGCCATTGAAGCGATGATAGCCAAGGGCGAGATCAGCGCCAGCCAGCCGATCCCGACCGCGCAAATCCAGCCCGCCAGCCTTGATTTGCGTCTTGGCACGCGGGCGTGGCGAATGCGGGCCTCGTTTTTACCGGGAGAGGCGGGCATTCAGCAACGGGTGCAGGATTTTGCGACCCACCAGATCGACCTGCGCGATGGTGCCGTGCTGGAAAAGGGCTGTGTTTATCTGGTTGAACTGATGGAAACACTGGCGCTACCAAACCACATAAACGCGGTCGCCAATGCAAAATCCTCGACCGGGCGGCTAGACCTGTTCACCCGCCTGATCACCGAAAACGCCACCGAGTTTGACCGCATAGATACCGGCTACAAAGGCGCGCTTTACGCCGAGGTCTCGCCGCGCTCGTTCTCGGTGCTGGCCCGCCCGGGAATGCGGCTAAACCAGATCCGGTTTCGCGCTGGCCAAGTGGTGCTGTCTGATGACGAGCTGCGCACACTAGACGCCGCCGAAGGGCTGGTTGACCAACCGGCGCACATTTCTGACGGGCTGGGGTTTTCGGTTGACCTGACCCCGCGCGCGGGCGGCATTGTGGGCTACCGCGCCAAGCCCCATACCGGCTTGATCGACCTTGACAGGCTGGCCCATTACCCCGTTGCCGATTTTTGGGAACAGGTGACCGCGTCGGAGGGCCGTATCATCCTTGACCCTGGCGCATTTTACATTCTGGTCAGCAATGAAGCGGTGCATATTCCGCCCGATTGCGCCGCCGAAATGGCCCCCTATCTGGCGATGGTCGGCGAGTTTCGCGTGCATTACGCGGGGTTCTTTGACCCGGGCTTTGGCAACGAAACCGCCGGCGGCAAAGGCTCGCGCGGGGTGCTGGAGGTTCGCTGCCACGAGGCCCCGTTTGTGCTGGAACACGGCCAACGGGTCGGGCGGCTGGTGTATGAGCGCATGCAGGCCGTGCCCCGCGTGCTTTATGGCGCAGATCTTGGCTCCAACTATCAGGGGCAAGGGCTGAAGCTCTCTAAACATTTCAAAAACTGACCGGCGAATTTGTGGCAAAACCATCGCGGTCGCAGAGCCGTTTTTGCTTGCAAAAACCTGCCACGGGCGACGGGGGGCGTAGCCCTCCCTGAGCCTGTGGCAAGCCCGTCAAGCCTGCGCCAAGCCCGACCGTTTTTCTCCAGCGCAAGCCGATCCTTTGCTGCGCAAAGTGTCGGCTTGCGCTGGACCGGGCCTCGCTTCGCTCGGCGGGGGGCGACGCCCCCTTTTGGCTGCGCCAATTCCCCCCGCTTAGCGCTGCGTCGTAAACCGCACCTTAGCCCGACATTTGCCGTTGGCGGTGCTATACCTCCGCCCAGCATGGTGCTAACCTGCCCCCCACCCAATGTTAGATACAGCGTTTCTGTCAGCGCTAAATCGAGATCCAGCCCATAGGCCAGCAACAAACCGCCACGGCTATCAACCCCCGCGCAACCGCCAGCGCCGATAACGCTCTCAGCCGACAGCGCCCAGCGCGGCCCCAGTCTCCGGCGACAGCCAAGCCCGACCAGCCCGATTTGATACCCCCCGGCCCCGCCTGCCAGCCGCGATCAACGCCGACCTTGAAGTTGCGGGCGCAGCATCTGCCCGTCTCCCGGCACTTGAGAAGCCCCGCCGCCGCCGATAAAAAGGCGCGCATCCCAAAATTAACCACGGCCAAACGGGGTATATTTGCCCGCTTCGACCCCGCCAACAAAAAAGCCTCCGCCCTGCCCCAGCGCCGCCGAGTAAAGGCTTTGGCCAATAAAATACCCGCGCTCTTTCACCACAAAAAGCGATAGCCCGCTTAGGCCGGCTATATCGGATTGGTCGCGCGATAGCCGGTCAAGCCCGAGCCGGAACACCAGTTCAGGCGGCGCGGCCAACGCCGGCAAAGCCGGTAAACAAAACCAGCAGCGCAGCCGCCAGTCTATTCAAACATGTCGTCCTGATTATCGCTGTCATCATCGCCCTCGTCCAGCAGCGCCCCCGGTGGCGGGCGGTTATCCAGCAGGCCGCTGGCGCGCAACTCGCGCACGCCGGGCAGGTCTGACGGGGTTTCGAGGCCAAAATGATCAAGAAACCCTTGGGTAACAATGAACGTCACCGGCCGCCCCGGGGTCATTTTGCGGCGGCCCAGCTTAACCCAGCCAAGCTCGAGCAGCATGTCAATGGTGCCGCGCGATACCGATACACCCCTTATTTCCTCGATCTCGGCGCGGGTGGCGGGCTGGTGATAGGCGATGATCGCCAAGGTTTCGATCGCCGCGCGCGACAATTTACGATGCTCGATCTGCTCCTTTTGCATCAAAAATCCAAGGTCGGGGGCGGTGCGAAACGCCCATGCCTCGCCAATACGGCGCAGCGCCACGCCGCGGCCCTCATAACGTTTGCCAAGATGCACCAAAGCTTCGGCCACATCGGCCCCGTGGGGCAGGCGGTTTTCGATCTCGGTCAGGGACATCGGGGCGGCACTGGCGAAAAGCAGCGCCTCGACCATACGTTCCTGCTCGCCCATTGGCGGGGCCTGAAACAGCGATCCCAGCTTTTCTTCCTCGATCATTTTCAGGCCTTTTGCCGCAGTTGCAGCGGCGCAAAGGTGTCAAACTGGCGAATTTCAATCTGCCCTGCTTTAACCAGTTCCAGCGCGGCGGCAAAGGTCGAGGCGGTGGCCGAGCGCCGCATTTTGGGGTCGTCGCGCCATGCTTCGGGTAAAAACTGCGCCAGCTCGCCCCACTCCATGGCGTCGCCGATCAGGGTTTTCATCCGTTCCAGCGCTTGCTCCATAGTGAATACCGCATCGCGTTTCAGGCTCAGGGGCTCAAAATCGTCTTTGGTTTTGATGCGGGCATAGGCCTGCATCAGGTCTAGCAAGTTGGCATCATAGCGCAGGGTTTTTTTGCGGCTATAAATCTCGGGGTGGCCACAGGCAAAAAAATCGCGGCCCAGCTGGTCGCGGCCCATCAGGCGGGCGGCCGCCTTGCGCATGGCTTCCAGCCGCTCCAGCTGAAACGCCAGATGGGCGGCCATTTCCTCGCCGCTGGGGCCATCATCTTTTGGGTCAGGCGGCAGCAGCAGGCGTGATTTTAGAAACGCCAGCCATGCCGCCATGACCAGATAATCGGCGGCCAGCTCTATGCGCAGGCGTTTGGCCTCTTCCACGAAAATCAGGTATTGTTCGGCCAGCCCCAGTATCGAAACCTGCCGCAGATCAACCTTTTGGGTGCGCGACAACAGCAGCAGCACATCGAGCGGGCCTTCAAAACCGGCAACATCAACCACCAGCGCCTCGGCCGCGCGGCGGGCGTTGATCTCGTTGGTTTCTTTCATAAAATCGTCGGGCATGAAATCGTCGGGCATGGTTACCTCGCGGTTACGGCGATGCAGGGCACATCGCGCGCCAAAAGGGCGGTGCACAGGTCGGTGGCGGCCTGCATGTCGGCAAACCCCCGGGCGCGCAGGCGGTAAAACACCCGCCCGCCAGCCTCGCGGCGCTCAACAAAGCGCGTCAGGTTGCCCATCAGGTCCTGGTTTTCAGCGACCAGCGCCTCCCAGTCTTTGATCGCGCTGGGTTCATCATCATAGGCCCCGAGCTGGATCATACGCTCGCCTGAAAACTGCGCGGCAGCGGGCGGCGTGGTTGGCGCGGGGGGGGGTGATGGTGTTGTGCTGGCCGCGCCTTCGTTGGCCACCTCCGAGATCGCACTGGCAATCGCCTGACTTAAGATATCGGCATTGGGCGACAGGCTGGAAACCGGCGTGCGGCGTGTAGGGCGGCGCATGTTCGGGTCGGCCCCGGGCAGCGATGGCGGCAGGATGAAGGCTGTGGCGGTTTGGGGTAGTGGCACGGCGGCGGTGGTTTGGGGTATGGGCGTGGTTGCGGGCGTTGGTGGGGGGGCATCGGCGGCAACCACCCGCTGGGGCGGCGGGGCTAGGCGGGTTTCGGCCTCAATCGGGGCGGTCTCGTTGCCGCCAAGCACCTCGTTTACCTGCAGGCCCTGATGCTCGACCACGGTGCCGCCGCTATCTTCGGGCACCACGCGCGCCAGCCCGCCCATCGCCTGAATGACCGGCACCTCGTTGGCGTCGCGGCGGCCAAGCTCGAACACCCAGTAAACCAGCGCCAGCACCAAGGCCAGCGATACCAGCCCGCCCACCCATTGGCCAAGTTTCGAGGCCAGCGGGCGCGGGGATTCGGGCTGGTCATCGGGCACGGCATCGCTGTCGGGCTGATACTCATCCCACATTTTTTGCCGCAGATTCTCGCCTAGCTTGTCACGCATTGGTATGTTGCCTCTCAAAGCACACTATAAATAGGGTGCTGCCCTGCTCCAACCCCTAAATATGCCAAAAAGCCCGTGCGCTTAGCGCATCTCGTTTGCGGGGGTTACGCCCAGAATACCAAGACCGGCAGAAATAACAACCGCGACCGCGCGCACCATGCCCAACCGCGCCTTGCTAAGCGCCGGATCGCCGGAAAGGATGAACCGCAGCGCGGGATCGACCTTGCCCATATGTTGCAGCGCATGAAATTCTGACGCCAGTTCAAACAGATAGAAGGCAACGCGGTGCGGCTCGTGGTGGCTGGCGGCGAGGGCGGCAAGGCGCGGCCACTCGGCCAGTTTTTTAAGCAGTGCCAGCTCGGCGGGGGCGGTCAGCAGGCTGAAATCGGCTTGTTGCAGTGCCGCATCCGCTGGGCTATCGGCCTTTTTAAGCACCGAACACACCCGCGCATGGGCGTATTGCACATAAAATACGGGGTTGTCCTTGCTTTGCTCGAGCGCTTTTTTGAAGTCAAAATCCAGCGGCGCGTCGTTTTTGCGGGTCAGCATGACGAATCGGGTTACGTCGGCCCCGACCTGCGCCACCACATCTGACAGCAAAATGAAATTATTGGCGCGTTTCGACATTTTGAACGGCACACCATCCTTGAACAGCCGCACCAGCTGGCAGAGCTTGATATCAAGCGGCACCTGACCATCCGATAGCGCCGAAACCGCCGCCTTCATGCGTTTTACATAGCCACCATGGTCAGCCCCCAGCACATCTATCAGTTCATCAAAACCGCGCTCGATCTTGTCAAAGTGATAGGCGATATCGGGGGCAAAATAGGTCCAGCTCCCGTCTGATTT
>CAYWXQ010000155.1:0-5322 GCA_964462475.1 uncultured Rhodobacterales bacterium | reverse complement strand
GGTGGAATTGGCGCAATGCGCCTTTGACCACCGGGTCGACCTGAACATATTTCTGGTCGTGGTAATATTGCATCCACTCCGGCGAATAGGTAAGCGCGGCATAGGGGCGCGGCCCGACATTGACGGCGTGGTAAACGGCATTGGATATCCCGTAGGAATCCCGCAAAGCCTCGACCAATGACTGTACGTCATCGGGAGTTTGGCTTTGTTCCAGAGCGTCCAGAAACGTCTCCAATTTTGTCACGACAGCCACCCAAGCCAGTTGCATCGCCGGACAGTCGCGCCAGTTCCGAGGCTGCCACAAGGATTGCATCGTCAAGATGCTCGGCAAGCACGGTCATTTTGTTGTTCAAGGCACAGGCCCGCAGGTCTGCCAGAACATCGATCATCCAGTCTTTTTTCACTGTATCACTCGCTAAGCTGTTTTTTCAAGGGTCCGCCATGGTTTAAGATGAGTATTGCCGCCGTGTTTGTTCTAATATGTCATATATATATAGGGTGCGATATTCCCCATAAACTGCGAAGGCGGCAGCTAGAACCCCTTGATTTCCCAGCATTTCGCGAAATTCGTCGCGGAATGCCGGGAAATTAGACGAATCGTCAAGAGGTATTGACCATTGTTGATTCGTATACATCCTCCAGCGTGCGCAGCCCCGGCACCGGTGCATTGACCATTACCGCCATATTGCCGGGTTTATGCGCGTTGCGCAGCATTTTGGTGTGGGCGTCGGGGATCTCGGCCCACGGGAACACCTCTGACATGCAGGGATCGATCCGGCGTTCCAGCATCAGCTGGTTGGCGGCACTTGCCTGTTTGAGGTTGGCAAAATGGCTGCCCTGCACCCGCTTTTGGTGCATCCAGATATAGCGGGCATCCATGGTCAGGTTATAACCGGTGGTGCCGGCGCAAATCACGATCATACCGCCGCGCTTGGCCACGAAGGTCGAGACCGGAAAGGTCGCCTCGCCCGGGTGCTCGAACACAATGTCAACATTGTTGCCCTTGCCGGTGATCTCCCAGATCGCCTTGCCAAACTTGCGGACCTCGCCGAACCACGCCTTATAGGCATCGGTGTTAACCGGTGGCAACTGGCCCCAGCAATTGAAATCTTTGCGGTTGATCACGCCTTTCGCCCCCAGCCCGAGCACGAATTCGCGTTTGCTTTCATCCGATATCACCCCGATCGCATTGGCACCGGCGGTATTTATAAGCTGGATCGCAAACGACCCCAGCCCGCCAGACGCCCCCCAGACCAGCACGTTTTGCCCGGGTTTAAGCGTATGGGGCCGGTGGCCAAACAGCATCCGGTAGGCGGTGGCCAGCGTCAGGGTGTAACAGGCGCTTTCCTCCCATGTCAGGTGCTGCGGGCGTTTCATCAGCTGTTGCGATTGCACGCGGGTAAACTGGCCAAAGGCGCCGTCGGGGGTTTCATAGCCCCAAATCCGCTGGCTGGGCGAAAACAGCGGGTCACCGCCGTTGCATTCCTCGTCATCGCCATCATCCTGATTGCAATGGACCACGACCTCGTCGCCGACCTTCCAGCGTTTTACCCTGTCCCCCACCGCCCAGATCACCCCCGAGGCATCGGACCCGGCAATGTGATACGGCGCTTTATGGACATCGAACGGCGAGATAGGCGTGCCAAGACCGGCCCAGACACCGTTATAGTTAACCCCTGCCGCCATCACCAGTATCAGCACCTCGTGGCTGTCAAGCGTTGGCGTATCCACCACCTCCAGCTGGAAGCTTTTATCGGGCTCGCCGTGGCGCTCACGGCGAATGACCCACGCGTGCATTTGCTTGGGCACATGGCCGAGCGGCGGGATTTCTCCGATGTTATATAGGTCTTTCAATTCAGTCATGGGCCTGTCCTTCACAAAATCAGCGCGCAACAATGTTGCGTCAGTTGTCCTGATTTTGTAATGACATTATAAGCCGATTCACGCAACCTCTTTTTGTGCGGTGCAGCAAGTGCCCGACTATTGCGCATCCTCAAGCTGCCAGCTTACGTCATAGCGTGGCAATTCCGGCATGGGGGTTGTTGGGTGCAACACTTCAAAATGCCCCTTCTTTCCAAGCGCTTCGCAGCCAAGCTCCCAATTTGCACACCAGATGCCCAGGGCCACAGCGGCATAATAGCGTGAAGCCGTGACCGCATAAAAATCCATCCGCCCGTCCGCAGCGGCGACGCCTCGCGTGGTTTGACTATTAAAAGATGACGGGGCCCATTGGCACACCTCAAAGCAGCGGCCATAGGGGCTGTTGGCGGTATCCAAGGGGCGGCTAAGCGCCTCGTCTGCAAAAAACAGTTTTTCAAGCGGGAGGCGTTTGTGCTGGGCCAGCCCCATTATGCGCAGAGAAAACGGCTTGTAAAAAGAGGCATATCCTATCGCACACACACATATCACATGGTCCTGCTCCGGGTTAAAACGCGCCCCCAGATGCGCGATTACACTTGCCTGATCCGCCCCCGGCCCAATCCAGCAGGTCGCCAGCCCCTGCGCGGTCGCGTTGTGAACCACCTTTTGCAGGCTCCGCCCGACATCAATAACCGCCAGCCGGTTATAGGCTTTCGGGGTGATCGCCACCAAGAACTCTGCACACCCCACCACGGGCCACACGGTTAGCGGCGCATTTATGTATTCAAAGCGAAGTGCGCGGTCGCCCATTTGCTGCGGGGGGGACGAAAAATGCGCCGCATCTGCCAGCACCGCCTGCAAGTGCTCGGGCAATAGCTTTCGGCGCTGAAACGAGCGGCAAGCCCGCCGCGCCCGCATCAGGTCAAACGCATCCAGCCCGTCCAATGGTTTGGGGATCGCTTCGCGCGGGTGCAGCCCGAGCTTTATAGTGACCAAATCAAACACCGTAATCGCCAGCACCAAGCCGACCGCGCCAACCACCCCCCAAAAAAGCCACCCCGCCCCGAACACAAGCCCGATAACCGCTGCCAGCAAGCCGATAAACACCGCCAAAGCGCCTGCAATTATGTATTGCAGCCAGCCGGTAAACTGTAATTTCTGCTTCAATTTACCCAGTTTCGAGGCGTGGAAACGGTCCATTTTCGATAGTTGGGGCTTATTTGCAGGGGTCAATTTGCATTCCAGTCATGTTATAATAGAGCGAAGCTATGTGGTTTTGAATTTGCATGCAAGTGTCCACTATCATACAAACACCGCAAGCAAACCGGAGCCAGCAATGCCAAAGACCATTGATGCCGAAAACCTGTTTCAAACGACCGTGGCTCTTTTTGCCGCGCGCGGCTACAGCGCCTGCACCACGCAAGCCATTGCCAAGGCCGCTGGCGTGGCAGAGGCCACGCTCTTTCGGCGCTATGGAAGCAAAGCAAAGCTGATAGAGGCCGCGCTGGCCCATTGCTTGCCACGCTCGCCCTTTGGCCAGATCAAAGCATCAAACAATGCACTGGAAGATTTAACCGCAATTTTGCAGGCCTATGCGCAAACATTTGCAGAGTATGGCGGCGCTGTTGCCACCTTAATATCCGAAGCCCCGCGCCACCCCGAGCTTGCCGGTGCGGTAACGACCCTGTTGCCCAACATGATGAACGCGGTTGGCATTATTGTCAGCCATCAAAAAGCAGGGCGGCTTTCGGCCGGAGACCCGATGCAGAAACTCGTGCTGTTGCTCGCCCCCATCATGGCCTCTGGCCTGTTTGGCCGCCTGCAAAACCTGCCGCAAACAATGGTTTTTGAACCCGCGCATCTGGCGCATTTATTCCTGCAAGGGCATGCCCCCGCCTAGATGCGCAATCGCGTTGGCGTAATATTCTAGCAGCGCGCGGTTTTCGGCGTTGATGGTATAGACCCCGTCCTGCTCAAGCAGAATATGGCGCATTTCCAGCATCCGCAGGCCGACATCGACCGCATAATCCTCATCCGCGCGCGGTATGTGGCTGTAGATATCACGCGCCGCATACGCCCGTAACCGCTTGTGCGCCGCGGCCTTTATGCCGATTTTGGTCAGGCTGCCGGCATCCAGCATGATCGAGGCGATCAGCGATACCGGCAGCACCGGCACCACCTTGCCGATATCGGCCATCAGGGTATCGCCAAGCGTGGCTATTTTTGCTTCCAGATCCCCGTCATTGGCGGCCAGAAAACCCTTTAGCGATACCGGCTTGCCAAAGCACACACAGGCATAGCCAAAGCGGTGGTATTTACGGGTGGCTCGC
Organism: uncultured Rhodobacterales bacterium; assembly: GCA_964462475.1. Lineage (GTDB taxonomy): Bacteria > Pseudomonadota > Alphaproteobacteria > Rhodobacterales > Rhodobacteraceae > UBA3077. The sequence goes on along the minus strand of CAYWXQ010000155.1, from coordinate 1,132 downwards.
AGCCACATCTGGCGGCGCAAAAACCGCAAAACCGCCATCGGGCCGATGCTGAACTTTGGTTTGCCCTCGCCCCGCGCCGTCAGCAGCACCCGGTCTTCGAGCACGCGATCATAATTCAACCCGACCGGCACAAACACCACATCGCGCGGGCCGTCAGTGCTGAAACCTTTCACAATATAGCTTAGCAGCCCCAACTTGGCTTCGCCCAGCCTGCCACTGCGCGACAAGCCCCCTTCGGGGAAAATCGCCTGCGCCACCCCGCCCTCGGTCGCCATTTGCACATAACGCGCCAGCACGCAGCGATAAAGCGGATTGCGCGATTTGCGGCGAATAAAATACGCCCCCATCGAGCGAATAAACCCTTGTAATGGCCAAACCCGCGCCCATTCGCCCACCGCATAGGATAGCGCCGAGCGTTCAGCCGCCAGATATGTAACCAAAACGTAATCCATGTTCGAGCGGTGATTGATCACAAAAACCACGGTTGAATCGGGGTTTACGGCTGCCATCGCCGCCTCGTCCAGCAGCCCGATGCGCACGCGGTAAAGCGATTGCGACACCCATCGTGCCGCCCGTGCCGCAAAGCCGAAATAGGTAAAAGCCGAAAAATGTGGCACGATCTCGCGGGCATAGCGGGTGGCTTTTTGGGCCAGCACCTCGGGCGGGGTGCCGGTTTCGGCGGCCTCTTTGGCGATGGCTTCCATAATGCACGGGTCATGCGACAGCCTGTCGATCAGCACCTTGCGGCGGGTCAGCTTGAAGGGCTGGATCTTGAGCTGCAATCGCGTGTTCAGCCGTGACACCGCACGGTTAAAGCGCTTGCGCAGATACCAGCGCACCGAGGGCAACAGCAGCTTGTCAAGCAACGCCACCACCGCAAATAACCCCGCCAACACCGCCAGCCATACAGGAATTTCGATCGTTGCCCCCATCGCGCCAGTTTACAGCCGGGGGGGGGGATGGCTAGGGATAAGCGCGTTACTATCTTCCAATTTATGCGCCTGTTCAGACACATTATTGCTTGCGCAAACTTTGGTGCAGTGCAATAAAGGGCCAGACCGGAGACTGATATGCCCCAAAAAGACCGCCCATGGCTTTTTCGCACCTATGCGGGCCACTCGACCGCCAGCGC
>CAYWXQ010000154.1:0-5409 GCA_964462475.1 uncultured Rhodobacterales bacterium | reverse complement strand
TGCCAGCTAACTGGCGTTTGTTGAGGGCCTCGAAATCAAATTCGTCAACCCGGTTTCCGTTAACCACAACAACGCGGGTCTCTTCCGCGTGGGTGGCATCGATAAGCATTTTTTTCGACATGTTTTCTCGCTCAAACCCCCGGGTGGGGCTGCGTTACTTGCAGAACCGCTCGTAAAGGTTTGTTTTGTTTGGGCAATTAGGCGGGGCAGGGCACGCAAAAACGGCCGCGCGTTGCGCCGCCTGTCTGTTATGCTCGTCCGTGTCACACGCGTCATTGCGGTTTTTTCTCCAGCAAGGTTGGAAACCTGCTAAAATTGATACGCCCCAAAATAGTATTTTCGGGGAATTCGGCTGTGGTGCAAGGCACCGGCCAAATCGGCCGCCCGCGGTCGTTTCCGCGTTGATCGGCCATTTGGCGAAACTGTTAAAGCGGCAAAACAAATTGTGTATTTGCCGTTTTTTGACCATAAACCCGTTCTATGCAGGAACACAATCTAATTCTGTCTAAATCTGCGCTAATACGTCGCCGGGGTGATACAATTTTAATGGCAAATCAAATTGCAACCGCGCTTCTGTGGGGTGTGGCTGTGCTGTTTTTTGGCGCGTTCCAACCGGTAAACGCCGCCGAGATCCTTGGCCGCAGCACCAGCCTGACCGCCAGCAAAGGGCGCATTACCCTGACGCTGGGGTTTAGCCGTGTGGCACCGTTCAAGGTGTTCACGCTTGATAACCCGCGCCGTTTGATGATCAACCTTGGCGATACCGATTTAAGCGGTATGCCTGCCGGACTTGCCGAAAATACCCCTGAAATCAGTGCGTTGCGCTTTGGTCTGTTTCAACCCGGGCAGGCGCGCATTGTGCTTGATCTGGCCCTACCGATGCGGGTTGAAAGCGCGCTCGTCGGGCGTGGTGCGTTTAACGACCCGCTGATCACGCTGCAGTTGGTGCCGAGCAGCGCGGCCGAATTTGCCGCGGCCTCGCCGCCGCGCGCGGGCAGTTTGTGGCAGCCCACGCAACTGGCAGCCACGGTTGCCGGTGTTGCCGGTCTGCCGCTGGTGGCGATTGATGCTGGCCATGGCGGGCTGGATATGGGGGCGCAAAAACCGGGCATCGCCGAAAAGGATATCGCCCTGCAAATGGCCAAGGTTCTGCGCGATACATTGCTGGCAGATGGCCGCTTCAGGGTGCTTTTGACCCGCGACCAAGACGTGTTTATCCCGCTTGGCGAGCGGGTTGAAATTGCGCGCCGCGCTGGTGCCAATGCGTTTATTTCGCTGCATGTCGATGTGGTTACGCTTGGCCGCGCCCGTGGTACCACGGTGTTCAGCCTGTCAACGGCTGACGCCGACCAGCAGGCGGTTACCATTGCCACGCTCGAAAACCGCGCCGATCTGGTGGCTGGTATCTCGGTCAAGGGCGAGGATGACCAGATAACCCAAGTGCTGCTGCAACTGGCCTATCGCCAGACCGAGGCGCTGTCAAACCGCTTTGCCGATGTGATGGCCGAAACGCTGTGGTTTCAAAACGACACCGAAATCAAATCACGCCGTATGGCGGGCGGGTTTCGGGTGCTGCGCGCGCCCGATATTCCCTCGGTGCTGGTAGAGCTTGGTTTTATGTCCGACGCCGCCGACCTGGAAAACCTGCAAGACCCTGTCTGGCAATCAGACATGGCTGCAACTCTGCGCGACGGGCTGGGCATTTGGCTGGCCGCCGAGGTCGATATGCGCGGATTATTGCGCAACTAGGCGCGATCAGCTTTTGACCATTCCGGCGATGCGGCCTATATGGAGGGTGGACTCTTTAGGAGAAGATTTTGTTTCTGGCAATAATGCGGTTTTTCGGGTTTATTTTTGCGTGGCTTTCGCTGGGCATGCTGATGTCTGGCGTCGGGCTGATCGGGGTGTTCTGGATGTATTCGCGCGATCTGCCCGACCTTGAACAATTGCGCAACTACTCACCGGCGGTGCTGTCGCGGGTCTATTCCAGCGACGGTTATGTGCTGGATGAATTCGTGCGCGAACGGCGAATTTATACCCCGACTGACGAAATACCGGACATCGTAAAATACGCATTCATCAGCGCCGAGGATAAAAACTTTTACCAGCATCGCGGCTATGACCCGCGCGGTATGGCGGCGGCGCTGCTGACCGCCATTCGCACGCGCGGCGCCAATGTGCGCGGGGCCTCGACCATTACCCAGCAGGTGATGAAAAACTTCCTGCTCGACGGCTCGCGCGAAATCGAACGCAAGATCAAGGAAATCATTCTGGCGTCGCGGGTTGAAAAGGTGCTGAGCAAAGACGAAATTCTGGCGCTTTACATGAATGATGTGTTTTTGGGCCAAAGCTCATACGGGGTGACGGCGGCGGCGGCCAACTATTTTGGCAAAAGCCTTGAGGATCTAAGCATCGCCGAGGCGGCATTTTTGTCGATCCACCTGAAAAACCCGAATGATTACAACCCCGTGCGCAACCGAGATGCCGCCATAGAGCGCCGCAACTATGTGCTGAGAGAGATGTTCCAGAACGGTTATATTACCGAAGAGGAAATGGCCATCGCCCAGGCCGACCCGCTGCGCAGCGTGCAGGCGGGCGATTTTGTGTCGGGGCGCGACCAGATTCCGCCGCGCGGCTATTTTACCGACGAAATTCGCCGCCAGCTTACTGACCGGCTGGGTTCGGAACAGCTGTTTGGCGGCGGGCTGGCCATTCGCGCCACCGTAGACCCCGAGCTACAGGCGGTGGCCGCGCAGGCCCTGCGCGACCGGCTAGAGAAATACGACCGCAAGCTAGAGGTTTATTGGGGTGCCTACGCGCAAATTCCGGTTGAGGAACTTACGGCCAAGGGCGGCTGGCGTGATGCGCTTGGCAGCCGCAACCTGCCGCGCGATATTCCGGGCTGGAAGCTGGCGGTTGTGCTGTCAATGGATGAAGACAGCGCCACAATCGGGGTCGAGGACGAAGCGGACACCGGTATTTTAACGGTGCGAGAGGCCAACTGGGCGCGGTTGAGGCAAGATAACGGTAAACCCGGGCCGCGGCCGCGGGTGGCGTCAGACATTTGGGCCGTGGGCGATGTGGTGTTTGTAAAAGCGATCACCAAGGACGATGGCGCGTTTGATTATTGGTCGCTGCGCCAGATCCCCGCTTTGCAGGGGGCGTTCGTGGCGATGGACCCGCAAACAGGGCGGGTTTTGGCGATGCAGGGCGGGTTTTCGTATCAGGCGAGCAGCTTTAACCGTGCCACGCAGGCCCAGCGCCAACCGGGTTCGGCGTTTAAGCCGTTTGTGTATGCGGCAGCGCTTGATAACGGCTATACCCCTGCCACCATCGTGGTTGATGCCCCGATCGAGGTTAACACCGGCGAAGGCGTATGGCGGCCGCAAAACTCGTCTAAAAAGTTTTACGGGCCAGCGCCGATGCGCACCGGCATCGTGAATTCGCGCAACCTGATGACGGTGCGGATCGCGCAAGATATCGGCATGGATGTGGTTTCGGCCTATGCCCAGCGCTTTGGTGTTTATGATAACATGCCCAAGCAGCTGGCCTTTGCGCTGGGGGCGGGCGAGACCACGCTTTATAAAATGGTAACCGCCTATTCCGAGTTCGCCAATGGTGGCAAAAAGGTTGAACCCACGCTGATAGACAGGGTGCAGGACCGCAACGGCAACACTATTTTCAGGCACGACCCGCGCGTTTGCGTTGATTGCTCTGGCCCTGATCTGGTGACCAACATGGAGCCGTGGGTGCGCGATAACGCCCCGCAAATCATGGACCCTGTCACCGCCTACCAACTGTCGAGCATGATGCGCGGCGTGGTGGCGCGGGGCACGGCAGCCCGCACGGTGGGGCGGATGGGGTTGCCTATTTCAGGCAAGACCGGCACCACGAATTCGGCCAAGGATGCGTGGTTTATCGGCTTTACCCCGCAGATCGCGGCCGGCTGTTATATTGGTTACGATACCCCGACCCCGATGGGGCGCGGCGCATATGGGGCCTCTATGTGCGGGCCGGTATTTGTCGAGTTCATGAAGGCAATGTTGCCCCGGCTCGGCAGCTTTGAATACCCCCAGCCCGGCGGCACGGTATTTGTAAACATCGACCGCTATACCGGCGAGCGCCTGCCTGATGACGCCACCGGTGACAACGTGGTCCGCGAGCTGTTTCGCGCTGGCGAAGAACCGGCATATGGCGCCTACGGCGACTTTGTTGACGGTGGTTTTGTGATGGGCCGCGATTTGCTGTTCTTTGGCCGTGGCGAGGCTGACAACCAAACGGTGCAGGTTAATGGTCGCGACATTGTTTTGCCGCCCAAATCCACCTTTGGCGGGCTTTCCGCCGGTGATGAATACTAAGAAAAGAGCAGCAAAATGCGCGCAGAGACCGAGACCCGGATCGCCCAAATCCGCAAAACCGTGGCCCTGCTGGCCCAGCGGCTGAATTTAGAGACCGCCGACCACCGGATGGAAGAGTTCAACGCGATGTCCGAGAACCCCGACCTGTGGAACAACCCCGCCAAAGCGCAAAAGCTGATGCGCGAGCGCCAGATGCTGGCCGACGCAATGGCCAACTATAAAACCCTGTCAACCGAACTACAGGATAATATAGAGCTGATCGAGCTTGGCGAGGCCGAAGACGATGCCGAGGTGGTGGCCGAGGCCGAATCAGCTATTGCCGAGCTGGTTGAAGTGGCAACCAAAAAAGAGCTGGAGGCCCTGCTGGACGGCGAAGTTGACGGTAATGACTGCTTTTTGGAAATTAACGCCGGCGCGGGCGGCACCGAGAGCTGCGACTGGGCCTCGATACTGGCCCGCATGTATATGCGCTGGGCTGAAAAACATGGATATAAGGTCGAAACCACCTCTTATAACGCGGGTGAGGAGGCCGGAATCAAGTCGGTCACCTATCAGATCAAGGGCCAAAATGCTTACGGATGGTTAAAAAGTGAAAGCGGCGTTCATCGTTTGGTAAGGATTTCACCGTTTGATAGTGCGGCACGGCGGCACACGTCTTTTAGCTCGGTCTGGGTTTACCCCGTGATCGACGATACCATCGAGATAGATATCAACCCCTCTGAATTGCGGGTTGATACCTATCGCTCCAGCGGGGCGGGTGGCCAGCATGTCAACAAAACCGACTCCGCCGTGCGCATGACCCACCTGCCGACCGGCATTGTGGTGACGGCCAGCGCCAAATCGCAGCACCAGAACCGCGCTACCTGTATGGCAGCACTCAAATCACGGCTATACGAGATTGAAATGCGCAAACGCACCGCCTCAATTCAGGATGCCCACGACAACAAGGGCGATGCCGGTTGGGGCAACCAGATCCGCTCCTATGTTTTGCAGCCTTACCAAATGGTCAAGGACCTGCGCACCAATGTCGAAACCTCTGACAGCCAAGGGG
>CAYWXQ010000153.1:0-5465 GCA_964462475.1 uncultured Rhodobacterales bacterium | reverse complement strand
CCGACCACCTGCATGATGCCAAAGGCGCCCCGCAGCAGATTTTTTGGCGCATCGTGGCCAAACACGCTATTTTGGCGGGCGGGGCGCATGAACGCCCGATTGCGCTGCCCAATAATGACCGCCCGGGCATTATGCTGGCCAGCGCGGTGCGCACATATATCCACCGCTACGGGGTGCTGCCCGCCAAACGCTGGGTGGTTTTTGCCAATAATAACGACGGTGCGCGCACCGCCCATGATCTGGTAAAAGCCGGTGCCGAGGTAACCTTGGTTGACCCCCGCAGCGCCCCCGCACCAGAAACCGCGTTTCGCCATATTCTTGGCGCGCAAGTAATCAACACCAAGGGCCACCAAGGGCTGAAAGCGGTGCAAATCCGGCGGCAAAACGGCAGCACCCAATGGGTTCAGGCCGACGGTATGGCCATGGCGGGCGGCTGGAACCCGGGCGTGCATATCAGCTGCCACATGGGCGCGCGGCCGGTGTGGCGCGACGATATCGCCGGTTTTGTGCCGCGCGAAAACGCGGTGCCCGGGCTGGTGGCCGTGGGCGCGGCCAATGGCGGGTTTTCAACCCATGCCGCCCTGCAAAGCGGGGCAAACGCAGCGGCCAGGGCGCTGGGCATAAAACCAGCCGCCACGCCTGAAGCCGAGGACGCCCCGATTGACATAACCCCGTTCTGGCGGGTTGAGGCCAAGGGCCGCGCGTGGCTTGATTTCCAGAACGATGTGACGGTCAAAGACATTGAACAGGCCCATAGCGAAAACATGCAGTCGGTCGAGCATATGAAGCGCTACACCACCCTTGGCATGGCCACTGACCAAGGCAAAACCGCCAATGTTACCGCGCTGGCGGTGATGGCGGGGCTGACCGGCCAAAGCCTGCCGCAAACCGGCACCACCATGTTCCGGCCACCATTCAGCCCCGTGCAAATCGGGGCGCTCGGGGGCCGCCATGTCGGCCCCGATTTCAAACCCGAACGCCGGATGCCCGGCGACAGCTTTGCCCGCGACCATGGCGCGAACTGGCTTGAAGCGGGGCTGTGGCAACGACCCTCGCTGTTCAAACGCGAGGGCGAGCGCACATGGCGGCAAAGCTGTGACCGCGAGGTAAAAATGGTGCGCGAAACCGTTGGTGTTACCGAGGTTTCAACCCTTGGCAAAATCGACATTCAGGGGCCGGATGCCGCCCTGTTCCTTGACCGCATCTTTCTGACCCCGATGCAAAACCTGAAAACAGGTCATATTCGCTATGGCATCATGCTGCGCAATGATGGTTTTGTGATGGATGACGCCACGGTAGCGCGGCTGGCGGATGATCATTTTATCATGCACCCGACCACGGGGGCGAGTGCCGGGGTGTTAAGCCATCTCGAATTTTGCGCCCAGGTGCGCTGGCCGGATATGGACGTGCAGATCATCGACGTTACCGAAGCTTGGGCGCAGGTGGCGCTGCACGGGCCAAAAGCGGCAATGGTGCTGAACGGGCCTGCCTTTATGCGCTTTACCGAAATGGGGGTCAACGGCGTCAAGGCGCGGGTTTACGGGGTGTCGTATTGCGGCGAGCGCGGCTTTGAAATCGCGGTGCCAGCGCGTTACGGGGCGGGGTTGCTGGCGTGGTTATTGGCACAGGTCGGCCCGCTGGGGGGCGGGCTATACGGGCTGGAGGCGCTGAACGTTTTGCGGGTCGAAAAAGGCTATCTGACCCATGCCGAAATCGACGGGCGGGTCAGCCACCACGACCTTGGCCTCAAAACCCCCGACAAAGACTTTATCGGCAAACAGATGGCGGCGCGGGCAGGCCTGCACGGGCCGCAACTGGTGGGGCTAAAAACCGTGGGCAGCGCCAAAGCCCTGATCGGCGGCGCGCTGCTGGTTGACGGCGAATTTACGGCCGATAACGTGGTCGGGCATATCACCTCGGCGGTGTTTTCACCCACGCTCGGCCATATGGTGGCGCTGGCCTTGCTTGAAAACGGCCGTGCACGCCACGGCGAAACCGTGCGCATGGTTGACGCGACCAGCGGCATTGCCGCAATCTGCGAAATTGGCCCGCCAATATTTGTTGACCCCAAGGGAGAGAAACTGCGTGCTTGAGGGATCGGATGTTTTTGACAAGGCCCCGCTGCCAGCCAAAATCGGCGACGTGCGGCTTGAAGCGCTGGCCATGCCGGGCCTGCTTTCGGTTGCCCCGTTCAAGGGGCAAATGATGGCGGTGGCCGACAGCCTGCGCCCGCTGATCGGGATAACACTCCCCCCGGCAGGCGTGCTGGCCCGCAGCGACACAGCACGGGCTTTTTGGTATCGGCCCGGGCAATGGCTGGTGGCTGGTGACCCGATGTTGCTGGAAAAAACCAGCGATGCCTTGGCAGAAATGGCGGCCACCGCCACACTGTCTGGCGGTTTTGGCACGCTTGCGCTGCGGGGGGGTGGCGCCTTGCCGGTGCTGTCACGGCTATGCGCCCTTGACCTTGACGCGCTGAAAACCGGCATGGTTGCCCAAACCGTGCTGGCCGATATTGCCGTGGTGTTGATTGCGCTGGAAGGCGGCTTTGAGCTGCTGGTGCCCCGCAGCTATGCGGGCAGCGTTGTAAAGCGGCTAAAGGTGGCAATGCGCAGCACTGCCGCCCTGGGTTTGCTTTAACCTTTTTTCAGCACCCTGCGCCCCAGCAGCTCGGCGATTTGCACCGCGTTCAGCGCCGCGCCCTTGCGCAGATTGTCAGACACGCACCACAGGTTCAGGCCGTTTTCAACCGTCGTATCCTGCCGGATACGGCTGACAAAGGTGGCGTATTCACCGACACATTCCACCGGCGTGGTATAGCCGCCATCCTCGCGTTTATCGACCACCAGAATACCCGGCGCTTCACGCAGCAAATCACGGGCTTCGTCTTCGTCAAGGAAATCCTCGAACTCGATATTTACCGCCTCGGCATGGCCAACAAAAACCGGCACCCGCACGCAGGTCGCGGTTACCTTGATTGCCGGATCCATGATCTTTTTGGTCTCGGCGACCATTTTCCATTCTTCTTTGGTGTCGCCGCTATCCAGAAACACATCGATATGCGGAATGACATTAAAGGCGATCTGCTTGGTGAAAATCCTGGCCGCGCGTTCTTGGCCCGGCACATACATGCCCTTGGTTTGCATCCACAATTCGTCCATCGCGTCCTTGCCGCCACCCGAAACCGACTGATAGGTGCTGACCACCACCCGCTTGATGGTGGCGCGGTCATGCAGGGGCTTGAGCGCCACCACCATTTGCGCGGTCGAGCAATTGGGGTTGGCGATGATGTTTTTGTTTTTATACATGCCGATGTCTTCAGGGTTTACCTCGGGCACGATCAGCGGAATATCGGGGTGATAGCGGTAAAGCGACGAGTTATCGATCACCACGCAGCCCGCTTTGGCCGCGATCGGCGCATATTTGGCGGTGGCATCCGACCCGATGGCAAACAGCGCTATATCCCAGCCGGTGAAATCAAAGATATCCAGATCGTCGGTCTTTAGCGTGCGCTCGCCAAACGAAACTTCGGTGCCGAGCGAGCGACGCGAGGCCAGCACGGCGATCTCGTCGATCGGGAATTCCCGCTCGTCAAGAATATTCAGCATTTCGCGGCCCACGCTTCCGGTGGCCCCCACAACAACGATTCGGTAACCCATGTGATTTCTCCAATTAGGGGTTAAGCATCGGGTGCTTAGCCTTTTGGGCGCTGGAAGGGAAGGCAATTTAAGCAATTGCGACCTATTGCACCCTGCAAAAAACGGACAACCGCCCATGCAAGGCGAAGGCTGATAGTCTTCATCAACAAAACCGGAGAGATAACCAAATGGCCCGCAAAAAACTTAGGGGCTGACCCGGATAGCCCCATTTTAGGTTATCCGGGTCAGCCCCAAACTCAAATTACCCCAGACTGGCCCGCAGTCCCAAAACAATCGCGCCATAAAAAAGCGTCGAGGCAACCACCACAAACCCGTGCCAGATCGCGGTGGAAAACCTGAGCGCCGTCCAGTGGTAAAACCCGACACCCACCGTATAAACCAACCCGCCCAGCACAATCAGCCAGATCGACGCGGCAGGCACAACCGGTACCAGACCCCAGATAATAAACACGCTCAGCCAGCCCATGATCAGGTAAAGCACGCTGCCGAACCGCCCGGGTATTTGCCAGAAAAACAGCTTTTGAACCACCCCGAAAACCGCCAGCGCCCAGACGATTGCCAGAATCAAATACGACGACAAGCTGCCGATCATAACCACCAGCGGCGTATAGGTGCCGGCAATTTTAAGGTAGATCGCGGCGTGGTCAATGCGGCGCAGGGTCGGGCGCAGGCGCACCGAGGACGACATATTATAAACCGCCGAGGCACTGAATGTGGTGATCAGCGTTAGGCCGTATACCCAATAAGCGATGGTTTGCCCGGCGCCAAACTGCGCCGCCGCCCAGAGCGCCAGCAAAACCGCGCCAAAAAACGCCCCGAAAACCCCCAGAATGTGGACAGCGCCATCGGCGATCATCTCGGCGCGGGTTAAAACCGGCTCGTCATGTATCTGGTTTGTCATCCCCGACAGATAAGCGCTAAAACGGCAAATTAAACCCCGCCCATGCCCGCCAAAACCCCGAACCCTGCGGTAACGGGCAAGTATAGGTCGCTGGCTTACAAGCTCATGCGGCAACAAGCCCTATAATTTATATGGATTACAATATTCGAATGTATTATGGCTGGGCGCTAGACGGCCATAAAAACGGCCGATAGTTTTGGGGGAAGTATGACAAAGCATCATCAGCCTGCGCTGGATACCTCGCCGGTCATCAGTGACGAGATCCGCCGCACCACCTGTTATATGTGTGCCTGCCGCTGCGGAATCAATGTCCACATGATGGATGGCAAGGTTAAATATATCGAGGGCAACAAGGACCATCCGGTTAACAAAGGTGTGCTTTGTGCCAAGGGCTCGGCAGGCATTATGCAGCATTATGCCCCCTCGCGCTTGCGTAACCCCATGAAGCGGGTGGGTGAGCGCGGCGAAGGCAAGTTCAAAGATATCAGCTGGGAAGAGGCGTTTGAAATTGCCACCGGCCTGCTGGCCCCGATTCGCCAAAAAGACCCCAAGAAGCTGGCGTTTTTCACCGGCCGTGACCAAAGCCAATCCATGACCGGCTGGTGGGCGCAAAATTTCGGCACGCTGAATTACGCGGCCCATGGCGGGTTTTGCTCGGTCAATATGGCCGCTGGCGGTATTTATACCATGGGCGGCGCGTTTTGGGAGTTCGGCGCCCCCGACTGGGACCGCGCCAAACTGTTCATGATTTTCGGCGTGGCCGAAGACCACGATTCCAACCCGATCAAAATCGGCCTTGGCAAGCTAAAGGCCAATGGCGCCAAGATCATCGGCGTTAACCCGATCCGCACCGGCTATAATGCCATCGCCGACGAGTGGGTCGGCATTACGCCGGGCACCGACGG
>CAYWXQ010000152.1:0-5520 GCA_964462475.1 uncultured Rhodobacterales bacterium | reverse complement strand
GGCGGGGGCCGATGTGGTAACCCTTGGCGACCACGCGTTTGACCAGCGCGACATGCTGGGCGCGATCGAAAAAGAGCCGCGTATCATTCGCCCGCTCAACTTTGCCAAGGCCGCCCCCGGGGTCGGGGCGCGGTTGTTTGATGCCCCCGGTGGTAAAAAGGTGTTTGTGGCGCAGGCGTTGGGGCAGGTGTTTATGAAACGCCCGTTTGACGACCCGTTTTCGGCGCTTGATAGCGCGCTTAAGGCCGCACCGCTGGGGCAGCTCGCCGATGCGGTGATTGTTGATTTTCATGCCGAGGTGACCTCTGAAAAAATGGCAATGGGGCATTGGCTGGACGGGCGGGCATCGCTCGTGGTCGGCACCCACACCCATGTGCCCACGGCTGACGCGCGTATTCTGGCGGGCGGCACTGCCTGCCTGACCGATGCGGGGATGTGTGGCGATTATAACTCGGTCATCGGCATGGAGCCGCTGGAGCCGATGCGGCGGTTTTTGACCGGCATGGGCAAGGGCCGCTTTACCCCCGCCACCGGCGAGGCCACGCTGTGCGGGGTGTATATTGAAACCGGTGCCGGTAAAGCGGTGCGCATAGAGCCAGTGCGCGTGGGTGGGTTATTGCAGCAACAGGGGCCAACCCCGCTGTGAAAAACCTGCAAAACTATGCGGCGCTTATTGTGATGGGGGCGGTTTGGGGGGCGGTGTTTCCGATTACAAAAATTGCGGTATCCACTGGGTATAAGCCGTTTGGCATCATGGTTTGGCAGACGGTGATCGGCATCGGGATTGCGACGCTGATGTTGCTTGTGCAAGGCCAGCGCCCGCATTTTAGGCGCAAGGATTTGCCGGTTTATGCCGGGGTTGCCTTGCTTGGGGGGGTATTGCCGAACTGGTTTTCCTATACCGCCAGCGCCGAGCTACCGGCCGGCATTATTTCGATCATCATTGCCCTTGTGCCGCTGTTTTCGCTACCGGTGGCATTGTTTATGGGCTTTGAGCGCCTCTCGGTGCAACGGATATTCGGCGCGCTTTGCGGTGCCGCCGCCATCGCCCTGCTGATAGCACCCGAGGCCAGCCTGCCAGACCCCTCAAAATATATTTATGTGTTGGTGATGATGGTTGCGCCATTGCTTTACGGGATGGAAGGTAACTTTCTGACCTATATGGGTGAACGTGGTCTGGGTGCGGTGCAGGTTTTGTTTGGATCGACAGTGGTTGGGCTGGTTCTTTCGGTGCCGCTTTCACTGGCCAGCAGGCAGGGCATAAGCCCGTTTCAAACGTGGAGCGCGCCAATTTGGGCGATTATCATTGCCGCAGTGATTAATGCTATGGCCTATGCTGGGTATATCTGGCTAATCAGGCGGACAGGGCCTGTGTTTTCGTCACAGGTGGCGTATCTTGTTACCGGTTGGGGGGTGTTGATCTCTATGCTGATCCTTGGCGAGCGCTACTCGGTTTGGGTGTGGGGCGCGATGGGGTTTATGCTGCTTGGCATCGCGCTGGTTAGGCCACGCAAGGCGGATGACATTTGACGGGGCGCGCTGGTTCTGGCCAATTTATCAACCGGTCGACGCCACGGCAACGCATCGACCCACCCATAACCGCCGCGCCCGCCGTGACTTCAAGGAGGGGCAAGCCCCCCGCTCAGCCACGGCGCATTTTTCAGCAAGCTGAAAAACGAATAGCCTCCGGCTATGGCCTCGCCTTCGGCTCGGCAAGAGGGCGCTGCCCTCTTGGCTACGCCAATTCACCCGGGAAGTTCGCGCAAACTAAAAGGGGGCGAATGGAGTGAGTCGGGTTCAGGTTGCAGCCACCGAGCGCAGCGAGGCCACACCCAACGGGAGGCGGCTTTTTGCGGAGCAAAACGACGTCCGACGGGCGGGAGAGCTCGGAGGGCTTTGCGAGGCTGGTATTGACGTGGCGCGCCTAAACTATCCAGCCACCACCTAGAACGCGGCTGCCCTCGGGGGCGTAAAATACGCAGGCCTGCCCGGGTGAGATCCCCGCCTCGGCCTCGGCTAGTGTGACGTGGGCAGTCGTGGCGCTGGTGGGTATGAGCGTTGCCGGTATTGGCGGGCGGGTCGAACGCACTTTAACGGTTATATCCCAGCCAGCGGGCGGGGCAGCCTCAAACACGGTATCGCCAAGCCAGTTTATTTCTTTCAGGTCAACCTCTGTGGTTTTAAGCGCGTCGGGCGGGCCGACCACCACCTGCCTTGCGTCGGCGTCGAGCTTGATCACATAAAGCGGGGTGCCGCCGCCAATTCCAAGCCCGCGGCGTTGGCCAATGGTAAAGCGCAGCACGCCTTTGTGCCGGCCAAGGACGTTACCGCCAAGATCCACAATATCACCGGGTTCGGCCGCGCCGGGGCGAAGTTTTTCGATCACATCCGCATAAGAACCGTTGGGCACAAAGCAGATATCCTGGCTGTCGGGTTTGTCAGCCACGCTCAACCCGAATTCTGCCGCCACTGCCCGGGTTTTGGCCTTTGATTTCAGGTGCCCAAGCGGGAAGCGCAGAAACGAAAGTTGTGAGCGCGTGGTTGAAAACAGAAAATAGCTTTGGTCGCGGTCAAAATCGGCGGCACGGTGTAGTTCGGGGCCCGAATCACCAAGCTTGCGCTGAATGTAATGGCCCGTCGCCATGCAGTCGGCCCCCAGCTCTTTGGCGGTTTCCATCAGATCACGAAACTTAACCCGTTCGTTGCAGCGGATGCACGGCACCGGGGTAGACCCCGCCAGATACGCGTCGGCAAATTCGTTGATCACCGTTTCCTGAAAGATGTTCTCATAGTCCAGCACATAGTGCGGAAACCCCATTTCCTCAGCCACGCGGCGGGCATCGTGAATGTCTTGCCCCGCGCAACACGCCCCCTTTTTGGCCAGCGCCGCGCCGTGGTCATATAGCTGCAGGGTAACGCCAACCACGTCGTAACCCTCACGCGCCAGCAGCGCGGCCACAACCGAACTATCCACCCCGCCAGACATCGCCACCACCACGCGGGTTTCGCTGGGGGGCTTGGCAAAGCCAAGGCTGTTTAGCTGGGTTTCGGGCATAACACACTCCATTTTAGCGTGTAATATAAGAGAATTTTAAGTATTTCCAAGACCCGGTTTCATACTTCGTTAAGCGGGCAGGCGCAAGGTGGATTTGTGGGAATAAAATCAAGTGAGGGAACATGTATATCAGACGACAAAAGGGGCCCGTTTACGTGGCGCTCCCCGATGGAACTATCCTTTCGAGGTCCGATCTTCCATCCGTAAAAACCATGCGCTGGGTGGCGCGGCGCAAGGCAACCGTGGTTACGGCCGTGGCTGCGGGCATGATCACGCGCGAAGAGGCGCTCGACATGTATGATATCTCGGGCGAGGAATTTGAATCCTGGGTCAAGGCAATGGTCAGCCATGGCCGCAGCGGCCTGAGGGTCACAAAACTGCAGGAGTATCGACAACCATAGCGAATTTTGGTAAACTTTAAGCCGCCGTAACAATTGGTTAACTATTTTCGGTAATGGTTAACCAATAGTGCGACGGGATGGCTGAAAAGGATTAACCATGCGAATTCTGCTTGTTGAAGATGACCCGATGACCTCAAAAAGTATCGAGATGATGCTGGCGAGCGCAAACCTGAATGTGTATGCCACAGATATGGGGGAAGAGGGGATCGACCTTGCCAAGCTCTATGATTATGACCTGATTTTGCTGGATATCAACCTGCCCGATATGAACGGCCATGAGGTGTTGCGCCAGCTGCGTATGGCCAAGATTGACACGCCGATCCTTATATTGTCGGGCATGGATGACACCGAAAACAAAATCAAGGGTTTTGGTTTCGGGGCCGATGATTACATGACCAAACCCTTCCATCGCGAAGAATTGGTGGCGCGCATCCACGCGATTGTGCGGCGCTCGAAAGGCCACGCACAATCGCTGATCACAACCGGAAATATAGTTGTAAATCTCGACGCCAAAACGGTTGAGGCCAACGGCCGCCCCGTGCATCTGACCGGCAAGGAATACCAGATGTTCGAGCTTTTAAGCCTGCGCAAGGGCACCACTTTGACCAAGGAAATGTTCCTGAACCATCTTTATGGCGGCATGGATGAACCCGAGCTGAAGATTATCGATGTGTTTATCTGCAAGCTGCGCAAAAAACTATCAACCGCGTTGGGGGGCGAAAACTATATCGAAACCGTCTGGGGCCGTGGCTATGTGCTGCGCGAGCCGGTGGCGGTAGAGGAAGCCATTGCTGTTTAGCTGAAAACGGCCTAATTCTCTGGATAAACAGGGGGTGGGCCGTTGGCGGATATTGCGGTAAATGATTTGAGCGAAGATCAAGCGCGGGCCGAGCTGGCCCGCATAGCCGCGCTTATGGCCAAGGCCGATGCCGCCTATCACCAACATAGCGACCCGATCATGGATGATGCGGGTTATGATGCGCTAAAAGCCAGAAGTTTGGCGATTGAGGCGCGGTTTCCGGCGCTGATTCGCCCCGACAGCCCTGCCGCGAAAGTTGGTGCGGCACCGGCCACGGGTTTTGCCAAAATCCGCCATGCGGTGCCTATGCTGTCGCTCGGCAATGCTTTTTTAGCGGATGACGTGGCAGAGTTCGATACCCGCGTGCGCAAATTTTTGAGCATAGAAACCGCGATAGATTACACCGCCGAGCCCAAGATTGACGGGCTTTCGCTATCACTTAGGTATGAAGGCGGCGTGCTGGTATCTGCGGCGACACGGGGTGATGGCGCGGTTGGCGAAGATGTAACGCAAAATGTGCAACACATTAGCGGCATCCCGCAACAGTTTGATAATGCTCCGCAAATTGTGGAAGTGCGCGGTGAGGTCTATATGACCCATGCCGATTTTGCCGCGCTGAACACACGGCAAGCCAAGGCAGGCCAAAAACCGTTTGCCAACCCGCGCAATGCCGCCGCCGGCTCGTTACGCCAGCTTGATGCCCGCATCACCGCCGCCCGCCCGCTGGCGTTTTTCGCCTATGCCTGGGGCGAAGTTTCAGCGCCGCTGGCCGGTAGCCAAATCAATGCGATCAAGCGCTTGGCTTCGTTTGGCTTTACCACCAACCCCTTGACCGCACTTTGCAATTCTCCGCAGGCGCTGATCAGGCACTACCAAAAAATAGAGGCACAACGGGCCACGCTTGGCTATGATATTGACGGCGTGGTTTACAAGGTCAACGACCTTGCCTTGCAAGCGCGGCTCGGCATGCGCTCCACCACGCCGCGCTGGGCGATTGCGCATAAATTTCCGGCCCAAACCGCGTGGACCCGGCTTGAAGCCATCGACATTCAGGTCGGCCGCACCGGCGCGTTGTCTCCGGTGGCGCGGTTATTGCCGGTTACGGTTGGCGGGGTGGTGGTTTCAAACGCGACCCTGCACAATGAAGACTATATCAAAGGGCTGGATTCGACCGGTGCACCAATTCGCGAGGGTCGCGATATTCGCGTTGGCGACTGGGTAGAGGTTTACCGCGCCGGTGACGTTATCCCGAAAATTCGCGATGT
>CAYWXQ010000151.1:0-5553 GCA_964462475.1 uncultured Rhodobacterales bacterium | reverse complement strand
TTTTGGCACAACAAGGCGCCTGGGCGGCGAGCTGGGAGCGACGTTCCAAAACTAGGATACGCGGCGGGGACCACGGGTGGTGGATCTCACAATACTGCTGACAGCGGCGATTTTTATCGCCCTGCCGCTGCTGGCGATACTGCTAAAAGGGCTGGGCGGATTGGCCGCTGGCTGGCCGCCCGGGCTGCTGGCCGCATGGTCCACCAGTCTGGTGATCGCGCTGGTCTCGACCACCTTGGCGCTGGGCTTGGCGCTGGTGCTGGCCCACATGATTGACGCTGCGGATCGCGGCACGCGGATAGAGCTGTTTGTGTTGTTGCTGCTGGCGACCTCACCCTTTGTGATCGGCACCGGCTTGTTTATTTTGATCAACCCGTTTGCCAGCCCGTTTGCGCTGGCGCTGCCGATCACCGCGCTGGTCAATGCCGCCCTTGCCCTGCCGCTAATGCTGCGCATCATCCGCCCCGCACTGGCGCGGGTGCGGCAAAACTATGGCCGCTTGGCCGACGGGCTGGGCCTGACCGGCTGGTCGCGATTACGGCTACTGACCCTGCCACAAATCCGCCCCGAGCTTGGTTTTGCCACCGGCTTGGCGGCGGCGTTGTCGATGGGCGATCTCGGGGTGATCACCCTGTTTGCGCCGCCCGATGTGCAGACCCTGCCGCTGTTGATGTATCGCCTGATGGGCAGCTATCAGATGGGCGCGGCGGCAGGGGTGGCGCTGGTGCTGGTCGCCAGCGCCTTTTGGCTGTTTTATGTGTTTGACAAAGGGGGCCGCCATGCTTGAGCTGCAAAACATTAAAATCACCCAAGGCGGGTTTTGCCTGACGGCCGATATGACGATTGCGCCCGACCGGACCACTGCCATTATCGGCCCCTCGGGCGGGGGGAAATCAACCCTGCTACTGGCGCTGGCGGGGTTCGTGGGCCATCGGGGCAAGCTTTGTTGGCAGGGGCGTGACATTACCGCGTTGCCACCGGCGCGGCGGCCGGTTTCGATGCTGTTTCAGGAACATAACCTGTTTGACCATCTCAGCATTGCGAAAAATGTCGGGCTGGGGTTGCGGCCTGATCTGAAGCTAAGCGCCAAAGACAACGCGGCGGTGGCAGCGGCGCTGGCGCGGGTCGGGCTGGCGGGCAAGGGCAGCGCGTTGCCGCGCGCGCTTTCGGGCGGGCAGCGGCAACGGGCGGCACTGGCACGCACATTGTTGCGCAAAAAACCGCTCTTGTTGCTGGATGAGCCCTTTGCCGCCCTCGGCCCTGCGCTGCGCTGCGAAATGCTGCTGTTGGTCGAGGCAATTCGTGCCGAGCAACACGCAACCCTGCTATTGGTCACCCATAGCCCAGAAGACGCGCGGAAAATTGCGGCGGATTGTATTTTTGTTGATGAAAACAAGGCGATGCGGCCGGTTGATACCACCACTTTTTTCCGAGATCCGCCACCGGCGTTCAGGGCGTATCTGGGAGAATAGGCACAAAAAAAGGCGCGCCTTAAAGCGCGCCTTGTTAGTGGCTCCGACCGCCCTAAACGTAGTCTTTACGCTTGGCCTTGGCCCAGATCTTTTTGTTGGTCAGATAAAGCAAAACCGCCAAAAAGGTCAGAAACACAACCGCCACAAGACCGGCTTTTTTGCGCTGCATCAGCTTGGGCTCGGCGGTCCACATCAGGAAGGTGGCAACGTCTTCCGACAGCGCTTTCTGGCTGTTATCGGCAACCGGGTTGAACTCGACCGCTTGGTCATAAAGCGGCGGCGGCATGGCGATCCAACCCCCGGGAAAGATGGTGTTTTCATAAAGCACGGTGCCGGCTTGCTCTTTTTCGACGCCAGTATAACCGTTAAGCAGCGCCACGATGTATTCGGGGCCGCCAACGCCTTTGAACAGCGGGTTCAGGGCCAGCCCGTAAGGGCCGCGAAAGCCCTTACGGGCCTTGGCCATAACCGAAAGGTCAGGGGCATTTGGCAGGCTACTGCCGCCAAACATATCCGACGGAATCGCGGGGCGGTAAT
This sequence comes from uncultured Rhodobacterales bacterium, assembly GCA_964462475.1. Lineage (GTDB taxonomy): Bacteria > Pseudomonadota > Alphaproteobacteria > Rhodobacterales > Rhodobacteraceae > UBA3077. Next base: position 3,544 of record CAYWXQ010000151.1, on the reverse strand, counting down.
CGTCGGCCTCGATGTCAAAGGTCTCGAACTGGGCCGCATAGGCTTTTACCTGATCCACCGCCAACATCGGGCCGCCTTCGTCGCCAAGGGTGCGATAGGCCACAAGGTTAAGCCCGTGGCAGGCCGCGCAAACGCCGGTAAAGACCTCTAGCCCGCGTTGCAGCTGGCCTTGCTCGAACTTGCCGAACGGGCCTTCAAAGCTGAACGGGATATCCTCGATTTCGGGCTCTGCCACTTGTGCGATAGCGCCGCCGCCGCCGATGCCCAGCGCCAGCAAGGCGGAAAGGAGTATTTTCGTCAACATTTTATATGTCCTCTCAAAGGGGCTTATTCGGCCGGTTTCGGCGGATAGTGGCTGTCAAAGTCGGCTTCGATGGTTTCTGGCGGCGATGTCGGGCGTTCAAACACCCCGAGCAACGGCAGGATGACCAGAAAATAGGCAAACCAGTAGGCCGCCCCGACCAGCGCAAAGCTGGCATAGGGTTCTGCCGCCGGTCGCGCGCCAAGCCACATCAGGAACATGAAGTCAAACGCCAGGATCCAGAAGAAGAACCGGAACGCAGGGCGGTAACGGCCCGAGCGCACCCGGCTGGTATCCAGCCATGGCACCAGCGCCATTACGAAAATAGCGCCAAACATCGCGATCACGCCGAAGAATTTCGCGTCGACAATACCGCCGGTCAAGAACGAGGCGATTTGCACCACCCAGACATCGCCGGTAAAGGCGCGCAAAATGGCGTAATACGGCAGGTAATACCACTCGGGCACGATCTCGGCCGGGGTTTTAAGCGAGTCAGCCATGATATAGTTGTCGGGTTCGCCAAAGAAGTTGGGCATAAAGCCGACCACGGCGGCAAACACCACCAGCACCACCACCAGCGCGAACAGATCCTTGATCACAAAATAGGGCCAAAACGGCAGGGTGTCTTTCTCGACCTCTTTTTTGGAGGTCTTGCGCACCTCAACCCCTGAAGGGTTGCCGTTGCCGGTCGTGTGGAAGGCCCAGATATGCAGCGCCACCAGCGCCACAATCACAAACGGCAGCAGATAATGCAGCGAGAAGAACCGGTTAAGGGTGGGGTTAGCCACCGAGGGCCCGCCAAGCAGCCAGGTTTGAATGCTTTCACCAATGCCCGGAATAGCGCCAAACAAGCCGGTAATCACGGTTGCGCCCCAAAACGACATTTGCCCCCAAGGCAACACATAACCCAGAAAACCGGTGGCCATCATCGCCAGATAGATCAACATACCGATGATCCACGTAACCTCGCGCGGGGATTTATACGAGCCGTAAAACAGCCCGCGGAAGATATGCAGGTAAACCGCGATAAAGAACAGCGATGCGCCGTTCATGTGCAGGTAACGCAGCAACCAGCCGCCATTGACGTTGCGCATGATATGTTCGACCGACTGGAAGGCGAGATCGACATTCGGCGTATAGTGCATTGCCAGAATGATGCCGGTGACGATCTGCAACACCAGCGTAAACGCCAGCACAATGCCCCAGATCCACATCCAGTTTAAATTCTTCGGCGTCGGGATCATGATCGTATCATAGATCAGCCCGATGATCGGCAGCCGCGAATGAAGCCATTTTTCCGGCTTGGTCTTCGGCTCGTATTTATCGTGTGGAATACCACTCATAATGCGCCCCTTACCCTAGTTTGACGACAGTATCGGACAAAAACGCGTTGACCGGTACCAAAAGATTGAGCGGGGCAGGCCCCTTGCGAATACGCCCTGCGGTATCATAGTGCGACCCGTGGCACGGGCAGAACCAGCCGCCAAAATCGCCCAGCCCGTCGCCGAGCGGAATGCACCCCAGATGGGTGCAAACCCCGACCATCACCAGCCATTCACCGGCCGCATCCAGCGTGCGGTTGGCGTCCGAGGCGTCAAGCGCCCACTTGTTTTTGTTTTGCGAGGTCGGGTCGCGCAGATCGGCCAGCGGCGTATCGCGGCCTACCTTGATCTCTTCGGCGGTGCGACGGCGAATGAAAATCGGCTTGCCGCGCCATTTCAGCGTAAGCTGGGTGCCAACCTCGACCCCTGAAATATCAACCTCTTTTGCCGCCACCGCCTGCACATCGGCGCTTGGGTTCATCTGGTCGATCAATGGCCAAACGGCGGCACCAACGGCCACCGCCCCTGTCGAGGCGGTCGCGACATACAAAAAATCGCGTCGCGTGCCTTTAACTTCTGTGTGAGACAATGAACGTCCCCCCTTGCTGTTGCCCGACGCGCGGGCAGGATATACATTTTACGCCTGACGATTGCAGGCGTTGCAGGAACCGAATACACCCGACTTGCCATCGGGTCCAGCAGACTTTGCGCCGCAGCCCTAAAGAAAGTGAAAATATTGCCCCAAAACCTCCGGATTGCCGCCTTCCAGCCCGATATCGCCCCCAATCTTGGCACCATGATTCGGCTGGCGGCATGTTTTGGCGTGCCGATCGATGTGATCGAACCCTGCGGATTTCCGTTTTCGACCAAGGCGCTGCGGCGCGCGGCAATGGATTATAGCGACCTCGCCACCATCACCCGCCATGTTTCATGGGAGGATTTTCAGGCCAGTCGCCAGGGCCGCCTGATTCTGATGAGCACCAAATCCGCCACCACGCTGTGGGATTTCAGCTTTCAGCCCGGCGATACCATTATGCTGGGGCGCGAAAGCGCCGGCGTGCCCGATAGCGTGGCCATGGCCTGCGATGCCCGCCTGCTGATCCCCATGCCCGGCGGTGGCCGATCGCTGAATGTGGCGGTGTCTGCGGGCATTGCTTTGGGCGAGGCAGCGCGGCAACTTCGGTAACCGCTGTCGGGGGGCGCATCGGGGGACCATCGGGGCGGGGCTGGCAGGTTTGCTGGCAAAACCGGCAAATCCGCTTGCGAAAGCCGGGCCTACCCCGCATCATTGCGGCAAATGTTTTTACTGGAGAAGCCCGATGCGCGAAAAAACCAACCTTGCAACCCTGCTCAAAGACCCGTCGCTACTGGTCACTAAAGCCTTTGTTGGCGGTGAATGGGTCGATGCCGATAACGGCGCCACGCTTAACGTCACCAACCCCGCGCGCGGTGATATTATTGCCAAGGTCGCCGATTGCGGCGTGGCAGAAACCTCCCGCGCGATTGACGCTGCCTATGCCAGCCAAAAAGCATGGGCCGCCCGCACCGGCAAAGACCGCGCCGCCGTGCTGCGCAAATGGTATGAGCTGATGGTCGAAAACGCCGACGACCTTGGCGCCATATTAACCGCCGAAATGGGCAAACCCCTGCCCGAGGCCAAGGGCGAAATCCTGTATGGCGCCAGCTTTATCGAATGGTTTTCCGAAGAGGCCAAACGGGTTTACGGCGAGACCATTCCGGGCCACCAGCCCGGCAAGCGCATTGTGGTGATCAAACAGCCGGTGGGGGTTGTGGCCTCGATCACGCCGTGGAACTTCCCCAATGCGATGATCGCGCGCAAGGTCGGGCCGGCGCTGGCCGTGGGTTGTGCCTTTGTTGCCAAACCCGCCGCCGAAACCCCGCTGTCAGCGCTGGCAATGGC
>CAYWXQ010000150.1:1602-5572 GCA_964462475.1 uncultured Rhodobacterales bacterium | reverse complement strand
CTTGCCATCGCCAAAAACCTGAATTTCGATATGGCGGGGCAGGGTCAGGTATTTTTCAAGATAAACATCGGGGTTGCCAAAAACCGATTTGCCCTCGGCGCGGGCGGTGGCAAAGGCAACATCGATATCATCGGCGGTTTTCGCCACTTTCATGCCGCGCCCGCCACCACCTGCCGTGGCTTTTATGATCACCGGATACCCCATTTCGGCAGCGATTTTGCGCGCCTCTTCAATGGTATCAACCCCGCCGTCAGAGCCGGGCACGCAAGGCACGCCAAGCGCGCGCATGGTTTCCTTGGCGGTGATTTTATCGCCCATAATGCGGATATGCTCGGCCGTTGGCCCGATAAATTTAAGCCCGTGATCCTCGATCACCTGCACAAAATGCGCGTTTTCAGACAAAAAACCGTAGCCGGGGTGAATGGCCTCGGCGCCGGTAATTTCGCAGGCCGAAATCAGGTTCGGCACATTCAGGTAGCTGTCGGTGCCCGCCGGCGGGCCGATGCAGACACTTTCGTCGGCCATGCGCACATGCATGGCGTCAGAATCGGCGGTTGAATGCACGGCTACCGATTTAATGCCCATTTCGCGGCAGGCGCGGATCACCCGAAGCGCGATTTCGCCGCGATTGGCTATCAGAATTTTGCTAAACATGGCGCTACTCGATGATCATCAAGGGGGTGCCGAATTCGGCGGTGGCGCCATCATCCACCAGCACCCGTTTTACCGTGCCCGCCTGTGGTGACGGAATTTGGTTCATGGTTTTCATCGCTTCGATAATCAGCAGGGTCTGGCCCTCGGTCACCTTGTCGCCGACAGCCACAAACGGCGCCGCCCCGGGTTCGGCAGCCAAATAAACCGTGCCCACCATGGGTGAGGCAACCGCGCCCTCGTGTTGCGCCGGATCTTCGGGAAAGGTTGCAGGGGCAGCGGCAACCGGCGCGGCTAGTGGCGCGGCGGCAACGGCAACCGGCGCGGGGGCGACCATGATTTCGCGCGCGACCCGCACATCAATCGAATCGCTTTCACCATAATCGCGGCTCACTTCGATCTCGGTCAGGTCATTGGCGCGCAGAATTTCAGACAGCGCTTTGATAAATTCGACGTCGGAATCAAGTTTATTGGTGCCCATGTTTTACCTCGGAGTTTTGCCGGTATGACCGGTGCGTTAATCTAGCGCACAGTATACGCCCATTGCACAAAAACGAAAAGCGCCGAGTTGCCCGCCGGTGCCTATAAGCCCCGATAAATGCGCCCTAATCCAGCGCCGCGCGGGCCTGATCAACGATTTTCTGCATTTGGTCAGCCGGCACATAGCCGCGCATAAACTGGTCAACCATCACAAATGTCGGGGTGCCGGTGATGTTCAGCGCCTGCGCCAACGCATAGTTTGACTGGATAATCTGGGTAACAATCGGTGACGACAGGGTCGCCATCATCTTGGCCGAATCAGCGCCGATGCTTTCAGCGATCAGCGGTAGCGAAATTTCGGTCAGGGGGCCGTTTTCGCGCATCAACGCGTCATTGAAGGCTTCATAAATTTCATCCCCGTCATTGATCAGCACCGCAATGGCGGCGCGTGACGATAGCGTGCTTTCCTGGCCCAAAATCGGAAATTCCTTGATAATCAGTTTGATATCGGGGTTATTGGCCAGCAGTTCCTGAATTTCGGGGTGGGCGCGTTTGCAATAGCCGCATTTGTAATCCATGAATTCAACCATCAAAATGGTGCCCTCGGGGTTGCCCGCCACATGCGAATAGCCGTCATCAAACAGCTGGTCGTAATATTCGGTGATCAGGGATTGGTCATCAACCACCGCCTGCTGGCTTTGGCGCTGCTCCAGCACCGCCACGGCTTCCATGATCACCTCGGGGTTTTCAAGCAGATAGGCGCGCACCGCAGCGCCAAAATCATCACGCTCGGCTTCAGACATGGTGCTGAAATTTTGCGCACTGGCAAGGCTGGCAAACATTACCAACAGGATAGAAACGAAAAAAGAACGCATAGTGGTCTCCGGCTTTGCCCTGCGCATCTTGACGGATGGCGCTGAATGGCGTCATTAAGGTCGGCGCATTAAGGAGCATTTTTATGAAAATATCAACCCGTGGTGATGTCGCCCCCTTTATCGTAATGGATGTGATGGAGGCCGCCCGACAAGAGGAGGCCAAGGGCCGCAATATTATCCATATGGAGGTTGGCCAGCCTGCCACCGGTGCCCCGTTGGGCGCGGTCACGGCGCTTAAATTGGCGATGGATGCCGGGCCGCTTGGCTATACCGTGGCGCTTGGCCTGCCGGCGCTGCGTGCCCGTATCGCCCGGCTTTACCTTGATTGGTATGGGGTTACGCTGTCGCCCGAACGGGTGGTGGTCACGGCGGGGTCCTCGGCCGGGTTTTTGCTTTCATTCATCAGCCTGTTTGAAACCGGCGCGAAAGTGGCGGTCGGGGATCCGGGATATCCAAGCTATCGCAACATCCTTAAATCGCTGGGGCTAACGCCGGTGCGGCTGGAAACCACGCTTGAAAGCCGGTTTCAGCCAAGGCCGGAAGATATTGAAAACATTGATGGTTTGCTGGTTGCCAGCCCCGCCAACCCCACCGGCACCATGCTGGGAAAGCCCGCATTGGCGGCGCTGATAAAACGCTGTGCCGCACAGGGGGTCAGCTTTGTCTCTGACGAAATTTATCACGGGGTCGGGGCGGGTAAGCCGGTTTCGGCGCTGGAAATCAGTGACGATGTTTATGTTATCAACTCGTTTTCAAAGTATTTTTCCATGACCGGCTGGCGGGTCGGCTGGATGGTGGTGCCCGCAGCCCATGTGCGCCGGATCGAGCGCCTTAGCCAGAACTTGTTTATCTGCGCCTCGCACGCGTCGCAAGTGGCGGCGCTGGCGGCGATGGATTGCGACGATGAACTGCAAGCCCACCAAAAAACCTATGCCGCCAATCGTGCGGTGCTGATTGACGGGCTGCCAAAGGCGGGTTTTGCCAATTTCGCCCCGCCGGATGGCGCGTTTTATATTTATGCCGATGTTAGCGATTTAACCGATGACAGCCGCGCGCTGGCGGCCGAAATTTTGCGTGATGCCGGTGTCGCCGTAACCCCGGGGCTGGATTTTGACCCGGTGCGCGGCCATAAAACCCTGCGGTTTTCCTATGCGGGCAGCACGGCAGATATGGTTGAGGGCATGGCGCGGCTCAAGCGCTGGTTTGCCGCCCGCGCCAAATAAAAAGGGGGGCATTTCTGCCCCCCTTCAATAACTATTCTTTAGGTTTGCGTGACCACCAGCCCCGGCGCTTTGGCTTTTCGTCGGCGGGGGTGGCTGTTGCGGGCGGCACTTCAACCACGGGTTCCGCTACCGGCTCTGGCGTTGTGGCTTCCGGCGCATCCGGCTCCGAAGACGGTGCTTTTGCGGTTACCCGCGCCCGCTTCTTGGGCTGTTCAGGGGTAGGCGCGACCACCGGCTCTTCGGCTGGCGCGACCTCGACAATCGGTTCAGTCGGCACCGCTACAGGCGTTTCTACCGGTGCGTCTGCCGCAGGTGCCTTGGCCCGCGAACGGCGCTTGCGCTTGGGTTTTTCGGTGGCCTCTGGCGCTGGTTTGGGTGATGTTTCCGGCGATGTTTCCGGCGATGTTTCCTGTGCGGGGCTTTCAGAAACCACAGCCTCTACCTCTGCCTCTGCCTCTGGCTTGGCTGAGCGGCGGCGGCTGCGTGAGCGCGACCGTTTGGGCTTTTCGCCACTGTCACCCGCTGGCTCGGCGGCGTCGGAGGCGGGTTCGGTTTTGGTCTCGGCTTCACCTTCGCCATTGTCGCCAGTTTCTGTGTTGTCACCTTCGCCATTGCGGTTTTTGCCGCCACGACGGCGACGACGACGGCGTTTTTTGGGTTGCTCGCTGTCGCCCGTTTCTGGGCTTTCGGTTGTTTCGGCGCGGGCTTCGGCCGGGGACTCTGTCGGGGACTCTGTCGGGG
>CAYWXQ010000150.1:0-1502 GCA_964462475.1 uncultured Rhodobacterales bacterium | reverse complement strand
CTCTGTCGGGGTTTCGGCCTCTGGCTCCTCCTCGAAATCGGGCATATCGGCCATATCGAGCATCGGCAGGGTTTCGGGGATCGGCACAATACGGGTCGCGGTTTTGAAACGCTCGACACGGTATTCGGGCGAAATCAGGGTCGGGTCGCTTTCAATCCGCACCGACAGGCCAAACCGGCCCTCGATCATCGCGATGTGTTCGCGCTTGGCGTTCAGCAGATAGTTGGCCACATTTACCGGCGCGCTCACCAACACCTCTTTTGAGCGGTTCTTGGCACCTTCCTCCTCAAGCTCGCGCAAAATCGCCAGGCTCATGCTGTCATTCGAGCGGGTAATGCCGGTGCCGTGGCAATGCGGGCAGGGCTGGGTAGAGGCCTCTAACATGCCCGGGCGCAAGCGCTGGCGCGACATTTCCATCAGGCCAAAGCCCGAAATGCGGCCGACCTGAATGCGGGCGCGGTCGTCTTTCAGCGCGTCTTTCATGCGCTTTTCAACCGCGATATTGTTGCGGCGGTCTTCCATGTCGATAAAATCAATCACGATAAGCCCGGCCAGATCACGCAGGCGCAGTTGGCGGGCAACCTCGGAGGCGGCCTCGAGGTTGGTTTTGGTCGCGGTATCCTCGATCGATTTTTCCTTGGTCGCGCGGCCAGAGTTGACATCAATCGCCACCAACGCCTCGGTAATACCGATCACGATATACCCGCCAGATTTAAGCTGCACCGTAGGGTTGAACATTGCCGACAGGTAGTTTTCAACGTTGAAGCGCGAGAAAACCGGCAGCGGATCGCTGTAGCGTTTCACGTTTTTGGCGTGCGACGGCATCAGCATTTTCATGTAATCCTTGGCCTCGCGGTAGCCGCGCTCGCCGTCGACAATCACCTCGTCGATCTCTTTGTTATAAAGATCGCGGATCGAGCGTTTGATCAGCGAGCCTTCCTCGTAGATCGGGGCAGGGGCGATGGATTTAAGGGTAAGGGTGCGGATATTTTCCCACTGGCGGCGCAGATATTCATAATCGCGCTTGATCTCGGCCTTGGTGCGCTGCGCACCGGCGGTGCGAATAATCAGCCCCGCGCCCTCGGGCACCGGCATGGAATTCGAGATCTCTTTCAGCTTTTTGCGGTCAGCCACATTGGCGATTTTGCGCGAAATGCCGCCACCGCGCGCGGTGTTGGGCATCAGCACGCAATACCGACCGGCCAGCGACAGATAGGTTGAAACCGCAGCGCCTTTATTGCCACGCTCTTCCTTGACCACCTGTATCAGCAGGATCTGGCGAACCTTGATCACCTCTTGAATTTTGTAGCGCCGCATACGGGGTTTGCGCACGCGCGGCGCGCGGACCTCGGCAATTTCGACCTCGTCTGAATCACTCACCACCTCGGCATCCTCGGGGTCGGCGAGCGAGGTTTCAGGGGTATCAACCAGTAGCGAGAGCGCATCTTCAACGGGGGCATCTTCCGCAGGGCCTTCTGTGAGGCTTTCTGTGAGGCCTTCTG
>CAYWXQ010000149.1:0-5588 GCA_964462475.1 uncultured Rhodobacterales bacterium | reverse complement strand
AGCGCCGCATCGGCCTGAACCCGCGTTTTGGCCCCGCGTGAAAACAACCCTTTTTTGACCGCCTTATCAATGGCGGCGCGGTTGGCGCTTACCCAGATACCGCGCCCGGGCAGCTTTTGGCCAAGATCGGGGTATATTTTGTTTTCAGGGCCAACCACAAAGCGCAGCAGATCTTCAACAGGGTGCAGCTCACCGGTGGCGATACACTTGCGTGTCGCTTCACTCCGGTCTTTTTTGTGCCCGCCGCGCGTCATATCCAGTCTCCGAGGCCCGCATTAGGCCCCGGCCTCCGGTGTGGTTTCTTCGGCTTCTTCATCTTCTTCGGGGGCGTTCTGGGCGTCCAGTTCCTCCTGGGTCAGCCAGCCCAGCATGACCCGTGCGGTCATCACCAATGCCTGCGCCTCTTCAAGCCCGACATCGAACTGCTCCAGCAGCCCGTCGTCTTTGATCCGCTGGCCGTCAACAGTGGTATACCCCCCCGCCAGCTCCCAGTCGGCGCATTGGGCAAAATCCTCAAGGGTTTTGATGCCGTCTTCGGCCAAAGCCACAAACATTTGCGGGGTCAGGCCCTCATAGTCAAACAGGCTTTGCTCAACCCCCAGTTCGCGGGCTTTTTCGATGAATTTGGCGTTTTGCTCGTCAATGCTTTCGCGGGCGCGGGCTTGCAGCTCCTCAACCGTGTCTTCGTCAAAGCCGTCGATGCTCAGCAACTCGTCGGCCTCGACATAGGCGACCTCCTCCAGCGTGCTGAACCCTTCAGAGGCCAGCAACTGCGCCACCAGTTCATCGACATTGAGCGCATCCATGAACACTTTGGTATTGGCCGCAAACTCGGCCTGACGGCGCTCGCTTTCGTCGCTTTCGGTCATGATGTCGATATCAAAACCGGTCAGCTGGCTGGCAAGGCGCACGTTTTGGCCACGCCGCCCAATCGCAAGGCTAAGCTGCTCGTCGGGCACAATTACCTCGATGCGCTCGGCGTCGTCATCTAAAATAACCTTTGAAACCTCGGCGGGTTGCAGCGCGTTTACCAAAAAGGTCGGTGCATCATCGTTCCAGGGAATGATGTCGATCTTTTCGCCCTGAAGCTCGCTCACAACCGCCTGCACGCGCGAGCCGCGCATACCGACACAAGCGCCAACCGGATCAATCGAATTATCGTTCGAAATCACGCCGATTTTAGCGCGCGAGCCGGGATCACGGGCCACGGCCTTGATCTCGATAATACCGTCGTAAATCTCGGGCACTTCCATTTTGAACAGCTCGGCCAGAAATTCGGGCGCGGTGCGCGACAGGAAAATCTGCGGGCCACGGACCTCGGCGCGCACATCGCGGATATAGGCGCGCACGCGGTCACCGGTGCGAAATGGCTCGCGGTTGATTAGCTGGTCACGGCGCAAAATCGCCTCGCCGCGGCCCACATCGACAATCACATTGCCATATTCAACCCGTTTGACAACACCGTTGATGATCTCGCCAACGCGGTCCTTGAATTCCTCGAACTGGCGCTCGCGCTCGGCTTCGCGCACTTTTTGCATGATTACCTGTTTGGCCGATTGCGCGGCGATGCGGCCAAAATCCATCGGCGGCAGCGGGTCAGACAGCACCGAGCCGATCTCGGATTCGGGGTTGATCTCGCGGGCTTCTTCCAGCGTCAGCTCGGTGAAGGTGTTCTCGAATTCCTCATCTTCGACCACGGTGCGGCAGCGCTTCATCGTCAGCTCGCCGGTTTTGCGGTCGATCGCGGCGCGAATGTCATATTCTGCCCCGTAGCGTGATTTGGCGGCCTTGCCGAGGCTGTCTTCCATCGCCTCGATCACAAGGTTGGGGTCGATCAGCTTTTCGCGGGCCACGGCCTCGGCGATTTGCAACAGCTCTAGACGGTTTGCACTTGTAATAGCCATTTGTCAGTCCTCTTGGGTTTCCGAGGTGTCAACCTCGTCAAATTCTTCAGTAATTGCGCCGGCATCCTTGCGGGCCTTCAGGCTTTCGGCGATCAATTCATCTGTCAGCACCAGCTTGGCCTCTGCCAGCCAGTCAAACTGCAAACCAATGGTGCCCTCGGGGATCTCGACCAAAATTTCGCCGTTTTCAACCCCGCGCAAGGCGCCCGAAAACCGCTTGCGGCCCTCGATCAGATCATGGGTCATCAGCTTGACCTGATAGCCGTTGAAATTCTCGAAATCTTTCAGCCGCGTTAGTGGGCGGTCAATGCCGGGGGATGAAACCTCGAGCGCGTATTCGTCCTCGATCGGGTCTTCGACATCAAGCGCCGCCGACACCGCCAAGGATATCCTGGCGCAATCATCAACCACAATCCCGCCCTCGGGCTTGTCGGCCATAATTTGCAGGATAATACGCTTGCCGCTCATCAGGCGAATGCGCACCAGCTCATAGCCCAGCCCCTCGATCACGGGGGTAACAATGGCCGCCAGCCGCCGGTCAATGGCGGACGATGCAATCAGGTCAGACATGGGTTACCTTTCGGGCACAAAAAAACGGGCGCGCGGCCCGTCGAAAATTCGGTGGTTGTCAAGTTTGGACCTTAACGACCGCTGTTGATTAATGATCTAAACTGCCTGAAATAAAATTGCAAGGGGTTAAATTTTGTGGAATGGTCAACCACATATTTGTGATATACGCCGAGTCAGTGAACATCCGAAAATTTCTTGACGTTTCATCGCGAATGGATTCTTAATTGGCCATGATATGCTCTAAATTTCTTTCTGCCGAAGATCGGCATCAACTTGAAGGTTGTGTTCGTCGCCACCGTGAAGACCACGGGATTGCAAGACGCCAATGCTGTTTTGCTGCTGGATAGAGGTAAGAGCGGCGCTGAGATTGCCGATTTCTCTACCTTGATGATGATACAATCCGTGGCTGGTATAAGGCCTTTTTGAAGGATGGCAGGTTAAAGATACAGCTGCTAAAAGACTTTGTATTTGGTTTCGATTGCTTTCATTTTTGAACACGATAACGTCACAATTGCGGCCTCGATGGTAAACCCGACAGATTATTCAGATAAAATACAAAATGCTATAAATGATGCAATTTAGACTTGCGCCCAACAGCTTTGCCGCCTAAAAAGCCCGCACTGCAGCGCGATGCGCCCTTCGTCTATCGGTTAGGACGTCAGGTTTTCAACCTGAAAAGAGGGGTTCGACTCCCCTAGGGCGTACCACTCTGTGTATATCGTTTCTGTGTATGTTTCTGTGTATATCGTTCAAAGCGCCCTCGTATGCGGGGTATGCTGGGGCCCACACTAGGTTTCAATCCAGATACTTGGGGCAAAAGGGTGCTGATAGGGTTTTTAGGCCCGTCTATGCAAGTGCACAACTTTTACACGATACGGCAAATTGGTTGGGAATTCCGCGATTTTCGTCAGAAACCAGGTATGCCGGTAATCCCGCCATTTTTAGACGGCGTTTCAGTAGACTTCAGGCTGCATTTCGTAGCTTTTGTATTGGTGTTATTCCTCCAATGCCCGTGTTGGGGCGTTCGTTGTTATATGCCCAGCCCATCGCCGGCAAACGCCTGCGTCGCGGCGCGCGGCTAGCCTCGCGGAAATCGACCGCGCCATCGATGTGCTCGACCGGGAAATCGCTGCCCTTGAGGGCCACAGGGTGATCCCGCAGGTGCAATTCGACGGCATTGCCGCGCCTCGGCCGCCGCTTGCATCGCCATGGCGGGCGACGACGTCATCATGCCAGAGAATGCCTTCCTGATGATCCACGACCCCGCCGGCATGGTGATGGGCACGGCGACCGACATGCGGTCCATGGCCGAGGCGCTCGACAAGATCGGTGCCAGCCTGCTGCGCGGCTACCCGCCGGCGGCCCCGAGCAGAACGTCTTGCGAACACACGAATTTTGTGGCACGCTACACCCAAGCTGATGGGGAGTATTTTGGCTATTTCACCCGACCCGAGGATCGTTTCCTATATGGGCCTGCGCCGTATCGTTGGCGGGGCGGCTATCTTTTTGCCTTCTTCCCTGATCACATGGTCTTGGCTGAATTCGGGGCAAATTTATACCTCGATCAGCGCTTATTATTACTCGGGTATGCGGGATGTTTTTGTGGGCAGTCTGGTGGTTATCGGCACATTTTTGCTCACCTATACCGGTTACCAAAAATCCCGGCAGGAATGGGTGTCAGACCGCGCGCTTTCACTGCTGGCGGGGGCGTCGGTGCTCGTGGTCGCCCTGCTGCCCACCGATATCGGCGCCCCCACCCTGTCGGGCCAAATCCATCTTGTCGCGGCGGGGGTGTTTCTGGCGGCGATCGGCGCAATTTCCTATTTCAAATTTGCGCGCTGCACCAACCCGCGGCGAAAAATCTTGTTCAAGGCACTGGGCGCGCTAACGCTGGCCTGCCTCGGCCTGCTCACCGCCGGCGCCCTTTTTCTGGACCCTGCCAGCATTCCGGCCTGGGTCAAAAACTGGGTGTTTTGGCTTGAAACAACGGCAATCTGGGCCTTTGGTATCGCTTGGCTGATCAAGGGCGAGGCGCTTGAAGCCACGCGAAATTTCGGGGCGCAAATCTTCGGCAACACGTCGGGTTAGGCCGGGATGCCCGATTTGCCCGCCCTGTGCCGCGAATGTCTGCACCCGATTACCGGCACTGGCCCCTGCCCGTTGTGCCGCTCGCCCCGCGTGGTGCGCCACGCCGAGCTTTGGCAGCTTTCAATTGCCCATATGGATTGCGATGCCTTTTATGCCTCGGTCGAAAAGCGCGACAACCCCGCGCTTGCCGATGTGCCGCTGATTGTCGGCGGCGGGGCGCGCGGGGTGGTGACCACCGCCTGCTATATGGCACGGGTGTTCGGGGTGCGCTCGGCGATGCCAATGTTTCAGGCCCGAAAATTGTGCCCGCAGGCCACCATCGTGCCACCCCGCATGGCGGCCTATGTCGACGCCTCGCGGCACATTCGCGCCCTGATGGATACCCTGACCCCGATCATCGAACCCCTGTCGCTGGACGAGGCCTTTCTGGACCTGACCGGCACCGCCCGCCTGCATAAAGCCCCGCCGGTGGTGCTGCTGGCCAAGCTCGCCAAACAGGTGCGCGCCGAGGTCGGGATCACGGTATCAATCGGGCTTTCGCACAACAAGTTTCTGGCAAAAATCGCGTCGGACCTTGATAAACCTCGCGGTATGGCCCTGATCGGCAAGGCCGAAACCACCCGTTTTTTACAGGGCAAACCGGTGGGGATGCTTTGGGGCGTTGGCCCCGCACTGCAACAAAAGCTGGCGCGGGACGGGGTTAGAACCATTGATGATTTGCGGCGCTACAGCGCCAGCGACCTTGTCGCGCGCTATGGCAGCATGGGGCTGCGGCTATATGATTTATCGCGCGGGCGCGACGCCCGCAAGATCAGCGCCCACGCACCGGTTAAAAGCATTTCGCGCGAAACCACATTTAGCACCAACACCGCCGACCCCGAGCTGCTGGACGGCTATTTATGGCGACTCAGCGTTGAAACCGCCGATCGCGCCAAGGCCAAGGCGCTGGCTGGGCGGGTGTGGTGCTAAAAATCCGGCGGCCTATCGGGTGGAAATGACCGGCGCGCGGTTGAAGCTGATCCTCGA
>CAYWXQ010000148.1:0-5611 GCA_964462475.1 uncultured Rhodobacterales bacterium | reverse complement strand
GGCGGTGGCGGTGGTCGGCGCGGCATATTGCGGATAAAGCGGAAAGAACACAATCCGCTCGCAGCCTTGCTCCTTGAGCGCCCGGATTTTGCTTTCGGTCGAGGGGTTGCCATAGCGCATGCAATAATCAACCACCACGTCATCACCATAGCGCGCGCTCAGCAGCGCCCGCAGTTTTTCGGTTTGCGCTTTGGTGATGGTTAATAGCGGGCTTTCATTGGCATCTTTGTTCCAGATACTGTCATAGGCCCGCCCCGAGCTGAACGGGCGTTTGCTAAGAATAATCAACTGCAACAGCGGTTGCCACTTCCAGCGCGGGTAATCAACCACGCGCTTGTCTGACAGAAACTCGCTTAAATAGCGGCGCATCGACCAATAGCCGGTATCATCCGGCGTGCCCAGATTGGCGATTAAAACCCCGACCTTGGGGCGGGGCATGGCGGGGTGGGTTTCGGGGGCATGGGGGGGGCGGGTGCTCATTGCGGTTCCTTGTATTCTATGGTGCCAAGCGCATCGGCAAGGCGCGCCGTGGCCGAGCCGGGCCTTAACGGCTTGGGCTGGCTGGCCGATGGCGCCCAGCCGGTCAGGTAAATAATCTCGAAGGTTGCCGGAATGCGGCCATCGGGCAGGGCAAATTCCCGGGTGTAAATGTCAACCGCACGCGAAAGCGTGGCGCGCTTTAACGGCTGTTTGCGGCGCGCGGCCAGTATATTGCCCTCGCCCATGGCGCGTAGATCGCGCATCAGGTCTTGCGGGGTGGCATAGGTTACGGTCAGGGTGGTGCTGTCAGCCACCGGCAGCGCCAGCCCCGCACGCTGGATCAGCGCCCCCAGGTCACGCACATCGCCCATCGGTGATATGCGCGGCGAAAGCCCGCCCTCGACCGCAGATTCGGCCTGCGCAAAAGCGTAGCGCAGCTCGTGCAGGGTCTGGCCGCCAAACAGCGCCGCCAGCATCAGCCCGTCGGGTTTAAGCGCGCGGCGCATCTGCACCAGCTGGCCAACAGGGTCATTGGCCGCATGCAGGCACAACCCGTGCACCGCAAGGTCAAATTCGGCCACGGGCAGGGCAAGGGTGTCTTCATCCGGCACGGCCAGATCGGGGGTAAAACCACCCGCCCAGCTTTCAGCCAGCCAGCCGATAAAAGCACTTTTGGTAAACGATTTATTAACGTCTTGCAGTCTTTCATGAAGCTGTTGTGCGGCTTCGCGGTGCAAAAAATCGGCAAGGCCGGCAGTTTTGGCCCGCGCACGGCGGCGCGAACGGGTTTTCATATCAAAAAGGGGTGGTGGTGAAACCATTGTCAAAAATCCTGCCTATGGCGCGTATAGCCTCATTTGACCGCGAGCAAAAGGGGGCGATGCAACGGGCGCTTACCGCCATGTTGCGCACCATCTATCCGGCGCGCTGCATGGCGTGCGATACCTATACCGACGCGCCGCACGGGCTGTGCCCCGATTGCTGGCGCGATACCCATTTTATCAGCGGTTCCACCTGCACCCGCTGCAATGCCCCGCTGGTGGGTGAGGTCTCGGGCGCCGAGTGCGACCAGTGCCTAAGCACGCCGCCCCCGTGGCAGCGCGGGGTGGCGGTGCTGGATTATGACGGCGGTGGCGGTAAAATCGTGCAGGCGCTCAAAAACCACGACCGGCTGGATCTGGCCCCCGCCATGGCCCGCTGGATGCACCGCGCCGCCGCGCCCTTGTTGCCCTATACCGATATCATCATACCGGTGCCGCTGCACCCGACCCGGCTTTTCAGCCGCAAGTTCAACCAATCAGCCGAGCTGGCGCGGCACCTGTCGGCGCTTAGCCAGAAACCCTGCGTGCCAGACCTGTTAACCCGCACCCGCAAAACCCAGTCCCAGCGCGGCAAGGACCGGCTGGAGCGGATCGAAAACCTGAAAGCCGCGATCACCGCCACCCGCCGCCACCGCGATATGCTGCGCGGCCAACGCGTGCTTTTGGTCGATGATGTGCTGACCACCGGCGCAACCTTAAGCGCCTGCACCGAGGCCTGTTTTGCCGCCGGTGCTAAAAATGTGAACATAGTTGTGCTGGCGCGCGTTGAACCTCGACAAAATATCGCTATATTCGCCTAAACGAATATCAGGGGGCCACCATGGCTAAAGTCGAAATTTATACCGCGCCGTTTTGCGGCTATTGCAGCGCCGCCAAACGGTTGTTAACTAAAAAAGGCGTCGCGTTTGATGAAACCAACATCGGCAGCCAGCGCGACAAGCGCCGCGAGATGATGGCGCGGGCGGGGGGGCTGACCTCGGTGCCGCAGATCTTTATCAATGGCGTGCATATCGGTGGCTCTGACGAGCTGCACGAGCTGGATTTTGACGACGAACTCGACCCGATGCTGGCACAGTGAACCCGCTGTGAACCCGCTGTGAACCCGCTGCGCGTCGCCTTGGTGCAATTCACGGCGGGGGATGACCCCGCTGCCAACACCGCCATGCTTGAAACCCATGTTAACAAGGCCGCCGACGGTGGCGCGCGCTTTGTGCTGACCCCCGAGGTCAGCAATATTATTTCAAGCTCGCGCCGTCATCAGGAGCGCGTGCTGGCCACCCAGGCCGATGACCAGGCCCTGCGCGCGATGCGGGCGTTGGCCAAGGCGCGCGAAATTTGGTTGCTGATCGGCTCGTTGGCGCTGAAATCCGGCACTGCCGACCGCCGGTTTGTGAACCGCTCGTTTCTGATCTCGCCCAAGGGGGAGATCGCGGCGCATTACGACAAGATACACATGTTCGACGTGGCGCTGGGCAACGGGGAAAGCTACACCGAATCAGCGCAGTTCCAGCCCGGCACCCGCGCGGTGCTGGCCGATGCCGGTTTTGCCAAAATCGGCCTGACCATCTGTTATGATCTGCGTTTTGCCCGTTTGCACCGCGCGCTGGCCAAAGCAGGTGCCGAAATTATTTGCGTGCCCGCCGCCTTTACCGTGCCCACCGGCAAGGCCCATTGGCACACCCTGCTAAAAGCCCGCGCGATTGAAACCGGCTGTTTTATTCTGGCTCCGGCGCAGGTTGGGCAACATAATGATAAACGCGCCACCTATGGCCACTCATTGGTGGTATCGCCGTGGGGCGCGGTGCTGGCCGACGGGGGCAACGCCGAGGGCGTGACATTTGCCGAACTTGATCTTAAGCTGGTGGCAGAGGCGCGCGGCAAAATTCCGGCGCTGACCCATGATCGAGAGTTTACCCTGCCCGATGACCACGACCTTAAGCAATGACCCCCTTGCGATCACGCTTTTCAGCGAGATCGCGGTGATAGACCAAATGGCCCGCGCGCGGCTGTCGCGCGCCCTGCCCGAGGGGATGGAGCTGTCGCATTTTGCCGTGCTCAACCATTTTGCCCATCTTGGCGGCGAGAAAACCCCGGCGCAATTGGCACGGATGCTGCATGTGACCAAAGGCGCGATGACCAACACCGTGCGGCGGCTGTTTGATGCAGGGTTCATTCATATCCGCCCCGACTGGGATGATGCCCGCAAAAAATGGATCAGCCTTAGCCCTGCCGGGCAGGCGGCGCGGGATCAGGCGGTGTTGCTGATAGAGCCGGTTTTTGCCGATATTGTGGCCGCAATGGGGGCTGAAAATATCAGGGCCTTGCTGCCGGTGTTTCGCCAACTTCGCAGTGCATTGTTAAAGGTTTGAAGGGCGCGCCGCTCCTCGGCGACCCTGAAGGGCCACCTCGTCACGGCGGGTCGTGCCAGCACGACCGGCGCTATTCGGCCGCTTTCTGTATCGGGGCCAGCGGGGGGCGTAACTGTGCCAGCAGGGTCTCGCGGGTTTTGGCGGCCTGGGCGGCGTTGCGCATTTTGACATGGCCAAAACCGCGAATGGAGAGCGGCAGTTCGGCCAGTGCGATGGCAATTTCACGGGTGTTATCGCTGAAAAGCTTTTCGGCCTCTGCCATATCGGTTTGATACTCTTTAATCAGGGCGCGCTCCATTTTGCGCTCACTGGTGCGGCCAAAGGGGTCAAACGGGGTGGTGCGCAACCATTTGAGCTTGGCCAGCAGTTTGAACGTGCCCATCATCGAGGGGCCGTATTCTTTTTTGATCAGGTGGCCATCGGCGTCTTTTTTGCTGAAAAGCGGGGGCGCAAGGTGAAAACGGATGGATTTTACGTTGTCAAAATGGGCCGCCACTGCGGATTTGAGGGTTTCAGCGTGCAGACGTGCGACCTCGTATTCGTCTTTATATGACAGCAGTTTATGATAGCCGAGCGCCATGGCCATCGCCAATTCGGGGTCGTTGATTTTGGCGATTAGCTTGCGGTATTTGCGCGCAAGCCGCTGGCCCTGATATTTAACCAGATGGGCGGCGCGGGTGTCGATGACCTGCGCCAATGTCGGGGCTTCGGGGGGGGTGCCCGCCATGGCGTCGGCCGGAAAGGCCACGGCCCAGCGGCCGATTTGCAGGGCTTTGAGGTTGCCCGCAACCCCGGCTTTGTTCAGCTCTATCGCCTTTTCAAGCGCTTCAAGCGATAGCGGCAGCAGCCCCGCTTGCCATGCCGCGCCCATCATCAGCACATTGGCATAAATCGCATCGCCAAGGTATTTTTCGGCCAGGGCGGTGGCGTCTATCATCTTGAGCGCCGCGTCACCGATCCGGCCCTCGATCGCCACCTCCAGCTGCGCGACCGGCAGGGTAAATTCGGTGTTTTGGGTGAATTCGCCGGTGATGATCTGGTGGGAATTGCACACGGTGCCGGTTTTGCCGCGCTGCATCAGGCTAAGCGTGCCCGGCCCGGCGGTGGTGACGATATCGCCGCCTATAATGGCATCCGCCTCGCCCGGCGCCACGCGCACCGCGCTGATATCTTCGGGGTTTTCAGAAATGCGACAATGCACCAGCACCGCGCCGCCCTTTTGCGCAAGCCCCGCCATTTCCATCATGCCCGCACCTTTGCCCTCCAGATGCGCCGCCATCGCCAAGAGCGCGCCAACGGTCACGATGCCCGTGCCGCCAACGCCGGTGGCGACAATATTAAAGGTGCCGTCAATCGCCGGAATCTTTGGCTCCGGCAGCTCCGGCAGGCTTAGCTCGGCCAAGGCCGGCTTTTTCGGGGTTGCGCCTTCCAGCGTTACAAAGCTGGGGCAAAAGCCGCTGATGCAACTGAAATCCTTGTTGCAGGAGGATTGATCAATCATCCGCTTGCGGCCGAATTCGGTTTCCAGCGGCAGGATGGAAATGCAGTTGGATTGCACACCGCAATCGCCGCAACCCTCGCAGACCTCGGGGTTGATAAACACCCGTTTGTCGATGTCGGGAAAGGTGCCGCGTTTTCGGCGGCGGCGTTTTTCGGCGGCGCAGGTTTGCACATATAATATCGCGGTGGTGCCCGTAACCCTGCGCATGTCGCGCTGCACACGCTCGAACCCCGCGCGCTCGACCAGTTCTATGCCTTTGGGATAGGCGGCTTTGTCGATATCTTCTTTTTCATCATAAACCACCACCAGTTTTTTGATGCCCATCGCCACCAGTTCGGCGGCTATGCGCGGGGCGGTCAGGCCGCCCTCGTTGGCTTGGCCGCCAGTCATGGCGACCGCATCATTAAACAGGATTTTATAGGTAATATTGGTGTTGGCGG
>CAYWXQ010000147.1:0-5638 GCA_964462475.1 uncultured Rhodobacterales bacterium | reverse complement strand
ATCATCCCCGGTGTGACCTCTATCACCACCTGCGCTGCCGTGGCCAAACGGCCATTGACCGCGCGTAACGAGGTGCTGACCATCATTCCCGGCCCGCTTGAAACCGCTGAAATGCGCACCCGCATCGAGGCATCGGGCGCGGTCGCGATCATGAAAGTCGGCCGCCACCTTGGCCGCATTCGCGCCTTGCTTACCGATATGGGCCTTGCCACAAGTGCCACATTTGTGGCGCGCGCAAGCCTGCCCGCACAACAAGTGCTGCCCTTGGCGCGCGCGCCCGACCCCGCGCCGTATTTCTCGATGATTCTCATAACAAAGGGCCAAGACCCATGGCTGAGCTAACCCCGATTGTCCTGTGCCTTTCCCGCGCCGGAGAGCCTTTGGCCCACCGCGTTGCCAAGGCGCTAAACGCGCCCCTGCATGGCCGCGAAGGGCGGGTGGCGCGGGCCGAGGCCTTCTTTCCAAATGCGCTGGAGCATGTGCGGATGCTGTTTCAGGCGGGGCACCCTGTGGTGGGGGTTTGCGCGGCCGGCATCCTTGTGCGTGCGGTCGCGCCTGTGCTGGCCGATAAGCGCAGCGAGCCGCCTGTGATTGCCATTCCCGATGATGGTTCTACCGTTATTCCGCTATTGGGCGGGCATCACGGGGCCAACCGCCTCGCCAAAGAAATCGCCCAGGTGCTGGGGAGCCACGCGGCGGTGACCACGGCGGGGGATGTGAGCTTGGGCATTGCGCTGGACGAGCCGCCTATCGGCTGGCGGTTGGCCAATCCGGAGGATGCCAAGCCGGTGATGATGGCCATGCTGAATGGCCAAAAACCGGTCATAACCGGTGAAAACATCTGGGGGCTAGAGGCGGGGGTTGGGCCGGTGCGGCTGGTTGCTTCGGAAGCGCCGGTTGCAACAACCGGCGAGGCCACGCTGGCCTATCACCCGCAACGCTTTGCGCTTGGCCTTGGCTGTGCGCGGGGTTGTGATGTGGGCGAAATGTGGGATCTGGTGCAGCAAAGCCTTGAAAGGGCCAATATCGCGCCCGAGGCTATTGCCTGTGTCGCCTCGCTGGACCTGAAAGCCGACGAGCCGGCGATGATCGCGACCGCCAAGCGCCTTGGCGTGCCGTTTCGGCTGTTTTCTGCGGCCGAGCTGGAGGGTGAGGCGGGGCGGCTGGCAACCCCCTCGGAGGTGGTTTTTGCCGAGGTCGGTTGCCACGGGGTGGCCGAGGGCGCGGCGCTGGCGATAGCGGGGCCGGATGGCACGCTGACCATAGAAAAGCAAAAAACCCTGAATGCCACCTGCGCGCTGGCACGCGCGCCAGAACCAATTATTGATCTGGCGGGTCGGTCGCGGGGCAAGCTTTCGATTGTCAGCATCGGGCCGGGGCAGCATAGCTGGCGCACGCCCGAGGCCAGTATGCTGATCGCCGAGGCCGACGAACTGGTGGGTTACGGGCTTTATATTGATCTGCTAGGGCCATTGGCGGCGGGAAAAAAACGCAGCGATTTTCCGCTGGGGGGCGAGGAGAACCGCTGCCGTTATGCGCTGGAGCAGGCGGGCAAGGGCAAAAAAGTGGCGCTGGTCTGCTCGGGCGATGCCGGCATTTATGCGATGGGCGCTTTGGTTTACGAATTGCTGGATCGCGGGCCGAAGGCGATGGGCGTTTCAGATGCAGCGCGGCGGGTCGAGGTGGTTTCAACCCCCGGGGTTTCGGCGCTGCAAGGGGCGGCGGCGCGGGCAGGCGCCCCGTTGGGGCATGATTTTTGTGCCATCAGCTTGAGTGATCTTCTCACCCCGCGCGCGGATATCTTAAAACGCCTGAAAGCCGCCGCCGAGGGGGATTTCGTGATTGCGTTTTATAATCCGGTGTCTAAACGGCGGCGCACATTGCTGGCCGAGGCGCGGGATATTTTGCTGGGCCACCGCCCTGCCGATACGCCGGTAATGCTGGCCAGTAACCTTGGACGGCCGCAAGAGGCTGTGCGCTATGTGCGGCTGGAGGATTTGCGGGTCGATGATGTGGATATGTTGACGGTTGTTCTTGTGGGGTCGAGCCACTCGAAACTGGCGACGCTGGGCGAGGGGCCGCGGATGTATACGCCGCGGGGCTATGCGCGTAAAATTGACGGGGATCTGGCTTGATGAATGCCGGATTTGAGTATTTGGAAAAGAGTGAAATATTATGACAAATATTATGACGGTGCATTTTATTGGCGCAGGGCCCGGAGACCCCGATTTGATTACCATCAAGGGGCGGCGATTGATCGAGAGCTGTCCGGTGTGCCTGTATGCTGGGTCATTGGTGCCGGAAGCCGTGGTGGCTTGTGCGCCGAAAGGGGCGCGGGTGCTGGATACCGCGCCGATGACGCTGGATGATACCCACGCCGAGATCGTGGCAGCGCATGAACGCGGCGAAGATGTAGCGCGGGTGCATTCGGGCGACCCCGCGCTTTACGGCGCGATTGCCGAGCAGATCCGGCGCTTGAAGGTGGCGGGGATAGCCTATGACATCACCCCCGGGGTTTCGGCCTATAGCGCGGCGGCGGCGGCGATGGGGCAGGAGCTGACGATACCCGAAGTGGCGCAAAGCATTGTGTTGACGCGGATGTCGATGAAATCAACCGATATGCCTAGCGGTGAGACGTTGGAGAATTTTGGCCGCACCGGCGCGACACTGGTGATCCATCTGGCGATCCGCAACCTGCGCGAAATCCGGCGGCAGCTAGCGCCGTTTTATGGTGAGGATTGCGCGGTGGTGGTGGCGTATCGTGTCGGCTGGCCGGATGAAAAGATAATTCGTGGCAGGCTGTCGAACATTCACGGCCTTGTGCGGGCTGAAAAGATAACCCGCACCGCGATGGTGTTTATCGGGCCGGCGCTGGACGCGGTTGATGATTTTAAGGATTCAGCACTTTATGATCCGGCAATTCCGCATGTGTTGCGCCCGAAGGTGAAGGCGTGAGCGATTTTCCCGCAGGCGAGGTTTGGCTGGTTGGTGCGGGCCCGGGGAATGCCGGATTGCTGACCCTGCATGCGGTTGAGGCTTTGAAAAAGGCCGATATTGTGGTGCATGATGCGTTGGTCAGTGCGGCGGTGCTGGCTTATGCAAAGGATGCAGAGCTGGTGTTGCTGGGCAAGCGTGGCGGACGGCCCTCAATCAAACAACCAGAGATTAACGCGCGGCTGATTGCCGAGGCTAAGGCAGGAAAGCGGGTGGTGCGGCTTAAGGGCGGTGACCCGTTCATGTTCGGGCGCGGGGCAGAGGAGGTGCTGGCGCTGGTGACGGCGGAGGTTAAGTTCAGGGTTATTCCGGGGATTACCGCCGGTATTGGCGGGCTGGCTTATGCCGGTATTCCGGTGACCTCGCGCGAGGTGAATTCAAGCGTGATCTTTTTAACCGGCCATGATGCCCGCGGGCTATCGCCTGCAGGGGTCGACTGGGCGGCGGTGGGTAAAGCCGCCGGTATGATCGTGCTTTATATGGCGATGCGCCATATGGAGGAGATCGCGCAAGCGCTGGTGGCGGGCGGTTTGGCCAGCGATACGCCGGTGGCGGTGGTAATGAATGCGTCATTGCCAGATATGCGGGTGCTGGAAACCACGTTGGCAACGGCGGCGGCGGATATTGCTAAAAGCGGGATTGGCGCACCGGCGATCGTTAGTATCGGGCGGGGGAACCTGCTGCGCGAGGCGATGGCGTGGCGCTGAACGGGCTGATTATTGCGGCACCCGCATCAGGGGCGGGTAAAACCGTGATAACCCTTGGGTTGCTGCGGGCGTTGCGGCGGCGCGGGGTGGCCGTGAGCAGCGCCAAATCGGGGCCGGATTATATTGACCCTGCCTTTCATGCCGCGGCCAGTGGCGCGGCCTGCGTGAACCTCGACGCATGGGCGATGCCGCCTGACGCCCTGCGGGCTATGGCCCATCGTCAACCGGGGCGCTTGTTGCTGATCGAAGGCGCGATGGGCCTTTTTGATGGTGCGCCTGTGGTGGGAGCGGCAATGGGCAAAGGTTCGGTAGCGGACCTAGCTGCGGTGCTGGGCCTGCCGGTGGTGCTGGTGGTCGATGTAGCGCGACAAGGCCAAAGCGTGGCGGCCGTGGTGGCCGGGCTGGCGACGATGCGGGTTGATGTGCGCATTGCGGGGGTCATTTTGAACCGTGTTGGCTCGGCCCGCCACCGCGATATGGTGGCGCGGGCGGTGGCCAGCGTCGGGGTGCCGGTGCTGGGGGCGGTGATGCGCGACGATCGTATGGGGTGGCAATCGCGACATCTGGGGTTGGTGCAGGCGGGTGAGAACCCTGCGCTAGAGGGGTTTATCGAGGGGGCGGCGAATGT
This sequence comes from uncultured Rhodobacterales bacterium, assembly GCA_964462475.1. Classification (GTDB taxonomy): domain Bacteria; phylum Pseudomonadota; class Alphaproteobacteria; order Rhodobacterales; family Rhodobacteraceae; genus UBA3077. The sequence continues at coordinate 1,309 of CAYWXQ010000147.1, read as the reverse complement.
GGTGGCTGAATCGGTTGATCTGGACAAGGTGATGGCGGTGGCGACTGCGCTGCCGCCCGCCGGTCCAACCGTGGTATTTGCCCCGCCCGGGCAGCGTATTGCCGTGGCGCATGATCGTGCGTTTGCGTTTTCTTATCCGCATATGCTGGCGGGATGGCGGGCGGCGGGGGCCGAGGTTTCGTTTTTTTCGCCGCTGGCCGACGAGGGGCCGCGTGCCGATGCCGATGCGGTTTTTTTGCCCGGCGGTTACCCCGAACTGCACGCGGGAAGGCTGGCGGCGAATGCCGGCTTTAGGGCCGCAATATGGGCCAGCGAGGCCGACATTTATGGCGAATGCGGTGGCTATATGGTGCTGGGCGAGGGGCTGGTTGATGCCGATGGCGAGCGGCACGAGATGCTGGGGCTGCTGCCGGTTTCAACCAGTTTTGCGGCGCGCAAGCTGCATCTGGGCTATCGGACTCTTACCGCGCTTGGCGGGCCTTTTGCGGGGCGGAAGCTGCCCGCGCATGAGTTCCATTACGCCAGCATCACCGAAAGCGCGCCCGCTAACCTGTTTGCGGCGCGCGATTCGATGGAAAATACGCTTGGCAAGATCGGCCATTGGCGCGGGCGGGTATCGGGCTCGTTTGCCCATGTTATCATGCCGCCAACATCAGTTTAGCAATGTGCCACGGATAGCTGGTAAAATTTTTACGTCACAGTGCGGTCGGGGCTTACGGCGTGGCACCAAAGATGCGGGGCTCAGGTTTTCCACGATGTTTTGCCGCCCAGCGCCTTGATAAAAGCGTCATGCGCGGCGGTTTCGGTTTCAGTTAACCGCGCGGCCAGCGGGCGGGGCCGTTTTTGGGGGGTGTAGTCGCCGTTTTGGCTGCTCGCGCTGGTGTTTTTCACCACTTTCAGGGCAAAATCGGGCTGGCGGCCGCCGATCAGCTCCAGATAAACCTCGGCCAGAATTTCACTGTCGAGCAGCGCGCCGTGCAGGGTGCGGTTCGAGTTGTCTATGCCAAAGCGGCGACACAGCGCATCGAGCGAGTTTTGCGCACCGGCGAATTTTTTGCGGGCGATGGCGAGGGTGTCGAACGCCTGCGCCATCGGGATTTTGGGGTGGTTGCAACCGTTAAGTTCGGCGTTCAGGAACTTCATATCAAAGGCGGCGTTGTGGATGATAAGGCGAGAATCGCCAATGAAATCAAGGAAATCCTGCGCGATATTGGCAAAAACCGGCTTGTCGCGCAGGAACACGAAACGCAGCCCGGGCACCTCAAACGCCCCGGCTGGCAGGGCGAGCCCACAACGAGAAGTCCACACC
>CAYWXQ010000146.1:2653-5652 GCA_964462475.1 uncultured Rhodobacterales bacterium | reverse complement strand
GCAAAAAAGGGGCGCGAGGTGATTATCTAAAACTGACAGCAAAAAGGTGCTCCAGATTTCAACCGCGCGCTACAGTGGCCTCGCTTCGCTCGGCACCCCCATCCCGACCTTCCCCCGTAAAGGGGGAAGGGGCGATAGAACCGAGGCCAGTTTTTAACCTTTTTTCCACCGCAAAAACACCGCCAGCGTTGCAAAAAACACCGACACCCCGAGCAGCGCCAGCGCCATTGGCCATAGCAGCATCGGCCCGACCGCGTTCTCCCATATCACCGGCGACAGGTAGCGCTCAATGCCGGGTTGCAGGCCCAGCAGGCTGTTGCGGTTAAAATCAAACCACACCTGCCCGATCGGCTGGAACGTGAACGCGGTTTCGTTCAGCTTTGAGAGCTGCCAGTCAAAATAGCCCCGCGTCAGGGCCAGAATAAAAAACAATGCGGCGAGGATCCTTGCCATTTTCGGCATCTCCTTGGATTTTGGGTTTGCATTTCTGCGATATTCCGGCACTCTAGCCCCAACCGGCGGGCAGCACAAATAACAGCGGCTGAACGTGTTGTGAGGAATGTTTCAATGTATCAGAATTTCACCACCCCCAGCAGCCCCGAAACTGGTGCAGCGCGCTTGAAAGCCCTGTGCGCCGCGCTGAAAGACGCGGGGCTTGACGGTTTTTTGATTCCGCGCGCCGACGCCCACCAAGGCGAAAACGTAGCCCCCTGCGACGAGCGCCTTGCCTGGCTGACCGGTTTTACCGGCTCTGACGGCCACGCGGCTGTGTTGCCTGATATTGCCGGCGTGTTTGTCGATGGCCGCTATACCTTGCAGGTGCGCAAGCAGATAGACACCGATATTTTCACCCCTCAAGCCATCCCCGAAGACCGGCTGGCAGACTGGCTGATCAAACACCTGCAAAGCGGCGTGATTGGATATGACCCTATGCTGCACAGCCATGACGCGGTTTCAAAGCTTGCAGCAGCGCTGGCCCCGCAAATCACCCTGAAGCAAAGCGCCAATATGGTTGATGCCGTCTGGCATGACCGCCCCGCTGCGCCCACCGCCCCTATCCGCCCGCATCCGCTTGAATTTGCGGGTATATCCAGTAAGGATAAACGCGCCGAACTGGCGGCAAAGCTTCGCGATGCTGCGCTCGCTGCCACCGTTCTGACCCTGCCGGATTCCATCGCGTGGCTGCTTAATATTCGCGGCGGCGATATTGCCAACACCCCCGTGGCGCTGGCCTTTGCGATATTGCATGATGACGGCCGCGTCAGCCTTTTCACCAACCCGGCCAAATCCAGCCCTGCGCTGGCGGCGCATCTTGGCCGTGATGTTACCATTACCCCGCCAGAAAATTTCGCAACAAGCTTGCAGGCGCTTGCCGGCAAGGTCGGGGTTGACCGCGCAACCGCACCGATCTGGGTGTCGCAACAGCTTAAAAACCCCGTGTGGTTTGCCGATCCCTGCATTATGCCCAAGGCCTGCAAAAACGAGGCCGAACTGGCAGGCAGCCGCCAGGCCCACCTGCGCGACGGTGCGGCGATGTGCGAATTTCTGGCATGGCTTGACGCGGGGGTTGAAGGGCTGACCGAGATCGACGTGGTCAAAAAGCTCGAAAGTTTTCGGCGGGCCAGCAACGCGCTAACCGATATCAGCTTTGATACCATCTGCGGCAGCGGGTCCAACGGCGCGATCGTGCATTACCGTGTGGACGAGACCAGCAACCGCATGCTTGAAACCGACACCCTGTTGCTGGTCGATAGCGGCGGGCAGTATATGGACGGCACCACCGATATCACCCGCACCGTGCTGATCGGCGCGGCTGATCCTGAAATGACCCGCTGTTTCACGCTGGTGCTTAAAGGCATGATCGCGCTTTCAAAGCTGCGCTTTCCGGCAGGGATTGCGGGGGCCGATATTGATAGCATCGCCCGTGCCCCGCTATGGGCCGCAGGGCTTGACTATAAGCACGGCACCGGCCACGGGGTTGGCGCCTATCTTGGCGTGCATGAAGGGCCGGCGCGGATATCGCGTGCGGGCACTGTGGCGCTGCAAACCGGTATGATCCTGTCAAACGAGCCGGGCTATTACCGTGAGGGCCACTGGGGGATTCGCATTGAAAACCTGCTTATTGTCGCGCCACCTGCGCCACTGGACGGCGGCGAAACCCCGATGCACAGCTTTGAAACCCTCAATTTTGTGCCAATCGATACCCGCCTGATCGACTCCGCCATGTTAACAGGGCCAGAGCGCCAATGGCTGAATGATTATCACGCCGAGGTGCTGCAAAAGATCGGCCCGCTGTTGGAAAAAAACACCCTGACTTGGCTAAAAGCCGCCTGCGCGCCGCTTTAACCCTTGTCTGGTTTTACCTTGCCGCGCACGCCGTTAAACGCGCCGGTTTGCAGCGCCCGCCCCAACACCCGCGCCGGATTGGTCGGGGGCGGAAAGCCGATACCGGCCACCGGCGTAAACCCGAAACGGGCATAATAGGGCGCATCGCCAACCAGCAGCACCCGCGCCCAGCCCAGATCACTGGCGCGGGCCAGACTGTCGGCGATCAACTGCCCGCCCACGCCCTCACCCTGCCGTGTGGGGTGCACCGCCACCGGCCCCAGCAACAGCGCGCGGGCCTTGCCAACCCGCACCGGCCAATAACGAATCGCCCCCGCCAACGCGCCGCTTTCACGCGCCAACAGGCAAAGCGGTGCCACCGGCGGCACCCCGTCGCGCAACCGGTAAGAGCTAAGCGCTTGCCGCCCCGGCCCGAAAGCGAGGTCATACAGGTATTCGACATCGTGGCTGTCGGCAGGGGTTTCAGGGGTAATGTGCAGCATAAAAGCACCAAAAAATCGGGAAAACAAAGGGCGAGAGGCTAGGCTCGTCGTTTCGCTCTGGATTTCATGGCCCGCTCCCTATTATATGCCTGAAACGCTCGTAACATGCCCGCGCCCGCCGGGCAATCCCTGCATCCGCAGGGACAAGAAGGCCTGCACCCGCAGGGAGAA
>CAYWXQ010000146.1:0-2553 GCA_964462475.1 uncultured Rhodobacterales bacterium | reverse complement strand
TAAAATGTTTTATCGCCCCGCAGATAACGACCACGGCATGCCCCATAACCCGTTCAAGGCCATCGTGTCTCCGCGCCCGATTGGCTGGATTTCAACGCTTGACGAAAATGGCGTGGCCAACCTTGCGCCCTATTCGTTTTTTAACGCGCTGTGTGATACCCCGCCGATGGTGATGTTTGGCTCGACCGGCATAAAGCCCGACCAGAAATCGGGCAAAGACAGCCTTGAAAACATTCGCGCCACCGGTGAATTTGCGGTCAATATCGTGTCTTACGCCCTGCGCGAGCCGATGAATAAATCAGCCGCGTCGTTTCCCGCAACCACCGACGAGTTCGCCGCCGTCGGGCTGACCAAGGCCGAGGGCGTGGCGATAAAAGCCCCGCATGTGGCAACGGCCCCCGCTGTGCTGGAATGCAAATTGTTCAAGATCATCGAGCTGCCCGGCGCGGCCAATTCGATGGTGATCGGCGAGGTCGTGGGTGTGCATATGCAGGATGATTTCATTGTCGATGGCCGCTTTGATGTCACCCGCTATCAGCCGCTTTCACGCCTTGGCTATATGGATTACGCCCATGTCGAACAGGTGTTCGAGCTTATCAAACCGGCATAGGAGGCGGATATGGAAACCATGATCGGGGTGATCGGCGGCAGCGGCGTTTATGATATCGACGGGCTGGAAAATGCCGAATGGCAGGCGGTAAAAACCCCGTGGGGGGACCCGTCGGACGAAATATTGACCGGCAGCCTGAACGGCGTGAAAATGGCGTTTTTGCCGCGGCACGGGCGCGGGCATGTGCAAACGCCAAGCACCATAAACTATCGCGCCAATATTGATGCGCTCAAACGGCTGGGGGTCACCGATATTATTGCGGTTTCGGCCTGCGGGTCGTTTCGCGACAATATGGCACCCGGCGATTTTGTCATCATTGACCAGTTCATCGACCGCACATTCGCGCGCGAAAAAAGCTTTTTCGGCAGTGGTTGCGTGGGCCATGTATCTGTCGCCCACCCGACCTGCGGGCGCCTGGGCAATGCCTGCGCGCAGGCGGCACAGGCGGCAGGGGTAAAGGCCCACCATGGCGGCACCTATCTGGCAATGGAAGGGCCGCAGTTTTCATCCATCGCCGAAAGCAAGATGTATCGCGACAGCTGGGGCGCCGATGTGATCGGCATGACCAACATGCCCGAAGCCAAACTGGCCCGCGAGGCCGAAATCTGCTATGCCAGCGTGGCGATGATCACCGATTATGACAGCTGGCACCCCGACCACGGCGCGGTTGATATCAACGCCATCATCAAGGTTTTAACCGGCAATGCCGACAAGGCCCGCGATCTGGTTAAAACCCTGCCCGGGCTATTGGGGCCAACCCGCACTCCCTGCCCAGATGGCTGCGACCACGCGCTTGATTTCGCCATCATGACCGCGCCTGAAAAACGCGACCCGACACTTGTTGCCAAGCTCGACGCGGTGGCCGGAAGGGTGTTGAAATAGTGTAGAAGGGGTGGCGGGCATCACGCCCACCACCACATCACAAAATCCGGCAGATATTACCGGTTATGGTTTACGCTCGGCCAGCAACGCTTTATACGCTTGGGGGCGGCACCCCGCAATATTCAAGGGCCAATCATGGGTAACGGAGTCATTCTCGGGCGTTTCATGCCCCCCCATGAGGGCCACGTTGCGCTGGCGCGCACCGCCACGCATCTTGTCCAGCACCTGACCATCATCGTCGCCTGCGCAAAGACCGACCCCATCCCCGCCGCTGTGCGCCGCGACTGGATGGAGGCGCTGTTTCCACTGGCCCGCGTAGTGCTGCACTGCACACCAGAGCCGATCCCCACCAACAGCGCCGACTGGGCCGGGATTATCCGGCAGTTGCACCCAGAGCCGATAAACCGGGTCATTGGCTCGGAAGATTATCTTGTGCCGCTGGCCACGGCCCTGAACGCCCAGCATTTTATTCTTGACCCGATGTGGATGGCCTTTCCTGCCAACTCGGCCGATATTCGCGCCGACCCGTTTGCCCATTGGCAAAGCCTGCCCAGCCATGTGCGGCCATGGTATCAAAAACGCCTGACGCTGATCGGGCCGGAAAGCACCGGCAAATCATACATGGCCGATCTGCTTGCACGGCGTTTTGGCGGCCCCTATGTGCCCGAATACGGCCGCCCCTATGAAAAATACCGCCGCCCCGGCCCCTATCGCCCCGAAGAGCTGCATTTTATTGTCGACGGCCACATCGCCCACCGCAAAACCCTGTCGATGATGGCCGGGCCGGTACTGTTTGAAGACACCGACCCCCTGCTTACCGCCGTTTGGGCCGAAATGCTGCTGGGCCATGCGCTGCCCGACCTTGAAGCCCGCATCGAGCTGCCCGAGCATTACCTGCTGCTCGACGCCAACACCCCCTGGGCCGAAGACCCGCTGCGTTATTACGCCAAACAGGAATTGCGCGAGCAGTTTTTTGAAAAGATCGAAGCCAAGCTACAAGCCTTTGGCGCCAGCTATACCCATATCAAAGGCAGCTTCGCCGCGCGTGAGGCACAAGCCGT
>CAYWXQ010000145.1:0-5747 GCA_964462475.1 uncultured Rhodobacterales bacterium | reverse complement strand
CATCATCGCGGTCAGACCGGCGGTATCGGCGGGGTAGCTGGCGGCCTCCCATGTCGGGGCCAAGGCGCGCGCGCCTTCAAAGGCCGCCCATGTGTTGCTGGCGATAATGCCAAAACCAACCCCGGCGGTGGTGGCGATCTCGACCACATCCAGCACGCCCGCCGTGGCCATCGCCGCGACTTTATCGGCCGTCAGCGCCTTGGATCCAAAGCGCGGGGCCATGGCGACGGTGGCATAAAGCATATCGGGTAATTGCACATCTATGCCGTAAATCCGCCCGCCGGTGACCTTGTCATAAAGCTCGACCCGCGTTTGGGATTTGCCCAGTATCCGCCATGTTGACGGGTCTTTCAGGGTGATATCATCGGGCACCTCCAGCAGCGCGGCTTTGGTCGCCAGATCGCCGTAGCTCAGGCGCTGGCCATCGGGGTGGATAACCGTGCCCGCTTCGGTGCGCAGCTGGTCAGCCGCCACGCCCCAGCGCGTGGCGGCTGCGGCTTTCAGCACCTCGCGCGCCGCCGCACCGGCTTGGCGCATTTTGTCAAAACCATCAACCGTGGCCGATGAACCACCCGTGACCTGAAGCGCCAGAAACTTGGCCAGCACATCCATCGCACCGCGCGCGGTATTGGCCATAAAACCGTCATCGAAAAACGCAAATGGCGCACCCTCGCGCATCATCGCGCCGTTGTAATATACCGCCGCAGCGGGGCCGTGATCGGTGGTGATCTGCGCCATTTCCACGTCTAGCTCCTCGGCCACCATCGCGGCCAGCGTGGTCTGGTTGCCCTGCCCCATTTCAGCGCGGGGGGTGATGATGGTGATGGCGTTATCCGCGCCGATAATCACATAGGGCGTAAATGAAAAATCGCCCGCCGCCAGCCGGTCGGGCAGCGGATTGGCATAGGGTTTTTTATAATAGTAATAGCCCACGGCCAGCCCGCCAGCGGCGGCAATACCAAGGCCCAGAAAGCCGCGACGGGTGTATTTTGCAATTTTACCCATGGTTTAGCCCTCCATCTTTGCGGCGGTGTGGATGGCGGCGCGCAGGCGGGGATAGGTGCCGCAGCGACACAGGTTATCCATAACGGCATCAATATCGGCATCACTCGGCGCAGGGGTTTCGGCCAGCAGCGCCACCGCCGCCAGTATCTGCCCGCTTTGGCAATAGCCGCATTGCGGCACCTCGTGCTTAACCCATGCGCGCTGCACCTTGTGCAGGGTGTCGCCCGTCGGCAGGCCCTCGATCGTGGTGATCGCCCCTGACACATCGGCCACAGGGGTTACGCAACTGCGCGTCGCCACACCGTCGATCAGCACGGTGCAGGCGCCGCATGCCCCGACCCCGCAGCCGAATTTCGGCCCTTTTATATCCAGCATATCGCGCAAGACCCATAATAGCGGCATCTCTTGCGGGGCCTCTATTATGTGCGTTTCACCGTTAACCTGCAGTTCCATCGTGGTATCCCCATAAGCGACCTTTGGTCTCTTAAATCGCAAATACCCGCCCCTGTCAATAAGAGACCGGCGGTTTCTTATTGTATTTTCCATCCGCCCCAGCTAGTTTGGCCCCATGAACAAGCCCGCCTTTCAACGCGCCCGCACCCCCGAGGCCAAAGCCGAACGCCGCGCCGCGATTTTGGCCGCCACCGCCGCGTTGCTGGCCCAAAAAGGGCTGGAGCGCACCACCTTAAGCGCCATCGCCACCAGCGCCAGTGTAGCAAAATCAAACATCTATCGCTATTTCGAAAGCCGCGAAGAAATACTGATGCGCCTGCTTGTCCAGGACCTGCGCGCCACCCACACGGCGCTAAACGCCGCGCTAACCGGCCCGCAGCCGCTGGGCGAGGTGGCAAATATTCTGGCCGACGGGCTGGCCAAAACCCCGCGCCTTTGCCTGTTGATCAGCATTGTGTCCTCAACGCTGGAGCATAATATCTCGACCGCGACTCTGCGCGACATCAAACGCGACATGCTGGCCTCGCTGACCGAAACCGCCACCGCGTTGCGGCGGGCGTTGCCCGGGCTTGGCCAGCAACAGGCCGAACGCGCGGTGCAAATCCTGTTTGCGCTGGTGGCAGGGCTGTGGCCGCTTAGCCAGCCCGGCCCCGCGCTAACAGCGCTTTATCAAGAGGCCGAGTTTGCCCGCTTCAGCCATGATTTTACCCAAGAGCTGCGGTTTTCGGTCAAAACCATGCTTAAAGGGTTGCAGCCCTAGCCGAATTCAGAAAACGGCAAATAACGCACCGGATCACCCTTGTTGATCGTGCAGGCGGCGTCGGGCAGCTCGACCAGCCCGTCAGCCCATGAAAGCCCCGATATCCGCCCCGAGCCTTCCGAGGCAAAGACCTGAACCGTGCCATCCACGCCGCGCCGCGCCCGCAAATATTCGCGCCGGCCGGCTTTTTTGGTTTTGGTAAAACCGGCGGGCAATAAATAGGGCTGCGGCAGCCGCCAGCCCCGCCCCTGCAACACCCCGAGCGCGGGGGCGGCAAAAACCAGCGCGGTGGTAAAGGCCGCCACCGGATTGCCCGGCAGGCCAAAAACCGGCATCCCCTGCCATAGCGCCAACGCCAAGGGCCGCCCGGGTTTAATGGCAATGCGCCACAGGTTCAGCCCGCCTTGTTGGTTCAGCAACGCCGACATGTGGTCCTCGTCCCCCGCCGAGGCCCCGCCCGAGGTCAGCAGCGCATCGCAGCGCAGCACCGCCTGGTCAAGCGCATCGGTGACCGCGCCGCGATCATCGGCGGCAACGCCAAGATCGACCGGCTCATACCCCCAGCGCCGCAGCAGGGCCAGCAGCATCGGGCGGTTGGCGTCATATATCTGGTGGGCAGTCGCGGGGTCGCCGGGCTGGCGCAGCTCGTCGCCGGTTGACAGCACGCCAACCCGCAAGCGCCGGTAAACCTGCACCTGCGCCACCCCGAGCGCCACCAGCAGGCCCAGTTGTTCAGGCCCCAAAACCGTGCCGGCACTTAGGGCCACCGCGCCGGCGGCTACGTCTTCGCCCATCGGGCGGCAATTGGCCCCCGCTTTCAGGCCGGCTTCAAAATGCAGGGTCGCGCCCCTAACCTGCACGTCTTCTTGCATGATCACGGTATCAACCCCGTCGGGCAATGAGGCACCGGTTAAAATGCGCACCGCCTTGCCCGCCGGCACCGCCCCGTCATAGGGTGCCCCGCCGCCGAGCGGCCAGTGACCAGCGGCAGGCTTTCTGCCCCCGATGTAAGCGCCGCATGGGCAAAACCATAGCCGTCAACCGCCGCGTTGGCATAGGGCGGATTGGCGCGCGCGGCTTTTACCGGCGCGGCCAGCACCCGCCCTTCGGCCTGCCCGATTGGCAGGGATTCAGGCTTGACCACGCAGCGCATATGTTGGCGCAAATGCGCCAAAGCGTCATCAACCGGCGTCCAGTTTGTGCCAGCCGGCAGGGCAAAACAGTCGTTTTTCAGGCGCGGGGTTTCAGGCAAGGCCGACCTCCTGCAAAATAAAATCGGCGATGGCGGCGATGTTGTTGATATCCAGCACCGGTTGGGGCAGATCAGCCAGCACATGGCCCGCCGCCACCGCTTTTATGCTCGGGTCATTTAGCGCAATCAGCGGCCTGTCAGGGGTGACCGAGGCCTCTATTTTGGGGTGGTCATTGCGCTTGAAACCCTCGATCAGCACCAGATCAACCGGTGAAAGCTTGGCCAAAAGATGCTCGACCGTGGGTTCGGGCTCGCCCTTGAGCTCGTGCATCAAGGCCCAGCGATAGGCCGAGGCCAGTATCACCTCGCCCGCGCCGGCCGCGCGGTGGCGGTAACTGTCTTTGCCGGGCTGGTCGACATCAACCGAGTGATGCGCATGTTTGATGGTCGAAACCGAGATCCCGCGACTGGTGATCTCAACCACCAGCCGCTCGGTCAGGGTGGTTTTGCCGCTGTTTTTCCAGCCGGTGATGCCGTAGATTTGCATTATAATGTCCTTGTCTCGGCCAGCGCCATGTCGCTTGGGGTGTTGATGTTGAAAAACGGGTCATCGCCAAAGCCGTGAAACACGATGGTGGCGCAGCCCTGGGGCTGTGTCCACTGGATAACTTTTCGCACGCCGTCAAGCAAGGCCGCACGCAGGTTTTCGCGCAAGCCGACATCATAAAGCGCAAAGGTCGGCTGGCGAAAATAGCCACCATCCGGGCGGGGCGAATTAACCATCGCCAGCTTTTCGCCGCTGGCCTCGCAGGCAAATTGCAGGCCTGTAACCAGACGCGGCGGAAAACAGGGGCTGTCGGCGGCGACGCTGACAATATGGCTAAAGCCGTTGTCGGCCGCCCAGTCCATGCCTGCCAGCACCCCGGCCAGCGGGCCGGCAAAACCGCCAACGCTATCGACCACCACCGGCAGGCCAAAACCGGCAAAACGGGCGGGGTCGCCATTGGCGTTCAGCACAAGGGCCGAAACCTGCGGCGAAAACCGCGCGATCACATGTTGCAAAACCGGCAGGCCGCGCAAGGGCAGCAGGCATTTATCACCCCCGCCCATACGGCTGGATTGCCCGCCCGCCAATATTACACCTGCAATGCGGGCCGAGGCGCTGGCGGGCCGGGGTGGTTTGGGTGGGGGCATTGATCAAAACTCTTGATTGGCATTGCCGCGCGGCGCGCGTTATAGGCAGTAACCTGCAACGGGAATAAGAGGATGTCCAGCATGGGCCCGGCATATTGGCAAGGTTTTCGCGCTGGCGCGCCGTTTGTGCTGGTGGTGGCCCCTTTCGGGCTGCTTTTTGGCGTGGTCGCCACCGAGGCCGGTATGGATATTGTGCAAACCATGGCGATGACGGTGCTGGTGATCGCCGGGGCCTCGCAATTTGCCACAGTGCAGTTGCTGGCCGATGGCGCGCCGGTTTTTATTGCGGTGCTGACCGGGCTGGCCGTAAATATGCGCATGGCAATGTATTCGGCCGCGCTCACCCCGCATCTGGGCAAGGCCGGGCTGTGGAAACGGGCCTTGGTGGCCTATTTTCTGGTGGACCAGACCTATGCGGTATCAAACGTCAAGTATGAAAACGAACCGAATATGCGCCTGCAAGACAAGTTGGCGTTTTTCTTTGGATCAGTAACGCCGATCAGCCCGCTGTGGTATTTGTTTACCTATATCGGGGCGGTGGCGGGGGCGGCGATACCGCCCGAATACGCGCTTGATTTCGCGGTGCCGATCACCTTTATTGCGCTGATCGCGCCGGCCTTGCGCAGCCTGCCGCAGGTGGCGGCGGCGCTGGTTTCGGTGCTGGTGGCGCTGGCCCTGGCCGGGCTGCCCTATAACGCGGGGCTGATGGTGGCGGCGCTATTGGCGATGATCACCGGCGCCGCGGTAGAAAAACGGTTGGCGCAGCCATGAGCGATTTTTCGATCTGGGCCACCATCGCCGGACTGGGCATTGGCACTTTTTTGATCAGGTTTTCGTTTTTGGGCCTGCTGGGCGGGCGCAAGCTGCCAGACTGGCTGCTGCGCCACCTGCGCTATGTGCCGGTGGCGGTGCTGCCGGCACTGGTGGCCCCGCTGGTGGTCTGGCCCGCTGCCACTGGCGGCATGCTTGACCCCGCCCGCACCGTGGCCGCCCTTGCGGCGCTGGCAATCGGTGCGGTGTTCCGCTCGGTTCTGGGGGCTATTTTTGGCGGCATGGCGGTGCTGTATCTGTTCCAGTTTGCTATATTGTAGCGCCAGTTACACCCACTGCCGCGCAAACGAAAAAGGGCCACACCAGCGGTGC
>CAYWXQ010000144.1:0-5771 GCA_964462475.1 uncultured Rhodobacterales bacterium | reverse complement strand
GCCCCGGGCGCGCGCCTCCGCGGCGACCCTTCGGGCCACCTTGTCGGCGCGGGTCGTGCAAGCACGACCGGTCTATGGTTTAACCGGTGCGCAATGCCTCAAGACGCAGCGCGGCAATTTGGTGAACCTGATTGAGGGCTTCACGAAATTCGACCTCGGGCGGGTTGTTGACGCGGCCTTGGAAGTTTTGCAGAATTTCGCTTCGGTGACGCCCGCGCACCGCCAATATATAGGGGAACCCGAAGCGGGATTTGTAGCGGGCGTTCAGGGATGTGAACGCCTCGAACTCGGCTTCGGAGCATTGGTCAAGACCGGCGCTTGCTTGTTCTGATGTGCTCTCGCTGGTTAGTGCGCCTGTTTTGGCGAGCTTGCCCGCAAGGTCGGGGTGGGCGCAGAGCAGCGTTAGCTGGGCTGCGTGGCCGGCATTCTCGACGATTTGGCGCATGATCGCGGGCGCGTCTTCCGGCGCGGGCGGGCCGTTATTGAACGCCTGTTCAGCCACCCACGGGCTGTGTTCATAGATCCCGCCGAAGCGGTTCACATAGGCGCGTTTATTGTGGATCATCCCACCCCCAGAATTAGCTTTTCGTTTCTGATATGACCGTCTAGTCTGGTAAAAAACAAGAGGAAAAACCATGGGAAGTATTTTGCAGGAATGGGCCAGTCTTTTTATTCGCTGGGCGCACATTATTTCGGCGATCGGCTGGATCGGCTCGTCATTTTACTTCATGTGGCTTGATAGCAGCCTGAAAAAACGCATCGGTCTGCCTGCTGGGGCCAAGGGTGATAGCTGGTCGGTGCATGGTGGCGGGTTTTACCACGTTGTCAAATATCAGGTCGCGCCTGACCAGATGCCCGAAACCCTGAAATGGTTCAAGTGGGAGAGTTACGCCACCTGGATGACCGGTTTTGCCATGATTATCGCCACCTATTATTGGGGCGCGAACGGGCTGTTGATCGACCGCGAGGTCGCCAATATGAACGCCGCACAGGCGATCACGCTTTCTGTGGGCTCGCTGGTGGCGGCGTGGTTCTTTTATGACCGGCTGTGTAAGTCGTTTTTGCGCCAATGGCCGCTGGCGGTGTTTGCGGTGTTGTTTGTGGCGATTGTGGCGGCCAGCTGGGGGTTTCAGCAGGTGTTTTCGGCCCGCGCCGCGTGGCTGCATACCGGCGCGATCATTGCCACCATGATGACCGGCAATGTGTTTTTCGTGATCATCCCCAACACCAAAATCGTCGTCGCTGATCTGAAAGCCGGCCGCACCCCCGATGCCAAGTATGGCGAGATCGCCAAGCTGCGCTCGACCCACAATAATTACCTGACCCTGCCGGTGATTTTGATGATGATTTCAAACCATTATCCGGTGCTTTACAGCCACCCCTATGCGTGGGTGATGGTGGCGATGGTGCTGGTGATCGGCGCGGTTGTGCGCATATTCTATAACCGCCACGAGGCCGGTATGCACGGGTTTTCGGTGCGCTGGCAATGGCCGGTTGTGGTGCTGTTTGCCGTCGGCATGATTGCGTTTTCAATGTGGCGGCCAGACCAGAAAGAAGTCGCGTTCCAGTCCAACGTCGCGCGCGAGATCGTCGCCAACCGTTGTGCGGTTTGCCATTCGGCCACCCCGACATCTGACGTGTTTACCGAGGCCCCTGCCGGTATTATGTTTGACAACATCGACCAGATCCGAGCGTTTTCGAGTAAAATTCTGGCGCAAGCCGTGCTGGCCAACACCATGCCGCTGGGCAACATCACCGGTATGACCCAGGATGAGCGCGATATGCTGGGGTCATGGCTGCGCGCCGGTGCGCCCGATAAATGAGCCTGCTGGTTAAAAACGCCGATATGCTGGTCACGATGGACGGCGCGCGGCGCGAAATCGCGGGCGGCTGTTTGCTGGTTGAAGACGGGGTAATCACCAGCGTCGGACCTGAATTGCCAGCAGATCAGGTGCTGGATGCTACCGGTTGCGTGGTCACCCCCGGCTTGGTGAACACCCACCACCATCTTTACCAGAGCCTGACCAAGGTCGTGCCCGGCGGCCAAGACGCGCTACTGTTTGGCTGGCTGCAAACCCTTTACCCGATCTGGGCCAAAATGGGCCCCGCGCACATGAAAATCTCGGCGCAAATCGGGCTGGCCGAGCTGGCGCTTTCGGGCTGCACGATGTCGTCTGACCACCTGTATCTTTACCCGAACGGCGTGCGGCTGGAAGACACGATCGAAGCCGCCCAAAGCCTTGGCATGCGCTTTCATCCCACCCGTGGCTCGATGAGCATCGGCGAAAGCGCGGGCGGCCTGCCCCCCGATAGTCTGGTTGAGGCCGAGGCCGATATTTTAGCGGATTCCATCCGCCTGATTGATACCTGGCATGACGCGGCTGAGGGGTCGATGCTGCGCATTGGTTTGGCCCCGTGCTCGCCGTTTTCGGTCAGCCGCGAGCTGATGCGCGATTCAGCGCTTTTGGCGCGCGACAAGGGCGTGATGCTGCACACCCATCTGGCCGAAAACGACGAGGACATCGCCTATAGTCTGGCTAAATTCGGCTGTCGCCCCGGTGAATATGCCCGCGATCTGGGCTGGGTGGGGGATGACGTGTGGCACGCCCATTGCGTAAAGCTCGACACGGCTGAAATTGATCTGTTTGCCGCCACCGGCACCGGCGTTGCCCATTGCCCGTGTTCCAATTGCCGGCTTGGCTCGGGCATTGCACCGGTGCGCCAGATGCGCGATGCGGGGGTCAAGGTCGGCATCGGGGTTGATGGCTCGGCCAGCAATGATGCCGGTGATATCATTGGCGAGGCGCGGCAAGCAATGCTGCTGCAACGGGTGCAAAACGGGGCCAACGCCTTTGCCGCCCGCGAGGCGCTGGAGCTGGCCACCATTGGCGGCGCGGCGGTGCTGGGGCGGCCTGATTGCGGGTCGCTAACGGTTGGCAAACGCGCAGATTTCGCGGTGTGGGATGTGCGCAGCCTTGCCAATGCCGGCGCGTGGGATATGGTGGCGGCACTGGTGTTATGTGGCCCGCAAAAGGTGCGCGACCTTTATGTCGAGGGCCGCGCGGTGGTATCGGGCGGTCAGATCACCGGTCTTGATATGCCGCTGGTTACCGAGCGGGCGCGGGCGCTGGCCACCGGGCTGGCGGGGTAAAGGCGCAAGAAAAACTGCCGATGGGCAAGCGCGTAGCGGCATCAAGCTTGGTTTTTCGGCCCGCCTTCACCGGCTTGATGTTTGCCTGGTTCCTGTGCAACCTAGGCCGAACCACGACACGGTGGCCGACGTGGGGCAGCAACAGGCCAAGGGCCAAATTGATTGGGATGAATAATGCGAATTTCAACGATGTCTTTGCTCGCGACCATGGCGTTGGCGGGGTGTGCGGTGCAGGTTTCCGCGCCGGTAGACAACAGCAAAAACCGGGTGGTGGATATTGTAAACACCACCGGGGCCGAGTTGGGTTTTTATGCCGTCAATGCCGGGCGGCGCGGCATATTTCGCGCGCAGTTTTCGCCCGCCCCGCTGGGTAAAAACGATTACATGACCATAAATTTTGTTGATGGCAGCGGTGCCTGCCTGTTTGATCTGCACGCCAATTTTTCCGACGGGCGCTCTGCATTGGCCAAAGGCTTTGATACTTGCGCCGCCGCCGCGTGGGTGATTACCGCCGAGATGGCGCAATGAGCCCCTATTCGGTTTGCGTGTTTTGTGGCTCGCGCATGGGCGACGACCCCGCGTTCGCGCGCGCCGCCACCGAACTGGGCGCGGCGCTGGCAGAAGCCGGTATGCGGCTGGTTTATGGTGCGGGCGATGTCGGGCTGATGGGGGCGGTGGCGGGCGGGGCGCAGGGTGCAGGCGGTGAAACCTTTGGCGTAATTCCAGCGCATTTACTGGCGCGCGAGGTTGGCAAACGCGACCTTTCGCAGTTTGTGATCACCGAAAACATGCACGAGCGCAAAAAGGTGATGTTCATGAATGCCGACGCGATTGTGACCTTGCCGGGCGGGGCGGGATCGCTCGACGAATTGTTCGAGGTGCTGACATGGCGGCAGCTTGGCCTGCACCGAAAACCGATTTATTTGCTTGATATCAACGGCTACTGGCAGCCGCTTTTGGCGCTGATTTCCCATATGGTGGCCAAGGGGTTTGCCGATCAGCGGTTTCAGCAATCGCTGACCGTGCTGGATAGCGTAGACGCCCTGCTTGCCCAAATATGTGCTGACCGCAACACGCCTGCCACCGCGCTTTGAGCGGCCGAACCGCTGTTGCAAACGCGCCATGGGCGCTTTTCGATAACTTGCGGCGTGACATTGGAGCGCCGCATTAACCGGTGGGTTGCGGTTTTTGTCGGTTGGTTTCGCGTCGCCAGCTATCAAACGAATATAGCGCCAGCGCCGCCCAGATCAGCGGCAGCGCGATGGCATGCCAGCGGGTTACCGGCTCGGCAAATACCAGGGCGGCGACCGAAAACTGCAAGCTCGGGTTCAGATACTGGATCAACCCCACGGTCGAAAGCCGCGCCCGCTGCGCCGCATACGAAAACAGCAAAAGCGGCATCGCCGTCATCGGGCCGGTCAGCACCAATAATGTGGTGTCTTGCCAGCTGGTGCCAAACCAGCCAGCGGGCCGGTCTACGGTTGCCCAGCCATAGGTATGCGCGCCATAAAGCCAGACCGCCGCCAATGGTGCCAGCAACAAAACCTCGATAAATACCGACACCATCGGCCCCGCCGCGATCCGTTTTTTCAGCAAGGCATAGGCGCTAAAGGTGCTGGCCAGAAACAGCGCGATCCACGGCGGCGCGCCCAACCCGAAGGTCAGCACCGCCACTGCCAGCCCCATCAGCCCCAGCGCCACCCCCTGCCAGCGGCTGAAGCGCTCACCAAAAAATACCGCCCCCAGCAGCACCACCATAAGCGGAAAAAAGTAATAGCCAAGGCTGGCCTCGAGCGCATAACCAAACTGGATAGAGCCAATAAACCCGCCCCAGTTTAGCGAGATCATTAGCGCCGCCAGCGCCAGCACCGCGACGATTTTAGGCTGCCGCAACACCGCCCAAACCGCCCCGAGCCGCCCGCGCAGCGCCAGAATAATACCAAAAAACACCAGCGACCACAGGGTGCGATGCGCCAGCACCTCTAGCGGCGGCACATGGGCCAGCGCCTTATAAAACAGCGATGACAGCCCCCAAATAACCGAGGCCGCCAATATCGCCAAAATGCCCTTAACGGAATCTCCCAACCCCCACCCTCTGGTTTGCACAAGTATCCCGGGGGGATTGCGCAGCAAGGGGGGCACAGCCCCCGTCACCATTGCGTCTATACCCGGCGTCAGGCGTTGGAAAGCCGTTCGGCGACATTTTCCCAGTTCACCAGATTTTCAAGGAAATTCCCCAAATACTTCGGCCGTGCATTGCGGAAATCGATGTAATAGGCGTGCTCCCACACATCACAGCCCAACAACGCGGTCTGCCCGAAACAAAGCGGGTTAACGCCGTTCTCGGTTTTGGTCACTTTCAGCGTGCCATCACCGTCAACCACCAGCCAGCACCAGCCCGCGCCGAACTGCCCCGCACCCGCGGCGCTGAACTCTGATTTGAATTTGTCAACCGAGCCGAAACCGTCAACAATCCGTGTTTCCAGCCCGGTGGGCATGGCGCGGCCGTTTGGCCCCATCATTTCCCAGAACTGCGTGTGGTTCCAGTGCTGCGAGGCGTTGTTGAAAATACCGGTTGGTGCCACTTAACCAGCGGGATAGGGGCCCCTCGCCCCGCCCC
>CAYWXQ010000143.1:0-5841 GCA_964462475.1 uncultured Rhodobacterales bacterium | reverse complement strand
GGCATTTGATGTACGCCTGACAGAGGCCGGTGTGAATATCACGGTTACAGAGGGGTGGCGCGTTTCACACCTGTTTGTGATCAAGCATAGACAGAACGTGGGCTTCCACCACCGTCTGGTTGTTTTCCAGCGCGGCAAATTCTTCGCGGTCTTGCATCAACGCCCCCGCCCATGCCGGCAGCGCGGGGTGTTCGCCGGTAGCGTTTTTAACCGCCGCCGGAAACTTGGCCGGATGCGCCGTGGACAGGATTACCATCGGTGTGTTTTCGGCGCTGCATTTACCCGCCACATTTACCGCCACCGCCGTGTGCGGGTCTAGCAAAGCCCCGCTGGCGTCATGCGCGGCCTTCATGGTTGCGCGCGTTTCTGCTTCGGTGGCGCTCTCGGCCTCAAAACCAGACCTGATCGTCGCAAGGGTCTGCGCGGTTAGCGTATAAGACCCCGACTGGCTTAAATTTGCCATCATCGCCCGCAGTTCAGCGGGGTCGCGCGCGCAGGCGTCAAACAGCAACCGTTCAAAATTTGAGGAAATCTGGATATCCATTGACGGCGTAATCGTGGGCGTAACGCCTTTCATTTCATAGCGGCCACTGCTAAGCGTGCGGCGCAAAATATCGTTTTCGTTGGTTGCAATGATCAGGCGTTCGATAGGCAGCCCCATTTGCAGCGCCACATAGCCCGCATAAATATCACCAAAATTTCCGGTCGGAACCGTAAACGAAACCGCGCGTTCGGGCGCGCCAAGGCTGGTGGCAGCGGTAAAATAATACACCACCTGCGCCATGATCCGCCCCCAGTTGATCGAATTCACCGCCGACAAGCGCACCGAATCGCGAAACCCGTGGTTAGAAAACATCGCTTTGACCATGTTCTGACAATCGTCAAAACTGCCATCAATGGCGATGGCGTGGGTGTTGCGCGCGCGCAGAGTTGTCATTTGGCGCTGCTGCACCGGTGAAACCCGCCCCTCGGGAAACATAAAGAAAATGTTGATATTGTCTCGCCCGGCAAAAGCCGCCAGCGCCGCGCCGCCGGTATCGCCCGAGGTCGCCCCGACAATCGTTAATGTTTCGTTGTTTTCTTGCAGCACATAATCCATCAACCGTGCCAAAATCTGCATGGCCACATCCTTGAACGCCATTGTCGGGCCGTGAAACAGCTCCAGCAGCCAATCATTGGCCCCGATCTGGACCAAGGGCGTAACGGCAGGATGGTGAAAGGTGGCATATGCCGCGTTGATCATATCTTGCAACGCATCATCGGGAATTTCGCCATCGACAAACCGGCGCATGACGTTAAATGCCACATCGGCATAGGGCTTAGCGCGCAACGCCGCGATTTCGGCGGGCGTAAATTTTGGCCAGCTTTGCGGCACATAAAGGCCGCCATCATCCGCCAAGCCAACCAACAGCGCCTGTCTAAACGTAAGCGCCGGCGCGTGGCCACGGGTGCTGATATATTTCATGACCCCGCCTCCGAACGCCAGTCCAACACCACCTTGCCGCTAGAGCCGGATTTCATTGCCGCGAAACCGGCTTCAAAGTCGTTAACCGCGAAACGATGGGTGATCACGGCGCTGACATCCAGCCCGTTTTGCAGCATGGCCAGCATTTTATACCAGGTTTCGAATATTTCGCGCCCATAGACCCCCTTGATGGTGATTGATTTCAGCACAATGCTTGACCAGTCAACAGCAGATTTCCCGGGTGGTATGCCCAGCATGGCAATGCGCCCGCCCATCACCATCGCGCCGATCATCTGGTCGAGCGCAATCTGCGAGCCGCTCATCTCCAGCCCGACATCAAAGCCTTCAACAATCCCCAAATCAGCGGAAACCTGTTTTAGGTCGGTGTTAGAGACATTCACCGCCGTCACATCGGCAACCTTGCCAGCCAGATTTAGCCGGTCTTGGTTGATATCGGTAATCACAACGTGCCGCGCGCCAATATGCTTGGCCACCGCCGCCGCCATAATCCCGATCGGCCCGGCGCCGGTGATCAGCACATCCTCGCCCACCAGATCAAACGACAGCGCGGTATGAACCGCATTGCCCAGCGGGTCGAGAATGGCGCCTATATCATCGCTGATACTGTCGGGCAACGGCACAACGTTAAAGGCGGGCAGGCGCAAATATTCAGCAAATGCGCCCGGTTCATTAACACCGATACCGCGGGTTTCAGGGTCGAGATGGAACTTTCCGGCGCGGCTGGCCCGGCTTTTTTTACCAATCAGGTGGCCCTCGCCCGAAACGCGCTGGCCAATGTGCAAATCGCTTACATTCTTGCCCATCTCTACGATCTTGCCAGCAAATTCATGCCCCGTAATCAGCGGTACCGGCACGGTTTTTTGCGACCACTCGTCCCAGTTCCAGATATGGATATCGGTGCCGCAAATGCCGGTCTTGTTGACCTTGATCAGCACATCGTCATCGCCGATTTCCGGCACCGGCTCGTGTTGCATCCACAGGCCTTGTTCGGCTTTGGCCTTAACCAATGCCTTCATTCCATTTGGACGGTCCCTCATTTGATCACCCCCAGCGATTTTCCCACTTTTTCAAACGCGCTCAGCGCAAATTCCAGATCATCACGGCTTAAGGCTGCGTTCATCTGGGTGCGAATTCGCGCCAAGCCCTTGGGCACCACCGGAAAGAAAAATCCGGCAACAAATACGCCCTCGTCAAACAATTGCCCCGCCATCGCCTGCGCCAGTTTTGCCTCACCCAGCATCACCGGCACAATCGGGTGTTCACCTGATACCAGATCAAACCCCAGCCTTTCCAACCCGGCGCGCCAGAACGCGGTGTTTTCAAATAGCCTGGCGCGCAGGTCGTCGCTTTCTTCAACCAGATCAAGGGCCTCCAAGCCAGCGGCCACGATCATCGGCGGCAGCGAGTTTGAAAACAGATAGGGCCGCGCCCGCTGTCTTAGCATATCTATTACCGGCTGCGGGCCGGCAATATAGCCGCCAATCGCGCCGCCCAAGGCCTTGCCCAGCGTGCCTGTTACAATATCTACACCATCGACCACATCAAAATGCGCCGGCGTGCCCCGCCCCTGCGGCCCCATAAAGCCGGTGGCGTGGCAGTCATCCACCATGACCACGGCGTCGTATTTTTGCGCCAACGCGGTGATCTCGGGCAGTTTCGCCAGATGGCCGTCCATCGAAAACACCCCGTCGGTCGCGATCATTACAAACCGCGCGCCCGCCTCTTTGGCCTCGACCAGGCGGGCCTCAAGTTCCGCCATATCGGAATTTGCGTAGCGATAGCGCTTGGCCTTGCACAGGCGGATGCCGTCAATAATAGAGGCATGATTGAGCGCATCAGAAATTATCGCATCCTCGGCGGTCAACAGCGGCTCGAACAAGCCGCCATTCGCATCAAAACAGGCGGCAAACAATATCGCGTCGTCCTTGCCTAAAAACCCTGCCAGCCGTTGCTCCAGCTTTCGGTGGCTATCCTTTGTGCCGCAGATAAACCGCACCGAGGCCATGCCAAAACCCTGCATTTCAAGCGCCGTTGTTGCGGCCGTGGTCAAACGCGGGTTGTCGGCAAGCCCAAGATAATTGTTGGCACAAAGATTAACGACCCGTTTATGAAGATGGCCATCGCGGCGCACATCTATGCGCCCGGCCTGGGCCGACGTGATTTGCCGCTCGCGCTTGTAAAGCCCCGCGGTCTCGATCTCGGACAAAGTTTCGGTAATGTGATTCAGAAATGATTTCGACATAGCACCCTCCAGCTATGCCTTTTCTATTCCCCTATTACGGATTATGTCAATATATTAGATTATTATCCTTCATCACGGAATTCAGGAGTTGTAAACAATCAGTAAAGCTTTAGCCCTTTGCCCGTTTGCCCGGATAGAATGAGGGCAATCTGCGGCATATCGAATGGTATCACCGCTGGATAATTTGGCCCTGCCATCACCCGCAACAAGGCTAAGTTCGCCCTCCAAAACGGTCATGTGCTCGACACACCCTTGCCGATGCGGTTCGCTGTTCAGCGCGCCGTTTTCTGTAAACGCGATCTCGTATACCTCAAGGTGGCCGGCTTGGTCCGGCGGGCTAAGAATACGAATTCGGCAGCCCTCCCCTTGGCTATCAATGGTCGGCGTCCGGTTGGCCCGCATAATTTCCTTTATGGGGCTGCCGGTATCGCCTTCGTCCAGCAGACCGGCGAAATCAACCTGCAACGCGCGGGTCAGGTTCCAGAGCGTTGCAATTGTGGGGCTACTCTCGCCGCGCTCGATTTGTGAAAGCATAGAGCGGGAAACGCCAGACAGTTTACTGGTCGCCTCAAGGCTCAGCCCCTTGCTTTTCCGGGTTTCTTTAATGCGCTTGGCAAGCCGCTCGGAAATGCTGAAGTTTTTTGTCATACCTTAAATTGCAAGACCGGGGGGCGGGTGTCAATACGCATAGACACCCCGACGCCCTCACGGCGCCCTCGTGGTGCCCTCGTGGCGCCCTCGTGGCTATTCCCGCGTGCCCCCGCCAAAAGCCCCGGCCAGAAAAGGCTCACGGGTATAAAAACCCCGGCAGGCTGTTTTTTTGGGCCGCGTTTACCAGCCAGTCGAACATGAATTCGCGCAGGCTGGCAAAGCAGACAAGGGTTATTTCGTCGTCGGCTTCCAGCCAAAACGCCACCGCCACCTGCCCCAGCCTTGTGCGGCGGAAATCACCTTGCTTAAAGGCCTCGATGCTCAGGTCAACCGGGGCGCCCTTGGCCAGAACCTCGCGCGATTTGTTGCCTTTCAGGGTAAACATGGCGCGGGCGTCAGACACATCGAGCGCCAGCACGGGGGCTTTTATTTCGGCGTTCAGGCGGGCGATCAATGTATCGGGGTCGGTGGTTTTTGGCACCATGACCAGCAGCTCGTCGGGGGCCATCCACGCCACATTATTGTTGATTTTGCGTTGTCCGGGCACCGGCGCGCCAAGGATATTTTTAAGCGCCGCGCGGGTGGTTTTATTGCCGAGATCGGTTTTTAGCACCACCATCGCCACCCGCCGTTGCGCGGCGACAAGCACCGCACCGCTGCCGTCAATTTCGCTAAAGCTCATAAGGTCAGACATCTTGGCGCGCTCCTTTTTTGTCATAAAACACCGGGTCCACCACCCGCGCCCTGTGGGTTTTACCGTTCACCGGAAAGGCCAGCACCTCGCCCATGCGGGCCTTGCCGCCCTTTATCAGCCCCATCGCAATCGGGTGGCCAAGGGTGGGTGAAAAATAGGTCGAGGTCACATGGCCGATCGCGGTGCCCCCCTCAACCGCGTGGGCAGATTCGGGCAGTTTTTCGGTGTCGCTAACCGTGCGCAGGCCGACCAGTTGCTTGCGGTTTTCAGCGGTTAGATAACGGCGCTGCATACCGCGTTTGCCGATAAAATCATCCTTCTTTTTTGATACAGCCCAGCCCATGCCAAGATCATGCGGGGTGACGGTGCCGTCGCTTTCGTCGCCCACCACCACAAAGCCCTTTTCGGCGCGCATTACATGCAGGGCCTCGGTGCCGTAAGGGCTGATACCGTGGTCGGCCCCCGCCTGTAGCAGCAGGTTCCACATCAGCAGGCCTTGCGCGGCGGGCACCGCGATCTCGTAAGAAAGCTCGCCAGAAAACGAAATGCGGAAGATGCGGGATTTTATGCCACCAAGCGCGCCCTCGGCAAAGGCCATAAACGGCAAGGTTTCGCGGCTGACATCAACGCCGCCCAGCGCTTCCAGCACCTTGCGGGCCTTGGGGCCGGCAACCACGATCTGGGTAAATTGCTCGGTCAGGTTGGCGGTGAATACCTGCAAATCCCACCACTCGGTTTGCAGCCATTCTTCCATATGGGCATGAATGC
>CAYWXQ010000142.1:0-5858 GCA_964462475.1 uncultured Rhodobacterales bacterium | reverse complement strand
AGATGATCGCCAAGCGGGTGCAAACCGCGCGGGCGGGGCTGGATAACCCGAGCAAGCCGATCGGGGTTTTCATGCTGGCGGGGCCGTCGGGCGTGGGTAAAACCGAAACCGCGCTTGCCTTGGCCGAGGCGCTTTATGGTGGTGAAAACAACATCATCACCATCAATATGAGCGAGTTTCAGGAGGCCCATACCGTAAGCACGCTTAAAGGCGCGCCTCCGGGCTATATCGGTTACGGCGAGGGCGGGATATTGACCGAGGCGGTGCGGCGCAAGCCCTATTCGGTGGTGCTGCTCGACGAGGTTGAAAAGGCACATCCCGACGTGCACGAAATTTTCTTTCAGGTGTTTGACAAGGGCGTGATGGAGGATGGCGAGGGCAGGGTGATTGATTTCAAAAACACCCTGATACTGCTGACCAGCAATGTGGGGTCAGAGCTGATTATGGACATGTGCGAAGACCCCGACCTGATGCCCGAGCCCGAGGGTATCGCCAAGGCCCTGCGTGAACCGTTGCTAAAGGTATTCCCCGCCGCGCTGCTGGGGCGGATTGTGACCATACCCTATTTTCCGCTATCGCCCGACATGATTGGCAAAATCACCCGTTTGCAGCTTAACCGCATTGCAAAACGCGTGCAGGAAAGCCACGGCGTGCCGCTAAGCTTTGACGATGCGGTGATCGACACCATCGTCGAGCGCTGCCAAGAGCTGGAAAGCGGCGGCCGGATGATTGATGCGATATTGACCAACTCTATGCTGCCCGCGATTTCGGGCGAATTTTTGCGCCGGATGATGGAGGGCAAAGCGATTAACGCGGTCAATGTCAGCGTGGAGGATGGCGAATTTAGTTACCAATTTGAATAGGGCATTTTGAGTAAGGCATTTTGAGTAGGACCAAAACGGGCCATGCCGTATTACAGGTGTGGTCGCAACTATAAGGGGATTAATAATGGCTGGTGATTCAGTTTATAATATTAAAGTCGTGGTTTACCCGTATCAGGAGCTTGATAAAAAAAAGCTGGGGTTGATGACGGCAAAAGAGATCGGTTTGGACAAAAAGCCGAAAAATTTCCAGTTTGCCGATAAAATGACCGTCACCTCGGTCAAGTGGGACAAAAAGAAAATAGAAGACGCGGTCAGGGCGGTGTTCAGGTATGATCTGTCGCTGTTGGCGGCGCAAATCTGGCAGCAATACCAGCCGGTGGAAAAGGCCAAAAACGGGCAAGACAAAATGAAGCTCGCCAACAAGCTGCTTAAAGAAGTGCCCAAGCTGATCAAGGCGACCGAAAAGAAGTTGGCGCAAAGTTTTGCCGAATTCAAGGAAGACCTCGAATCGGGCGCGGGCGATGATATTGGCCAGCTGAAATCCAGCCGCAAGGCGCTGACGGCGGGCCACCCCGAGGCGATGCTCAACCTGATATCCGATTTTTTGATCGAGTTCGAAAAACCGTATCTTAAACTGTTAAAGCTGAAAAAGACTGAACAGAAATCAAGCGGCGAGGCCAAAGAAAAAGCAGCCAAAGAGTTTGAAGACATGCTGAATGCGGCCATTCCGGCGCTGCAAAAAAGCCTTGATGCCAAATACACGGTGCTGAAAAAGCGGATCGCGGTTTTGGCGGGCATACCGGCGGCAATGAAAAAAAGCATGGCCAAAGATGTGTCTGACGGGGCGAAGGCCGAGTTCAAGGCCTCGATGGACCTGCTGGCAAAGGCCGTGCCGCCGGTGGCCGGGCACCTGCCGAAATTTCAAAAAAGCATGACCGCGTTGTTGCAAAAAATGCGGCGCAAAGATGTAAGCACTGGCAGTCTTGATCAGGCCGAAGACATGGCAACAAAATTGGCCAATTCTGTGCTAAAGCTTGAAGAAAGCATGAAAAAGATAGATGCCAAGCTTAAAAAGCTAGAACAAACGGCCAAGAAAAGATAGGCGCGCCATGTCTGAAAACACCGATGCAAAACAGGGAAGCTTGCGCTGGAAACTGGCGCAATGGGTTGATAGCCCAACGATTCGCTACTCTATTCTGGGCCTGATCGTGCTAAACGCGATCACGCTGGGGCTTAGCACATCTGACACGGTTAGCGCCGCCATCGGCCCGGCGCTTTCGGTGTTTGACAACGTGGTTCTGGGGGTGTTCGTTGGCGAGATGGCGATTAAAATTTATGCGTTCGGGCCAAGGTTTTTTAAGTCTTCGTGGAACCTGTTTGACCTGACGATCATATCTGTCGGGCTGTTGCCGACCGATGCCAACCTGTCGGTTTTGCGCGCGCTCCGGGTTATTCGCGCCATGCGTATATTGTCGGTAGTGCCGCAATTACGCAGCGTTATCAAAGCATTGCTAGAGGCATTGCCGGGCATGGGCGCGGTTATTATTTTGCTCGGCATTGTTTATTATATTTTCGCGGTGATGGCGACGATGCTGTATAAACAGGCGTTTCCGCAGTGGTTCGGCACCATCGGCGAGAGCCTTTATTCGCTGTTCCAGATTATGACGCTTGAAAGCTGGTCCATGGGCATCGTGCGCCCGATCATGGTTGAATACCCCTGGGCGTGGCTGCTGTTTGTGCCCTTTATCGTGGCCACGTCTTTTGCGGTGCTCAACCTGTTTATCGGTATTTTGGTTAACACCATGCAGGCCGCGGTGGAGGAGGCCCAGGATAAAGAGCTGGAGCGGATTTTGAATATGGTGATCAAATCCAACGAGGAAACCAAGGCCGAGCTGGCCGCGCTAAAAGCGCTTATGATGGAAAAGGGTTAACATGTCGGGCAGTCAAAAATTTATCAGCCGCAACCGCGCCCCCCGGGTGCAGATCGAATATGATGTCGAGCTTTACGGCGCCGAAAAAAAGGTGCAATTGCCGTTTGTGATGGGGGTTATGTCTGACCTGTCGGGCCAGTCGACGGTCGCCAAGGGGTCGGTGGCCGACCGCAAATTCCTTGACATCGACATTGATAATTTCGATGACCGGATGAAGGCATTAAAGCCGCGCGCCGCGTTCAGCGTGCCCAATACCCTAACCGGCGAGGGAAATTTATCGGTCGATCTGGTGTTTGAAAAGATGGCTGATTTCAGCCCGGCGGCGATTGCGGCCAAGGTCGACCCCCTGCGCAAATTGCTGGAGGCCCGCAGCCAGCTCGCCAATCTGATGACCTATATGGATGGCAAAGCCGGCGCCGAGGGGCTGATCGAGCGCTTGGTTGCCAACCCTGACCAGCTGCGCGCGCTGGCGCTGGGGGCGGCCAAGGATGATGAGACCGCCGCCGCATTTGCCGCCATAAAGGCCGCCGCGCCAACAGATGTGGCGCCGGTTGATACCAGCGCCGATATTCTGGCCGGCATGGCCGCCACCACCCCCGCAGACGTGGCTGAAAAAGACGAAACCGCCGATATTCTGGCCGGTTTGGCCGTGGAAACCCCCGAGAGCGGGCCCGAGGAAGACGGCCCCGAAGGTGAAGACATAGACGGGCTGCTTGCCGGTATCGCGGCAGAAGCGCCTGAACCGGCCGAAGCGGGTGGCGACAGCGCCGATATCTTGGCCGAATTGGCAACCGGTGTGCCCGAAGATGACAGCAATGACGATGGCGGGGTTGAGGATCTGTTGGCCGATATGGCGGCAGACCTGCCCGATATGGCCACGCCCGAAGAAGACGGGCTTGATGGCTTGCTGGCGGGTATCGCTGATACCGCCCCAGACGCCGAAACACCGGACGATAACGAAGATATTCTGGCCGGTTTGCTGGATGATATCTCTGAAGATCCCGCCGAAAGTGACGGGCTGGATGATCTGCTCGCCGATATGGCGGACGCCGCGCCAGCGGGTGACACGCCCGACGACAGCGAAGACGTGTTGGCGGGCCTGCTGGATGACGCAACCGAAGATCAACCGGTCACTGACGGGTTGGACGACCTGCTCGCGGATATCGCCGACACCGCACCCGATGCCGATACGCCGGACGAAGACGCGGATGTTCTGGCCGGATTGCTGGATGACCCCGCCGAGGAAGACGGGCTTGGTGATTTGTTGGCGGATGACGCGGATGAGGACGCGGATATTCTGGCAGGGCTGCTGGATGATACTGTCGACGCCCCCCCCGACGATGACGGGCTGGATGATCTGTTGGCGGGGATCGCTGATGATACCCCCGACGACGCGGCCCCCGATGATCTGGATGATCTGTTGGCCTCTGTGACGGCTGACGACGACATGCCCGCTGCGGAAATCGACGCGGATGACGATCTGGCGGCATTGCTCGGCGATGATGATGATCTTTCGGCCCTGCTCAATGACGACGATGATGATAGCGACCTTGATGACCTGCTGGCCCCCTCCGATGATTTTGGCGATGATTTTGGCGATGATTTGAGCGAGATCACAGCCGAACCCGCGCCGCCAAAAAAACCCGCCTTCCAGCCCGATTTTGGCACTATTAGCGCGGCCAAATTACAAGACGGTGACGGGGCGCGCCGCAAGTTTCGCATTGCCGTTCTGGGCGATTTCTCGGGGCGGGGCAATCGTGGCGATCTTGAAACCGGCGCGGCGCTGGGCAAGCGCAAGGCCTTCAAGCTTGATTTTGACACCATGGACGACGTCATCGCGCGTTTCCGCACCACCCTGACCCTGCCCTTGGGCGATGACGGCTCGGCGGTAAAGGTCGAGTTGAACGAGCTCGATGACCTGCATCCGGACGAATTATTTGAAAACGTCGCGTTGTTTGACGCGCTTAACATGCTGCGCCGCGACCTTAAGTCGGGCCGCAATTTTGAGCAGAACGTGGCGCGGATGCAGGAATGGGGCGGGGCGTTCGGCGATTTCAGGGCGCTCAGCAAAAAGCGCCCCAAAGGCGCCGATGCCCCCGCTGATCTGCGCCTGAGCGATTTTCAGAACCTGATCGGCGATCGCACGCCAACCCCCGAGGCCAGCGCCGCCTCTGACCTGATATCGCGCCTTGTCGGCCCGCATATCGTGGCCGCCGCCGATAACGGCGCCGAGCAGATGATTAAAGCGGTCGATGCCGCGCTTTCAACCGCGATGAGCAGCGTTTTGCACCATCCCGATTTTCAAACCATCGAGGCCGCCTGGCGCTCGATTGAGCTATTGGGCCGCCGGGTTGAAGCCAGCGCCGAGCTGGAGGTCGTGGTTTATGATGTCAGCGTTGAGGAGTTCAGCGCCGATCTGGCCGCCGCTGACGATATGGCCACCACCGGCCTTTATGACATGCTGGTTGAAAAGCCGCGACAGGATGAAAGCGCGGGGCCGATATCGGCTGTCATCGGGCTTTATACATTCGAGGAAACCCCGACCCATGCCGAGCTTCTGGCGCGGATGGCGCGGATTTCGGCCCATATGGACGCGCCGTTTATCAGCGCGATTTCAACCGCTTTCATGGGGGTCAAGCCCGAAGACCGCCACAAGCTGGTCAAGCAAACATGGGGTGCATTGGCCGATATGCCCGAGGCCAAATATCTGGGGCTGGCCAGCCCGCGCTTTATGCTGCGGATGCCGTATGGCAAAAAAACCGAGCCGCTGGACCGCTTTGACTATGAGGAATTCAACCTGAAAGAGGGTATGCGCAGCATGCTGATGGCCAATCCGGCGCTGCTGGTGGCGGTGCTTTTGGCCGAAACCAAGGCCCGCCAAGGCGGGGATATGAGCCTTGGCAGCATCATGGCGCTGAACGATATGCCGTTTCATTATATGACCGACCAATATGGTGATCAGGTGGCGCTGCCCTGCACCGAACGCTTGCTAAGCGTGGCTGGCGCGGCCGGGGTGATCGCGCGCGGTTATATGCCGGTGATTTCGGTGCAGGGGCAAAACATGGTCAAGCTCGGCTCGTTTCAGGCGGTTGGCGGCGGTGAG
>CAYWXQ010000141.1:4206-5873 GCA_964462475.1 uncultured Rhodobacterales bacterium | reverse complement strand
CCATGCCGCCACCACGCATGGCGCTGGCGCGGTTTTCGCCCATCACCCAGCGCAGGGCCTCCAGCAGGTTGGATTTGCCACAGCCATTGGGGCCGACAACGCCGGTCAGCCCGGGGGCTATTACCAGTTCTGTCGGGTCAACGAAGCTTTTGAACCCCAGTAATCTTAGCTTGCTAAACTGCACTTTGCGCGATTCTCCTTAAGGGCTACAAGATTCCGCGCGGGTCGGGCGGTGTCAAGCAAACTTGGCCAATATTGCGGCATTAAGCCACTTATCCACAATATATCGTTGCCCTTAAACGTAAACGCGCCCAAACTGGCCACAAAGGGGAAAAAAATGAAGCTACTTGGCATATCGGGCGCGCTGCGCCAAAATTCGTATAACACCATGCTGTTGCATGAGGCCGCGCGGCTGTTTGCCCCAGATGAATTTTTGCTGGCCGACCTGCGCCTGCCCTTGTTTGACGAAGATCTGAAACAGGCCAAAGGCACCCCCGACAGCGTGGCCAGACTGCACGCCCGTATCAAGGCCGCTGATGCGGTGATCATTGCCACGCCGGAATACAATAAAAACCTGACCGGCGTGCTGAAAAACGCGCTCGACTGGGTCAGCGTGGTGCGGCCGGCGGCATGGGCGGGCAAACCGGTGGCGATCCTGTCGGCCTCGACCGGGGTTACCGGCGGGGTGCGGGCGCAGTATTCGCTGCGCCATTGCATGACGCCTTTTAACCCGCGCATATTGCAGGCCCCCGAGGTGATGATCGGCAATGCCGCCGAGGCGTTTGACGAAAATGGTGTATTGGGAAATGAACGCACGGTGAAACTGCTGACACGGCAGATGGAGGCGCTTAGGGGCGAGGTTTTGCGGGGGTGACCGCGGGGATGGGGGGTGCCAGAACCCACCCTACGGGGCTAGGTGTCGGTTTCTTTTGCCATGAGTTCTTCGATGAAATAACCCAAAAGCTGGGTGCGGCTTTCGAGCCCGGCTTTTTTGTAAACCGCGTTAAGCTGGGCCTTGACCGTGCCGTCAGAGGTGCCGCGCAGCGCCGCAATTTCGTTGTTCGACATCCCTTTGATGGCAAAATAGGCGACATCGGTTTCGGATGGCGACAGGCCCCAATGGGCGAAATGCTCTTTCAACAGGGTATGAAACTCGCCCGAGGCCACCCGAAGCTGGCCCTCGACCTTGGTATTGCGCGCCAGCAGGTTGCGCACCAGCGTCAGCCCCAGGCCAAAGCCGATAAACAGCCCCACTACCGCGGCAATCTCGATCGCTTCGTGGACCTCCCACGAGATGTAGATTAGCCCGCCGCCATAGGAATCGAGCGCAATCTCCCCGACAAATAAAACCAGGCTGACAACCTGTAAGATGAGAGCGGCGCGGATCAGCCAGATTTTTACCGGTTTATACATGGGGTTCCTTGGAAAGTTTGATGAAGGCATAAATTGCGGCCCCTAATATGTTACATTAAGGGCCGCGGTGCTGCCGTGCAATGGCGCGATAGCTAAATGGCTATCGTTATTTAAGGTATTAGTTGGTTTCCGGGCCGTCAGTTTCCGGGCCACCGGTTTCGGGGCCTTCAGGCGCGCCATTGTCGCTTGAGCCGTTATTGCTGGCGCCGCTGTCGTTGGAGCCATTGTCGCTTGAACCACTGTCGTTGGAGCCA
>CAYWXQ010000141.1:0-4106 GCA_964462475.1 uncultured Rhodobacterales bacterium | reverse complement strand
CCACTGTCGTTGGAGCCACTGTCGTTGGAGCCACTGTCGTCGATGCCCGTGCCATCTGTGCCATCTGTGCCAACGACATCAACGCCTGTGGCATCAGTGCCCGTGCCAGTATCGCCCGTGCCAGTATCGCCCGTGCCAGTATCGCCCGTGCCAGTATCGCCCGTGCCAGTATCGGTAGCGTTCCATTCGTCGCGCAAAACGGTGCCCGCGCCAGGAGACAAGATGATCTCGCGGTCATAGCCTGCGGCGACCGCCTCAATTTTATAGCGCCCCAGCAACGTAACTTTTACGCTGACAATCTCGAACCCCTGGGCGGTAAGCTGTTCGGCGATTTTCAGAACGGCCGGATCATTGGCGAACGCGGCCGGAATTTGCGCATAGGCCAAAGAGGTGCTAAGCAGGATTGCGGCGGTGGTGGTTTTGATGAGGGTTGAAATTTTCATTGTATCGCTCCGTAAAGTGTGTCGCTGAATGCTTGATTGCATGAACCGAATATGACCCAACCAGCGCCATTCCGAAATTGCACTTTGGGGCCGAAACATCGCGGATAACCCTAAGTTTAGGGGCGCGGTTTTATACAATTGGGGCTATCGGCCTAGGCACCACGGCCGAAAATCGCGCTAACGCTGGCGTTTTACTTTGGATTTTATTTTCCGGTGCTTCAGGCCGGCACGGGTTTTTCGTTTAGCCGCGCCCTGATTCCTTTTGCCTTTCTTACTTCCCGGCAGGGGTTTTCCGTCAACTTCCAGCAGTTCAAACAGCAAGCCACCGGTCAGCGGGTCGGCTTCGGCCAGTTTAACCTTGGCACGCAGCCCCGCGCGCAGCACTTTGCCCGAGTATTCACCGGTCAGCGTGCGGCTATCTTCGTTATAGGTGAAATATTCCTGCCCAAGGCGCGACACAGGGATCAACCCGTCGGCGCCGGTATCATCGAGCCTCACAAAAATGCCGAACCGCGCCACGCCGTTGATCACACCGGCAAAAGCACTGCCGACCTGCTCTGACAAAAATGCCGACAGATAACGATCGGTGGTATCGCGCTCTGCCAACATGCTGCGGCGCTCGGTCTGGGAAATATGCTCGGCGATGGTTTCAAGGTTTTCGGCCTCGGCGGGGGTTAACCCATCATCGCCCCAACCATGGGCCTTGATCAGGGCGCGGTGCACGATCAGGTCGGCGTAGCGCCGGATGGGCGAGGTAAAATGCGCATAGCGTTGCAGGTTAAGCCCGAAATGGCCAAAGTTTTTCGGGCCGTAATAGGCCTGGGTCATAGAACGCAGCACGATCATGTTGATCAGCTCGGCATGCTCGCCCCCCGCCGCCTGATCCAGCAACCGGTTAAGCTGCGCGGTTTGCAGCCGTTGGCCCTTGGCCAGCACCATGCCGACCGATTGCACGGTCTCGTGCAGGGCCTCCATTTTGTCGGGGTTTGGCTCTTCGTGCACGCGGTAAATAAAATCGGCCTTGGCGGATTCGAGCGTTTCGGCGGCGCAGACATTGGCCATCACCATGAATTCCTCGACCAGCTTATGGGCCTCAAACCGGTCGCGAAACGCTACCGAGGTCACCTCGCCCTGATCCGAAAGCACGATTTGGCGCTCGGGCAGGTCCAAATGCAGCGGCTGGCGTTTTTCGCGCGCTTTTTTGGCGGCACCGAAAGCGGCCCATAGCGGCTTTAACGCGGTTTCCAGAATGGGTGCGGTTATGTCATCGGGCGCGCCATCAATCGCTGCCTGCGCCTGATGGTATGATAGCGCCGCCGGAGATTTCATTAACCCGCGCGTAAACCGGTGTGATTTTTTGACTCCGTTTTTATCCAGCACAATGCGCAGCGCCACGCAGGGCCGCTCGACCCCGGCATGCAACGAGCACAGATCGCCCGAAAGCGCCTCGGGCAGCATCGGCACTACGCGGTCAGGAAAATAGGTCGAATTACCACGCTTTTTGGCCTCTATATCAAGCTGTGATCCGGGGCGGACATAATGCGCCACATCGGCAATCGCGACCCAGACGATATGGCCGTCGCCATCAGGGTCGGGCATGGCGCAAATGGCGTCGTCACGGTCGCGGGCATCGGCGGGGTCGATGGTGAAAAGCGGCAGGTGGCGCAGATCTTCGCGGCCACCTAGCGCCACCGGCTGCGCGGCCGCCGCCTCGGCCTCGACCGGCTCGGGAAAGCGGTCGGGGATGTTGTGTTCATGAATGGCAATCAGCGAAATCGCCTTGGGGGCAGAGGGGTCACCGATACGCGCAACAACCCGCACGCGCCCAAGACCACGGCTGCGCCCGC
Organism: uncultured Rhodobacterales bacterium; assembly: GCA_964462475.1. GTDB lineage: Bacteria > Pseudomonadota > Alphaproteobacteria > Rhodobacterales > Rhodobacteraceae > UBA3077. The sequence continues at coordinate 1,816 of CAYWXQ010000141.1, read as the reverse complement.
CAGTATTCTCGGCCTCGACCAGCTCGCCATCACGCGCGCCGCCCCGGTTTTCGGGGGCAACTTGCCACTCGCGATCCGACTTTTTATCAACCGGCACAATCCGGCCACCAAAATCCTGCGCCTTGTAAATGCCGATAATTTTCTCGGCCCCGCGCCCGATGCGGCGAATAAGACGGGCCTCAAAGGGCACATGCGTTTCACCGGTGCCGCTGATCCGGCACAGCACCCGATCGCCGATTTCCAGCGCCGGATCGCCCTTTTTGGCCACAAAAAGCACGGTCGGGGCCTTGGTGTCGCCCTTCCAGTTCAGCGGCTCTGCAAACAGGTCGCCGTCACTGTCCTGCGCGGTGATATGCAACAGCTCAACCGGCGCGAGGCTGTTTTTATCTTTGAACTTTTTGCGGTCTTTGGTCAGGTGGCCCTCGTTCGAAAGCTCGCGCAATATCCGCTTCAGCTCAATGCGCGCCTGCCCCTTTATGCCAAACGCCCGCGCAATTTCGCGCTTGCCGGATTGGGTCGGGTTATCCTTGATCCAGTCAAGAATTTCAGCCTTGGAGGGGAAGTGTTTCATATGCCTGCTTTAGCGCGTAAACAGCGCCGGAGCAACCCGCCCAACCCGGTGGCATTTTTGCCGGGGCCGGCAAAAATGGCCTGCGGCGCCGTGGCCTCGCTACGCTCGGCATCCCCGCCCTACCATAATCAAAGCGCAAAACAGCTTCACTCTTCCCCAAATACTCAATCCCGACCGCCGCACAAACGCCACGCTCAAGCCTATATCCCGGCCCTCTCCGCGCTATCCAAGCGGCGGTATGCGCGCCACAAAATGCCCCTTCACCCCCTGCGGCCACTGTTTATACGGCACCTGCCCGCTTTCAGAAGCATCATACGCCGTGGCATAATCCACAATCGCCTGTGCCGTCTCGGCATCCGGCGTGAACCGCCCCAGCACATATGAAAGCTTGCCTTCTCCCTGAATGGCGATGTTGCAATGCCGGTCACAGCCCATCAGGCAGGATTGCCGACGCACGGTAATGCCCGCTTTGGCCAATGCCTCCACATGTTCGGCCAGTATTTCGCCGCCGGTTTTTCCCTCCAGCAGCTTTTGGTCGGTTGAAAAGTTGCAGGTATCGCAAACGGTAATGGTGGTCATGGTGTCCCCTTTATTTTCGCCCACCATTTAACCGCTTCAGCGGCAGATGCAACCTCGCGCGCCGCCAAAAGCCGCGGCCTATTGACCATAACCACCTTGATCCCCAGCGCCGCCGCCGCGTCAAGCTTGGCGCGCGTGCCGCTGCCGCCCGCGTTTTTGCTGACCAGATGGGTAATGCCATGCGCCCGCATCAACGCCATTTCGCTTGCAAACGTAAACGGCGGGCGAGCGCGCAGGATTATGCCATGTTGCGGGAATCGCAGCGGCGGCTCGATGCTGCGGCTTAAAAACCACAGGTCATCGCGGGGCAAAAACGCGGCCATTGACCGGCTGCCGACACTCAAAAAAACCCGCGCGCCCGCTGGCAGACAGGCAGCGGCAGCGGCAAGGTCGGGCATGGTTTGCCAGTTCGGTTCCCGGGGCCATTCAGGCCGCACCAGCCGCAATAACGGCAGGCCGGTTTTCGCGGCGGCTTTTACCGCGTTTTCGCTCATTTGTGTTGAAAAGGCGTGGGTCGCATCAACCACCGCGCGGATTTTGGCGGTTTCAAGATAATCCACCAGCCCCGCCACCCCGCCAAACCCGCCTAAGCGCTGCGGGCTGGCCAACGGGCGTTTGGTAACCCCCGCCAATGAAAGCACAGCTTGCGGCCCGAGCGTTTCAGCC
>CAYWXQ010000140.1:119-6034 GCA_964462475.1 uncultured Rhodobacterales bacterium | reverse complement strand
AGGTGCGTGGCGCCTGTAACGCGGTGTTTGGCTTGCCCGATGATATGCTGGCCAAAGGCGTGGCGACCCATAGTTCGGGCAACCACGCGCTTAGCCTTTCTTATGCCGCTGGCCGGCGCGGTATTCCGTGCCATGTGGTGATGCCGCGCACCGCACCGCAGGCCAAAAAAGACGCCGTGCGCGGTTATGGCGGTATTATTACCGAATGCGAGCCCAGCACCAGCAGCCGCGAGCAGGTTTTTGCCAAGGTCGAGGCCGAAACCGGTGCCGAATTTGTGCATCCCTATAATGACCCTCGGGTAATAGCGGGGCAGGCGACCTGTAGCGCCGAGCTGATCGAGCAGGTCGAAAACCTTGATGCGGTGGTGGCCCCTATCGGGGGTGGCGGCATGATTTCGGGCACCTGCCTGACGCTTTCCAACCTTGCGCCAAGCGTTAAAATATATGCCGCCGAGCCGGAGATGGCCGATGACGCTTATCGCAGCTTCAAGGCGGGGCATATCATTGCCGATGATGCGCCCGAAACCGTGGCCGACGGGCTTAAAGTGCCGCTCAAAGATCTGACATGGCATTTTGTGCAGAACCACGTTACCGATATCCTGACCGCCTCGGAGGCCGAAATCGTTGACGCGATGAAGCTGATCTGGAAGCGGATGAAAATCGTGATGGAGCCGAGCAGCGCGGTGCCGCTGGCGACGATTCTCAAAAACAAGGAAACCTTCGCGGGAAAACGCGTGGGCATCATTATAACAGGTGGCAATGTCGATCTAGACAGCCTGCCATGGATGGAGAAGTGAAATGAACAAACAAGTGAACCTCGACGAATTTGACGTGGGCTATGATATTCCGGCCAAGCCCGGCATGGATGAAGCGGATATCCAGACCCCCTGCCTGATCCTTGATCTGGATGCGCTGGATCGCAACGTCAAGAAAATGGGTGACGAGTGCAAAAAAATGGGCGTGCGCCATCGCGCCCACGGCAAAATGCACAAATCGGTCGATGTGCTGAAGCTGCAGGAAAGCCTTGGCGGCGCGATTGGCGTTTGCTGCCAGAAGGTTTCGGAGGCCGAGGTTTTTGTGCGCGGCGGGATTAAGGACGTGATGGTGTCCAATCAGGTGCGCGATCCGGCCAAGATCGACCGCCTTGCCGCCATGCCCAAGCTGGGCGCGCGCATTTTGGTATGTGTGGATGATCCTGAAAACGTGGCCGACCTTGCCGCCGCCGCGCAAAAGCACGGCACCCAGCTGGAATGTCTGGTCGAGATCGACGTCGGCGCGGGGCGCTGCGGGGTGAGCACTTCGCAAGACGTGGTGAATATCGCCAAGCTGATTGACAGCGCCGAGGGGCTGAAATTTGCCGGTATTCAGGCCTATCAGGGCGCGATGCAGCATATGGACCTGTATGAAGACCGCAAAGCCAAGGTCGATATTGCCATTGATATGGTGCGTGATGCCGTTACGGCGCTGAACGCCCAAGGGCTGGAATGCGATATCATTGGCGGTGCTGGCACCGGTTCTTATTATTTTGAGGGCAACTCGGGTGTTTTTAACGAAATGCAATGCGGCTCTTATGCCTTTATGGATGCGGATTATGGCCGGATTCTGGATAAGGAGGGCAAGCGCATTGACGATGGCGAATGGGAAAATTCGCTGTTTCTCCTGACCTCTGTGATGAGCCATTCCAAAGCCGACAAGGCGATTGTCGATGCCGGCCTGAAGGCGCAATCGGTCGATAGCGGGTTGCCCACGGTTTATGGCCGCGATGATGCGGTTGAATATGTCAAATGCTCGGACGAGCACGGCGTGGTGGCCGACCCTGACGGGGTGTTGAAGATCAACGACAAGCTGCGGCTGGTGCCCGGCCACTGTGACCCGACCTGCAATGTGCATGACTGGTATGTGGGCGTGCGCGGTGGCAAGGTTGAAACCGTGTGGCCGGTATCGGCGCGCGGCAAGGCCTATTAACCCTTCCTGAGGGAGACTTGGGGGCAGGCCCGGCCTGCCCCTTTTTTTTAGCAAAAGGAATTCCAGATGATTATTGTGCCCGAAAAAGAAATCGCCGCCCTGATTGACCGCCAAACCTCGTTTGACGCGGTCGAGGCGGTGTTTGCCGCCATGGCCAGCAAAGACGCCTATAATTTTCCGGTAATTCGCGAGGCGATCGGCCATGCGGATGCGCTTTATGGTTTCAAATCGGGGTTTGATCGCAAATCACTGGCGCTGGGGCTGAAATCGGGCGGTTATTGGCCCGGAAACGAGGCCAAGGGCCTGACCAACCACCAAAGCACCGTTATTTTGTTTGATGCCGATACCGGCAAGGTCAAAGCGCTGGTCGGCGGCAATCTGCTAACGGCTCTGCGCACGGCGGCCGCTTCGGCGGTTTCGATCAAGCATCTTGCGCCCAAGGGGGCGAAGATTCTGGGCATGATCGGGGCGGGGCATCAGTCAGCCTTTCAAATGCGCGCCGCCGCCGAGCAGCGTGATTTTGAAAAGGTCATTGGCTGGAATTTCCATCCTGAAATGCTGAGCCGGCTGGCCGAAACCGCCGCCGAACTGGGCTTGCCGTTTGAAGAAGCATCATTGGAACAGATTGGTGCCGAGGCGGATGTGATTATCTCGATCACCTCTAGTCACGACCCGATATTGCTGGATGCGCATGTATCTGGCGGCACCCATATTGCCTGCATGGGTACCGATACCAAAGGCAAGCAGGAGGTCGAGGCCGCTTTGCTGGAGCGCGCAACCGTGTTTACCGACGAGATCGCGCAGGCGGTCAGCATTGGCGAATGCCAGCACGCGGTGGCCGAGGGGTTGCTATATGATATTCACATCACCGAACTTGGTGCGGTAATCAACGGCGACCATGCGGGCCGGACATCCGACGACGAGCTGACGCTGTTTGACGGCACCGGTGTCGGGTTGCAAGATTTGGCGGTGGCATCAGCGGCGGTTGATCTGGCCGTGGCCAAAGGTGTGGCGATCGAGGTCGACTTTTAGGTTGGCGGTGGCCTCGCTTCGCTCGGCAAATGCGGCGCGTTTAAGGGCGTGGCGGGGCTGATGTTACCCCCGCGCCGCGCTGAAATGGCAGCGATTGTGGCCGGCCAAACCAGCCGAAAGGTGGGTTAACGCGCCATTAAGGTTAGCAAAAGATACCCCGCTAGTGCCGCACAATGCTAAGGTTTTGTTCAAGAATTCACCCTAGCTTTGGGGGTGGGTTTAATGGAGGGTGCGGGATGGAACAGGTGTTTCACCTCACAGTGGCCGAGCAAGGCTATGTGGATTTTGAAATTGTCGGCGCCCTACAGGCGTCGGTCAGTGCGCTGCGCTATCAGGAGATTGTGGAGGATGTTGTGTTTTCGCTTACTGAGCGGATCACCACGCTGATGAGCAACGCGCGCGGGCGAGAGTTTAACCATGCCCAGCGGCAAAGCGCCAAAATTGGGGTGATCGCCCGGCAAATAGGGCTAAAGGGCGTGGCCGGCGTGGCGGCGGCGGCACAGGATTGTGCTGCGCGCAGTGACTATACCGCGCTGTCGGCGGTATCGGTGCGGTTGGCGCGCATGGCCGAGCGCTCGCTGTTTTCGGTGATCGAGTTTGACGCACAAGCGCCTTGATCAGCCGCGCACCAACACCGCGAAACGGTCATAGACAGGCTCGGCGGCGGCGATGATTTCACCGGTTTCCAGCGGGTTGGTATCTTTGGTGATGCCGTCTACCAGACCGCCGGCTTCTTTTACCAACAGCACGCCGGCGGCGATATCCCACGGGTGCAGACCACGCTCCCAAAAGCCGTCATAGCGGCCGGCGGCAACATAGGCGAGGTCAAGCGCGGCAGCGCCCCAGCGGCGCACACCGGCGCAAACCGGCAATATACGGCCAAGATCGGCGATGGTTTCAGGCAGGTCGGCGCGGCCACCAAAGGGCAGGCCGGTGGCAAAGATGGTTTCGATCATCGTGGTGCGCCCCGACACCCGCAGCCGGCGGTCGTTTACCCACGCGCCTGCACCTTTTTCGGCGGCGAACAGCTCGTCTTTGATCGGGTCATAAATTACGGCGGCCACGATTTCACCCTTGAATTCGAGCGCGATAGACACCGCCCAGTGCGGCAATCCGTGCAAAAAGTTGGTGGTGCCGTCCAGCGGGTCGACGATCCAGCGGCGGGTCGGGTCTTTGCCTGTTTGTTCGGGGAACTCCTCACCCAGAAAACCGTAATTGGGGCGGGTTTCGAGCAGAATTTCACGAATGGTCTCTTCGGCCATTTTATCGGCGCGCGATACAAAATCGCCGGGACCTTTGGACGAGACCTGAAGGTTCTCGACCTCGTTAAAGTCGCGAATCAGTTTGCGGCCAGCCATACGGGCGGCCTTGATCATCAGGTTGAGATTGGCAGAGGCTTGGGACATCGGATTCACCTAAAACAGCAATAAACGCCTCCTATAGGCGGTTTTGTGGCAAAGGCCAAGGGGGGTTTGTGAACGGGGGCGGTTGTTGTAGGCTTTTGTCCGATGGGCGCGGTTTTGCAAAAATGGATATTGGGGGCGTTGCTGCTGTTGCTGGCGGGCGGCGCGCTGGCGCAACAGCGGGTGGCGCATATCGGCGTGCTGGCCTTTCGCGGCGCTGAAACCACCACGCAAGACTGGACACCGCTGGCGCAGTATCTAACCGCCGAAATCGCCGGCTGGGCGTTTGAAATTGTGCCGGTAACGCTGGTATCGGCCCCTGAAGAAATAAAAAACGGCCATCTGGAGTTTCTGGTCACCAACCCCGGGCATTATGTAACGCTGGCCGCCGAATTTGGGCTTAGCCCGTTGGCCACCCGCGAAAAACGCGAGGGTGGCGCGGGGTTAATGCGTTTTGGCACCGCAATATTTACCCGCACCGATAGCGGCATTTCAACCCTTGAAGACCTGCGCGGCAAGCGGGTGGCGGCGGTTAGCCCCGAGGCATTTGGCGGATTTCAGCTGGCGTGGCATGCCTTTATGGCCCAAGGCATAGACCCGTTTGAAGACTTCAGCGTGCTGCGGTTCATGGGGTTTCCGCATGATGAAATTATACGCGCTGTGCAGGAACGGCAGGTTGATGCCGGGATTATACGCGGCGGCTTGCTTGAACAATTGGCGCGCGAGGGCCGGTTTGAGCTTGCTGAATTTTCGGTGCTGGAAAGCAACAGCCAGATGGATTTTCCTTATATGGTGAGCGGGCCACTGATGCCGGAATGGCCGTTTACGGTGCTGCCGGGGGTGGATAAACGTTTGCGCGAATCGGTGGCGATGGCGCTGTTGGCCACGCAATCCAGTGGCGATGCGTTTGGCCTGACCGACCTGTGGTCGGCACCGCTTTCGTATGAGGGCGTGCGGGCGCTGAACGGCGCCTATCATGCCCGCAATAACGACACCCCGCCGCTTTGGCCCTATTTTGCCGGTGCCTTTGCGCTAGCGATGCTGCTATTGGGGCTGGCGCTTTGGCGGCGACCACAAGCCGTGCCGCTGCCAGAGGCCGATACCCCCCCCGAAACCGACCCCGAGGCTGACCGGGTGCGAGCACGGTTCAACGGCCTGACCAAGCGCGAGCGCGAGGTTCTGGCGCTGATTTGTGATGGTCACCCCTCAAAAGAAATTGCGGCGCAGCTTGGGGTCAGCCTGAAAACGATAGAGTATCACCGCGCGAATCTGCTGCAAAAAACCCGGGCCGGCACCACCGCGCATCTTGTGCAGCTTGCCACGCGTTTTGGCTATGACCTAGGGGATACCCTAGGTAAATAACCCAATAAACACGGGTATGTCCGAGTTACCCCCCCCCGATATATGTGTGAGCCTGAAGCTAAGGGCCAGGCTTGACCATGGCCCATATATAAACAGAGGGCCCATATATAAACAGAGGGCCCATATATAAACAGAGGGCCCATATATAAACAG
>CAYWXQ010000139.1:0-6037 GCA_964462475.1 uncultured Rhodobacterales bacterium | reverse complement strand
CGTTCAGTTCGGTCGGCCGCAGGCGGGCCTCGGCCACCAGCAGCCCCCAGGTCGTCAAACCGGTCAGGGGTGCTGGTCTCGCTATAAAGCCGGGGCAGCAGTTTTTGTTCATAAACCGCGCGCTGCACTGAACCCTTCCAGTTAATCCAGCGCTCAAAATGCGGGATCGAGTTGTGGCGAATTCGGGTCGGGATCGGCCCGGGCTGGATAGAGATAAACCGCAACCCGCTATCCATATTTTCATAGCGCAGCGCGTCGGTCATTGCCTCCATCGCGAATTTGGTGGCGCAATAGGCCCCGCGCATCCGCAACGCGGCAATGCCCAGCACCGACGAGCAATTCACAATCCGGCCCTGCCCCTGCGCCTTCATCGCGGGCAATATCCGGTTAATCAGGTCGAACTGGCCAAACAGGTTGGTTTCAAAAATCGCCCGCAACCCGTCGCGCGGCAGGTCCTCAACCGCGCCGGGCAGGGCATAGGCCCCGTTGTTGAACAGCGCATCCAACCGGCCATCGGTGCGCGAAAACACCTCGGCAACCGCCGCGGCAATCGAGCCTTCATCGGCGTAATCAAGCTGAAAACTCTCCAACCCCTCGCCCTGCAACCGCACGCAATCCGCCTGTTGTCGGCAGGTGGCAAAAACCCGGTATCCGCGCCGCTGCAAAGCATGGGCCGCGTCATACCCGATCCCTGATGAGCATCCGGTGATCAAAATGCTCTTTTTTGTTGCTGTCGCCATATTTTTCGCCCCCTTGTTTGCCCTTTCGCATACAAGCATAGGCGCGCCACCACAAGCGCCGCCCTCACCGCGCGGCGCGCACGCACGCTTTCCAGCCATGCAACATCACCGCGCCGCCACCGCCAAACCTCGCTTTTACGCTGGACCGGAAGCACCCCGCGATATACACAACATCTATGGCCAAAAAGACAAATACCCCCGACATCAATGCCGATGATCAAGACAATGGCGGCGTTATAACCCGCGAGCCGCTCAAGCGCGCGCTCGGCGAACGCTACCTTACCTATGCCCTGTCAACGATCATGAACCGCGCCCTGCCCGATGCCCGCGACGGGCTTAAACCGGTGCATCGCCGTATTCTTTATGCGATGCGCGAGCTCAAGCTCGACCCAAAGGGCCGCTACCGCAAAAGCTCCAAAATCACCGGCGATGTGATGGGCAATTACCACCCCCACGGCGACGCCGCGATCTATGACGCCATGGCGCGGCTGGCGCAAGATTTCAACGTGCGCTACCCGCTGGTCGATGGTCAGGGCAATTTTGGCAATATCGACGGCGACAACCCCGCCGCCGCCCGCTATACCGAAGCCCGCATGACCGCCATCGCCGAGGCCCTGATGGAGGGCTTGAACGAAGACGCCGTTGATTTCAAAGATAATTACGATGGCACCCTGCAAGAACCGGTGGTCATGCCCGCGCGCTTTCCGCACCTGTTGGCCAATGGTGCCAGCGGCATTGCCGTGGGCATGGCCACCAATATTCCGCCCCACAACATCGCCGAGCTGTGCGATGCCGCCATTCATCTGATTCGCACGCCAAATGCCCGCGACGAGACCCTGGCCGAGCTGGTTCCCGGCCCTGATTTCCCGACCGGCGGTATTTTGGTCGAACCGCGTGAAAATATCCTTAAAGCCTATGCCACCGGCAAGGGCAGTTTCAGGCTGCGCGCCCGCTGGGCGGTTGAGGCGCTGCCCCGCGGCCAATGGCAGATCGTGGTCACCGAAATTCCGTATCAGGTGCAAAAAAGCAAACTGATCGAGAAAATCGCCGAAATCATCAATCTCAAAAAAATCCCGATCCTTGCCGATGTGCGCGACGAAAGCGCCGAGGATATCCGCCTGATACTGGAGCCGCGCGCCAAAACCGTTGACCCGCAAGTGTTGATGGAAACCCTGTTTCGCCAGACCGACCTCGAAACCCGTTTTTCAATGAACATGAACGTGCTGATCGACGGGCTGGTGCCGCAGGTTGCCAGCCTGAAAGAAATGCTGCGCGCCTTTATTGACCACGCGCGGCAGGTTCTGGGGCGGCGCACCCGTTTTCGGCTTGGCAAGATCGAAGCGCGGCTCGAGGTGCTGGGCGGCTATATTATCGCCTTTCTCAACCTTGATCGGGTGATCGAGATCATCCGTTACGAGGACGACCCAAAAGCCATGCTGATGGCCGAGTTCGAGCTGAGCGACGTGCAGGCCGAGGCGATTTTAAACATGCGCCTGCGCAGCCTGCGCAAGCTGGAGGAGATGGAGCTGCGGCGCGAACGTGACGCGCTGCTGTCTGAGCAAGCCGACCTGCAAGGCCTGCTCGGCGATGTTACCCGCCAGTGGCAACAAATTATCAAACAGTTGCGCGACACCAAAAAGACCTTTGGCAGCGGCCCTGCCGGCGCGCGGCGCACCGAACTGGCAGATGCGCCAACGGTAGAAGACGTGCCGATCGAAGCCATGATCGAAAAAGAGCCTATTACCGTCGTATGTTCGAAAATGGGATGGATCAGGGCCTTAAAGGGCCATATTGCGCTCGATTCAGACATGAAATTCAAGGACGGCGACGAGCGGCTTTATGTGTTTCACGCCTATACCACCGACAAATTACTGCTGCTGGGCGATAGTGGCCGCTTTTATACCCTGCCCGCCAGCGCCCTGCCCGGTGGCCGTGGTATGGGCGAGCCGGTGCGGCTGATCGTTGATCTGCCCAACGAAAACGGCATTGTCAGTCTGTTCATCCACCAACCCGGGCGCGAGCTTATCATCGCCTCTAGCGCCGGTGACGGGTTTGTGGTTTCTGAAAATGACGTGATCGCCCAAACCCGCAGCGGCAAACAGGTGCTGAACGTAAAGGGCGATGTGCGCGCACGGGTTTGCGTGCCGGTTACAGGCGATCATGTGGCCTGTGTCGGGATTAACCGCAAAGTGCTGGTTTTCGCGGTGGTTGATCTGCCCCGGCTTGGGCGGGGGAAGGGTGTGCGGCTGCAAAAATACGCCGACAAAGACGGCGAGCTGGCAGATGTAAAATGCTTTAAGCTGAGCGACGGGCTGCAATGGCTGGATAGCGGCGGGCGCACCCGCACAGTTACCGAACTGGACGAGTGGCGCGGCAAACGCGCGGCATCGGGGCGGATGGCGCCGCGGGGGTTTCCGCGCGATAACAGGTTTAATTTATAGGGCCGGATATGGATGAAAAACACACCGGCAGCTGCCTGTGTGGCGGGGTAAAATACACCGTCACCGGCCCGATGCGGCCGGTGGTTTATTGCCATTGTGAACAATGCCGCAAAACCTCGGGGCATTTTGTGGCCGCCAGCTCGGCCCCGCGTGAAAACATAAAAATTGCCGGCACCCCGCGCTGGTATCGCGCCAGCCCCACCGCGCGGCGCGGGTTTTGCCCGACCTGCGGCGGCAACCTGTTTTGGGACGGGCCGGGCGACAATATGTCAATTTTCGCCGGCACGCTCAACAACACCACCGGGCTTGTGGCCGTTGGCCATATATTTGTTGCCGATAAGGCCGGCTATACCGATATTTGTGACGGGCTGCCGCAAGCCTTGCAGGATGACCCCGCGATCACCACCATGGTGCCGCCGAAAAATTGATTTGGCGCTATCCGGTTTTGCCCCCATACTCGCACAAGAAACGGAGGGTTGAATGCTGAAAATACTTTTGGCAACCGCGCTGCTGGCCAGCCCCGCATGGGCGCAAACCAATTCGGCGATCAACTGCTATCAGGGCGGGTTGGTGCCGGTTGAATCCGAGCGGCTGGCGACCATCCTGTTTAGCAATAATTCCGAAACCGACATTGATATCCTGTGGCTTAATTACGACGGCGAAGAGGTTTATTACAACACCCTGAAACCCGGCGAAAGCTATGAACAGCAAAGCTATTTCAGCCACCCGTGGGTGGTGTATCGGGCTGAAAGCAATGTCTGCAAAGGCATCATCGTGCCCTTTACCGATCGGGTCGAGTTCAGCGTAAACTAAGGGGGCAACATGTGGCGGTTGGTGTTTTTGTCAAGCCTGCTGGCCAAGCCCGCGATGGCGTGCAAACTGGCGCTTATATTGGCGATGGATGTATCGACCTCGATCGATGGCGGCGAGTTCGCCTATCAGCGTGACGGGCTGGCCGACGCGCTGCTTGAACCCGAAATAGCCAACGTGCTGGTGCGCGATCAGGTGGCGCTGATGGTGGTGCAATGGTCGGGCAATAACGACCAAGCGGTGGTGCTGCCATGGCGGCGTATCCAAAGCATGGCCGATGTGCGGCAGTTTGCAACCCGGGTTGGGGCGATGCGCCGCGCGTTCGTGAACTCGAAAACCGCCGTGGGCAGCGCGCTGCGGTTTTCGATCACGCAATTCAGCGCCGTAGCCGACTGCCAGCGCAAGGTGATCGACGTTTCGGGTGACGGGGCCAGCAACTCGGGGGCCGAGACCTCGAACCAAAGCCGCCGCGCCGCGCGCATGGGTATAGAGATAAACGGCGTTGCGATTGACATCATGGGCAACGCGATTTCCGAATATTACCGCCGCTATGTGACCACACCAAACGGTTTTGTCATGACCTCTACCGGCTTTTCGGATTACCCCCGCACCATCCGCGCCAAGCTATTGCGCGAACTGGTGCGCCCGGGGTCTTGATCCAGCGCAAAGACGCGGCTGGTTTGGGCCGGTAAGCCGGTGAAAACCTATCAGGAATCATCATGAAAACCACATCTATGCAGCGCCGCGCCTATACCGGCCCGACAATTTTCAGCATCGGCTTCAGGCCGTTCTTTTTTGGCGCGGGCTTGTGGGCGGCGGTGGCGATGCTGCTTTGGGTGTTTTTTCTGGCGATGGGGCTGGATATCCCCAGCCGCATGAGCGGGGTTGACTGGCACCTGCATGAATTTGTTTTTGGCTATACCTCGGCGGTGATCGGGGGGTTTTTAATGACCGCAGTGCCAAACTGGACCGGCCGGATGCCGGTAACCGGCTGGCGCGTGGCGGCGCTGGCGGGGCTGTGGCTGGCGGGGCGGCTGGCGCTGCTGTTTTCGGCCTATTTACCCCCGCTGCTGGCCCCGGCGATTGATGTTTCGTTCATTATCGTGCTGGCCGCGGTGATCGGCCGCGAGATTATTGCCGGTAAAAACTGGCGCAATCTGAAAGTGCTGATCATTCTGGCGCTGCTTGGCGCGGCGAATATTGTGTTTCATTACGAATCCTATACCGGTGCGGGGTTTGACGGCTATGGCATCCGCATGGGGGTCGGGTTGATCATACTGCTGATCATGGTGGTTGGCGGCCGGATTATCCCCAGCTTTACCCGCAACTGGCTGGCGCGGCGCGGCCCCGGGCGGCTGCCCACACCGTTTAACGGTTTTGACAAACTGGTGATGGGGGTTAGCGCCGCCACGCTTTTGCTTTGGGTGATAGTGCCTGAATCCATCGCCATGCGGCCACTGGCGGCACTGGTCGCGGCGCTCAACTTTGCCCGATTATGGCGCTGGGCTGGTTGGCGCACGCTAAAAGAACCCTTGGTGACCATCCTGCATATCGGTTATTTTTTCATCCCCTACGGGTTTTTAACCATTGCGCTGGGTGACTGGTTGCCCGGCTGGACCCGCGCGGCGCAAATACCGCATGCCTTTACGGCGGGGGCGATCGGGCTGGTAACACTGGCAATGCTGACCCGCACCAGCCTTGGCCATTCAGGGCGGCCGTTACGGGCGACATGGGCGATCACCGGTATTTATGCGCTGGTGCTGCTGGCGGCCCTTACCCGCATCGCCGGAGAGTTCTGGCCCGATGTGCAGCCGTTTTTACATGCCTCCGCAACGTTCTGGATCCTCGGATTTGGCTGGTTCACACTATATTACATTCCGATCTTCTTCAAACCCCGGGTGAAATCGGTGCCGAATTTGCGATAGCAGGTAAATTTAGCCTTTCCCCCTTTTCGAATCCGGCAAAAGCGCCTATATATAACCCGTCCCCTTGGGGAATATGGTGATAAACGCGCATGTAATAGACGGATCGGACCCGGGGGCGGTA
>CAYWXQ010000138.1:0-6063 GCA_964462475.1 uncultured Rhodobacterales bacterium | reverse complement strand
TCCGGTTTAGCCCGCTAAGCACATAGCGCGGGTGCGGGGCAAAGATCGCCGCCTTTAGCCCCAACGCCTGCCAGTCGGTGCCCTCGGGCAGCACCGCCACCCGCGCTTGGCCCTGTTGGAGCTGCTTTAGAAATTTCGGGTTCATAGCCAGTGCCAGATCATTGGCCCCTGCAAGCGCGGGCTCGGCGGGACCGTCAAGCGCGAGGGTCAGATCACCCGCGGCCTTGGCCATCAGCGCCTTGGCGATATGTTGAACGGTAAAAGCCATTTTTCCCCCGGGTATCGCGGCCCACATTCAGGCCGCCGTTGGCGCTTTTTAGCTTTGAACCCCGGGCAAAGTCACGCCATTTTCTGCCAATGCGTCAAAAACAACCCGATCGCGCCCATAAACATCGACCCGATAGGCAATGTCGCCGTTTTTATCCAGAAACACGGTTTGATAGGTCAGATAAATTGGCACCGGTGTCTCAAGATTGACCGATACTTCCCGCCCGCCAGCAAGATAGGCCTGAAACACGGCCTGCGGGTCGGATTCTTGCGGAGCGAGCAGCGTATAGGCAAGGTCCAGCGGCCGCTGCACCCGCACGCACCCGTGGCTATAGGCGCGGGTGTCGCGGTTGAACAGGTTTTTGGCCGGGGTATCATGCAGATAGATATTATAGCGGTTGGGAAACATGAACTTGACCTTGCCCAGCGCATTGCCCCGCCCCGGCACCTGCCGCAGGCTGAACGGAAAATTGCTTGGCGAAAATTGCGCCATATCAAGCAGGCGCGGGTCAACCCGTTGGCCGTTGCGCGCCACCATTACGATGTTTTGCCGCGCCAGCACGCCGGGGTCGCGCAATATCTGCGGCAGGTATTCCTGCGCGGCGATACTTCGGGGCACGTTCCAGCTGGGGTTGATAACCAAATGGGTCATTTCATCAATGAATTCAGGCGTCTGGTATTTGGGGCTGGATTTGCCCACCACCACCCGGGTGGCCAGCGTGACCGTGCCGTTATCAATCACATAGCCCATAAAAGACGCCTGATTAACCAGAATATAGCGCGCGGCATAGGGGCGGTTCAGCCAGCGGCGGCGCTCGAGATTTACAATCACCTGCTGCATCTGGACCGACGGGTCAGAGTTAAGCGCCGTCAGGGTTTTGGGGCCGATAATTCCGTCGGCATTCAGCGAATTATCACCCTGAAATGCCTTGACCGCCGCCAGTAACGCATCATCATAAACATCTGGTTGGCTGGCAATTTCTGTGTAGCCGAGCGCGTTTAGCCGCACCCGCACTGCCTGAACCCGCGCCCCCGACTGCCCGGGCCGCAGGGCCCGCCCGCTGGCAATTTTTGGGCCCCGGCCACCAGCCTGAACCTGCGCCTCAAGGCGGGCAAGCTCGGCTTGCAGGGCATTATAACTGGGGTCTTGCGGCTCTAGCGTTTCATAAAGCGTGCCGTCACCGGTGCTGGTGGCGGCTCGGGCCAGCAGCGCGGGCACTGCCGGGCGCACGGTGTTAAAATTGATCAATGGCGAGGTATCATCAGGGTTCAGCACCCCCGAGCTAAGCGCCGTGGCAAATTTGAGATAGGCGCGGGTTGCCAGCAGCTCTAGCGCGGCGTCGGTGGCGGGGGTGCCTGCGCTGGCAATGGCGGTGCGCAGGGCCTCAATGGTGTCGGTTGGCACCGGCAACCCCTGCCCGCCCGCGGTTTCAAGCGCGGCTTGTAGCGCCGAAAGCCGCGCGGGCCGGTTGGTGAACACCAGCGCATAGCCTGTTGATTGGTAATACAAAACCAGTGCTGGCGCGTTTGCCGCCGCCAGCACCCGTGCAAGCGTGTTTTCTTGTGGCGCGGGCGCTGATTGCGCGTAACCTCCGATTGGGGCCAACACCACTGTCAGCGATAAAATAGCGGATTTTAGAACTGTTTTTGAAAAATATAGCGGCATATCGGATCCTCTAAAAATCGATTTAATGCCTTATTAGGGTGGAAAACCTGCACCCACCACAATGATCGAAATCAAAAATAGCGACAAATAGCCCGACAAAACCAGAACAATATACGAACATTTGCGGTGCGCGCCGGCGTCGCCGCCACGCTCGGCTGAAATAAGCCGTTTTTCGCCGGTTTGGTAAAGAAAGTGTTGGCCCCAGAATCAAAATATGACATAAAGTTTTCAACAAAGTTGGGGCAAAACCGACACCTATCGTTATTCTAGTTGGGACAGGCAGGTCTTACATGAAAAGCAGTAAAATTTCGCGCCGCGGGCTGATCCGTGCGTTTGCGCTTACCGCCGTGACCGCCGCGCCGGTTATGTCAAAGGCCGCCGGGGTGTTGCGGGGTGCCGGTGATGTGCGCCGTGTAAGTATGCGCAACCAGCGAACCGCCGAAGAAATCGACATGATTTATTGGGTGCAGGGGCATTACATTGACGAAGCCTTGGTCGAAATCAACAAATTCATGCGAGACTGGCGGGAAAACGAGGTCATTACCTATGACCGCCGCAATGTCGATATTATTGCCGCCACCCACCGGTTGCTGGAAACCGATGAACCTTACCTGATGCTGTCGGGCTATCGCTCGCCAGCGACCAACGCGATGCTGGCGTCACGCTCGCGCGGGGTTGCCTCGAACTCTTACCATATCAAGGGCATGGCGGCTGATTTGCGGCTGTCATCTCGCAGCACCACACAAATGGCGGCGGCGGCGATTGCTACCAATGCCGGTGGGGTCGGGCGCTATGGGCGGTCTAACTTTGTGCATATGGATAGCGGGCCGGTGCGCACCTGGCGGCGGTAAACACCGCGCAGACCGGTGGGGCGTTTACCCACCCGACAATAGGGGGCTTTGCGGCCCCTTTTTTATGGCCTGATCGTGCCGTCTCCGGTAACCAGATACTTAAAGCTGGTCAGCTGCGCCGCCCCCACCGGCCCGCGCGCGTGCATTTTGCCGGTCGAAATGCCGATCTCGGCCCCCATGCCAAACTCGGCCCCGTCGGCAAACTGGGTCGAGGCGTTACGCATCACAATCGCGCTGTCGACCTCTTTGAAAAACAGCGCGGCGGCGGTGTCGTCTTCGGTGATGATCGCGTCGGTATGGTTAGAGCCGAAAATGCCGATATGTTTGATCGCGTCTTCAACCCCGTCAACCAGCTTGGCGGCGATGATCATATCAAGGTATTCCACCCCGAAATCCTCGGCCTTGGCTTTAACCGTGCCTTTCAGGTCAGCCAGCACCCCGTCGGCGCGCACCTCGACCCCGGCTGTAACCATGTCGTCGATAAAGGGCGCGGCATGTTTGGCGAAAAAGGCTTTATCAATCAGCACGGTTTCGGCTGAACCACAAATGCCGGTGCGGCGGGTTTTGGCGTTCAGCACAATGGCGCGGGCCTTTTCGGGGTCGGCGCTCGCATCGACATAAACGTGGCAAATGCCCTCTAGATGGGCAAAAACCGGCACCCGGGCCTCGCGCTGCACCAGCCCGACAAGCCCCTTGCCGCCACGGGGCACGATGACATCGATATAACCGGTCATGGTCAGCATTTCGCTAACCGCCGCGCGGTCGCGGGTCGGCACCAGCTGAATGGCGGTTTTGGGCAGGCCCGCCGCTTTTAGCCCCGTCACAAGGCAGGCATGAATGGCGGTCGAGCTGTGAAAGCTCTCGGAGCCGCCGCGTAAAATAACGGCATTGCCGGCCTTCAGGCACAGCCCGCCCGCATCGGCGGTGACGTTGGGGCGGCTTTCATAGATCACGCCGATAACGCCAAGCGGGGTTGAAACCCGCTCGATATGCAGGCCCGAGGGCATATCCCACGCCGCCAGTTGCTTGCCCACGGGGTCTTCCTGCACGGCGACGGCGCGCAGACCGGTGGCGATGGCGTGAATGCGGGGTTCATCCAGCATCAGGCGGTCGAGCATCGCCGCGCTCAGGCCCTTGTCGCGGCCATATTGCATGTCTTTTTTGTTGGCGCCGATGATGGTTTTAACGCTGTTGTCAATGCAATCCGCCGCGGCTTCCAGCGCGTTTTGCTTGGCGTCGGCACTGGCCACCGCCAAGATAGCGCTGGCGGTTTTGGCCTGTTGGCCGATCGCTTGCATTATGGCTTTAACGTCCATGATATTCCCTCCCTAAATCGCCATATTATCGCGGTGGACAAGGGCAGATCGCCCCGCATAGCCCAGGCACGCTTCAATTTCGGCGCTTTTCAGCCCGATGATTTTACGGGCCTCGGCGGCGGTATAAGCCACCAGCCCCTTGGCCACCAGATCGCCCTGAAGGTCGCGAATTTCAACCGGATCGCCGCGCCCGAACGCACCGTCGATGGCGCGCACGCCAGCGGGGAGCAGCGACTTACCCCCGCGCAGTGCGCGCGCCGCACCGGCATCGATAGACAGGGTGCCGGCCATTTTCATCGCCGATATCCAGCGTTTGCGGGCAGAAGCAGGGTCGTGCGCGGCCTTGAACCATGTGGCACGATCGCCATCGAGCAAGGCTTGGACAGGGCGGTTTTTTTTGCCCTTGGCAATCGCCATCGCGCAGCCCGCCTGCGTGGCGATTTGCGCCGCCATCAGCTTGGTGCGCATCCCGCCAGAGGCCCCCGCGCTGCCGGTATCACCCGCCATCGCCTCGATCTCGCGGGTGATTTCTGTGACCTGCGGCAGGTGGGTGGCATCGGGGTTTTGCCGGGGGTCGGCGCGGTAAAGCCCGTCAACATCCGACAGCAGCACCAGCGCATCGGCCCCGATCAACGACGCCACCTGTGCGCCCAAACGGTCATTATCGCCATAGCGGATTTCATCGGTCGCCACGGTATCGTTTTCATTGACAATCGGCACCACACCCAGTGCCAGCAGCGCGTTGAGCGTGGCGCGGGTATTGAGGTAGCGCCGCCGGTTCTGGCTGTCTTCAAGGGTCAGCAATACCTGCGCGGTTTCAATCCCGTGAGGCTTTAGCGCGCCCTGATAGGCATGCGCCAGCCGGATTTGCCCGACAGCGGCCGCGGCTTGTGCCTGCTCCAGCGGCAGATCGCCCAAAGGCAGCCCCAGCACCCCGCGCCCCAGCGCGATTGAACCCGAGGAGACAATAACCACCCCCTTGCCCTGCCCTTTCAGCACCGCCACATCTTCGGCAATGCTGCCCAGCCATGCCTCGCGCAGCGCGCCGGCCTCAACCAGCAATGCCGAGCCGATTTTAAGCACAACCACCTTGGCCGCGCCCAGTATGCCGGCGCTTAGGGTTTCCATGCCGAGGGTTCCTGTTTGGCTTTCACCTCTGCCGTTTTGGCACCGTCTATTACCTGTTTCAGGGCGCGCAAAACATCGGTCACGCCCTCGTGGCTGACCGCGGACATCGCATAAACCTTGCCGCCAACAGCGGCCTTTAGCGCCGCCAGCTTTTCAGCGCGGGCCTCGGGTTGCAGCGCATCGATCTTGTTCAGCACCACCACACGCGGGCGTTTGGCAAGGTCTTCGGCGTATTTCTCAAGCTCGGTCGAGATAATCCGGTAATCTTCGGCCACGTCCTCGCCGGTGCCATCCACCAGATGCAGCAGCACCGAGCAGCGCTCGACATGGCCGAGGAACCGATGGCCAAGGCCGGTGCCCTCGGAGGCGCCCTCGATCAGGCCCGGAATATCGGCAATGACAATTTCGGTGTTATCCACCCCGACCACACCCAGATTAGGGTGAAGCGTGGTAAAGGGGTAATCGGCGATTTTGGGGCGCGCATTGCTTGTCGCCGCCAAAAACGTGCTTTTACCGGCGTTTGGCATGCCCAAAAGCCCGACATCGGCGATCAGTTTAAGGCGCAACCATATGGTGCGCTCGACCCCCTCTTGCCCGGGGTTGGAGCGCCGCGGCGCCTGATTGATAGAGGATTTGAACCGCAAATTGCCCCAGCCGCCATTGCCCCCCTGCGCCAGTTGCACCCGCTGGCCAAGGCGGGTCATATCGGCCAGCACGGTTTCCTGATCTTCATCGAGGATCTCGGTGCCCACCGGCACCCGCAGCACGATATCATCGCCGTTTTTGCCAGACATCTGCCGCCCCATGCCCGCTTGGCCATTTTGGGCAAAAAAGT
>CAYWXQ010000137.1:0-6132 GCA_964462475.1 uncultured Rhodobacterales bacterium | reverse complement strand
CACCCGGGCTAAGCGCCTTGGTCATCACGTTAATGCAGTGCATGCAGCGCACGCATGATTTATTGTCGATCTCAAGC
This sequence comes from uncultured Rhodobacterales bacterium, assembly GCA_964462475.1. Classification (GTDB taxonomy): domain Bacteria; phylum Pseudomonadota; class Alphaproteobacteria; order Rhodobacterales; family Rhodobacteraceae; genus UBA3077. The sequence goes on along the minus strand of CAYWXQ010000137.1, from coordinate 6,055 downwards.
GTGTCGTCATCGTGCAGGCTGATCGCGCGGGTCGGGCACATGGAAACCACGGTATCAATGGTGTATTTCCGGCCTTTTTCAGCGATATGCTCTTTAACCTTTTCCTGGTTAATCTTGATATCGTCACGCCATGTGCCAATGACCGCAAAGTCGGCGCGGTGAATGGCGTTAACGCAGTCATTACCACAACCCGAGAACTTGAACTTGAACTTATAAGGCATGGATGGCCGGTGCATTTCGTCGAGCAAACGGTTGATGATCCCGCGGTGGGCTTTTACGCCGTCAAAGCAGCTTTGCTCGCAGCGGGCATGGCCCACGCAAGACATCGCCGTGCGCAATGCAGGGCCCGCGCCGCCAAGGTCGAACCCGATCTCGTTAAGCTCGTCAAACGCGATCTGGGCGTTTTTGGAGGTGCAGCCCTGAAACATGATATCGCCGGACTGGCCGTGAAACGCGATCAGACCAGAACCGTGCTTTTCCCAAATATCGCAAAGCTGGCGCAATAGATCGGTGGTATAGTGGTTGCCCGCTGGCGGCATGACCCGCAGGGTATGGAATTCTTTTGATTCAGGGTAATCGCCTGCCACTTCGGAAAAGCGCGGGATGATACCGCCGCCATAACCAAGCACCGACAGGGTGCCGCCCTTCCAATACCCGCGACGGGTTTCGTATGAATGGTTGAGCTGGCCCAAAAGGTCGTTCATCATCGGGGCGTATTGCGCGCCCTGCGTGTCACGCAGCCGTTTCAGGCCGGTTACAAAGCTGGGCCATGGGCCGTCTTCGAGCTGATCAAGCATCGGCGTGGGGTTCACACCGCTCTGGTCACCGTCGTTTACGTTGTCACCGTCTTTCATTGCAATTTCTCCCTTGCGCTAGCGTATTTTGTTACAGCCGGTCCCGCAGCTCTTGACCGGCTGCTTGCCCGCCCTGACAATAGCATAAACCTTACTGCTAAGGTAAACCATTGCGGCCATCGAAAACCATTTGCATGTTTCAGCTTCAAATCTATATATTTCGATAATGGAATGTAAAGAAAAAGTTCGGCACCCTTAAGGTTAACCAAGAAAAACCGGGGCACACAGTTAAGAAAAGGCGAGTATAGTTGGAAAAAATGACACAGACCCCCGAAAAACCGGTCGATTTGTCGCAATCCGCCACGGCTTTCGATCTTGAAAATAACGCGGCCTATGCGGCGTGGCGCCGCAGCAAACTGGCGCTTGCCCCCCGTGCCGGCGCGGCCCCCGTGCTACAGGTGGACGATCTGTCGCAGCCCGCAGAATCAGAGAAAAACGCGATTCTGGCACAGGTATCGACCGCCAATTTCGCCATCTATCAGGCCGCGCGCTATAGCCCCGATGCCGACACTGTCGGGGTTGAGCTGCGCCATTTTACCGATGCTTTCGGGCTGCGCATCGCCGAAAAGCACCGCTCGGCGGGGCGGGGTGGCGTGGTGGCGCTAAAGGTATCGATGGCCGAGCACCAGCGCGGTTTCATCCCTTATTCGCGCAAGGCGATCAACTGGCACACCGACGGCTATTATAATGGCCCCGATGACACCATCCGCGCCTTTGTGCTGCATTGCGTGCGACAAGCCGATATTGGCGGCCAAAGCCAGATTATCGACCACGAGATCGCCTATATAAGATTGCGCGACCAAAACCCCGCCGCCGTGGCCCTGCTGATGCACCCCGCCGCCATGACCATCCCGCCATCGCCCGAGGCCGATGGCACTGTGCGCCCTGTCAGCATCGGGCCGGTATTTTTTGTTGAAAGCGGCAGGCTGACCCTGCGCTACACCGCCCGCACCCGCTCGATCAGCTGGCGCAACGCGGCGACAAAAAACGCCGCCGCCTTGCTGCAAAAATTGCTGGAAAGCGAGCGCGACTATCTGCACACTCTTACTTTGCGCCCCGGTCAGGGTATACTCAACAACAACGCCCTGCATAACCGGACCGCGTTTGACCCCAACGCCGATACCGGTGCCAGCCAGCGCATGCTTTACCGCATCCGGTTTCACAACAGACTATAAAGGAATATAAATATGGCCAAGCTAAGTGACCTGATTATCGGCCACCCAGAGGTCGACAGCTTTAAAGAACTGGAACGCCTTGTCGCCCATGCCGGCGAATCGGGCGAGATGTTCATGGAGTTCGACGTAAAGCCTGATTATCGCAACACCCCCAAAAAATGGGAATGGGCGCTGGAAGCGGCCTTTACACGGGGGATCCATTATGGGGATTGAAGACATGACCCTGATCGAGAAATACGAGCTGCCCTATACCCGCAAAGCCAGCCTGCACGATCATGAATACGAAAGCGGCATGCACCTTTTGCGCCTGACCATCCGCGAGGGCCACCGCATAACCGCCGTCGATATCGGCCCTGAACAAGCCAAAGCCATGGGGCAGCAAATGCTGGCCTGGGCCCAAAAGCAGGGCGCATAAAGCCTGCCAATATTTATTACAAGATTTGAAAGCGCTACCCATGGACCACCTTCCGATATTTCTTGACGTCAAAGGCAAAAAAGTGCTGGTCGATGGCGGCAACACCCCCGCCGCCCGCCGCGTTGAACGCGCGCTTTCAGCCGGGGCAAATGTGCATGTATTTTGCCCCGATATGTCGGGCGAATTTCGCGAATTGCGCGACCACCCCCGCGTAACCCACCACCTGCGCGCCCCCGAACCCGATGATTTCGCCGATTGCGTGGTGGCCTACGGAGCGTCCGAGATCGAAGCCCGCGACAAGCGCCTATACGAGATGGCCAAGGCCGCCAAAGTATTGGTCAATGTTGCCGATGTTACCAAATATTGCGACTTTATCACCCCCAGCGTGGTTGACCGCTCGCCCTTGGTGGTCGCTATTTCGTCAGGCGGCAACGCGCCGGTGATCGCCCGCATCCTGCGCGCCCGCATAGAGGTGATGCTGCCCGCCGCCTATGGCCGCCTCGCCGCCTTTGTCGGCGGTTTTCGCGATCGGGTGATGGCAAAGCTGAAAAGCACCGAATCCCGCCGCCATTTCTGGGAGAACACCATCGAGGGCGCGGTCGGCGACCACTTTTTAGCTGGTGACGAGGCAAAAGCCGCCGACCGTCTGCTTGCAGACCTGACCGCCGCCGTCGCCGGTGCCAAAACAACCCATACCGGCGAGGTTTTTCTGGTTGGCGCCGGCCCCGGCGACCCCGACCTGCTGACCTTTCGCGCCCTGCACATCATGCAACGCGCCGATGTGGTGCTGTTTGACCGCTTGGTTTCAACCGAAATCATGACCCTGGTGCGCCGCGACGCCGAGCGGGTTTATGTGGGCAAAATGCCGCAGCAACACACCATGGTGCAAGAGGAAATCTCGGAACTGATGGTCGAGCTGGCGCAACAAGGCAAACGGGTGCTGCGCCTGAAGGGCGGTGATCCGTTTATCTTCGGGCGTGGTGGCGAAGAGCTGGAGCTGCTGGCCAAACACAACATCCCGTTTCAGGTCATTCCCGGCATCACTGCGGCCTCGGGCTGTGCGTCATATGCGGGCATCCCGCTTACGCATCGCGACCACGCGCAGTCTTGTGTGCTGATCACCGCCCATGGCAAAGACGGGGTGCTTGACCTTGACTGGGACCGGCTGGTGCGCCCTGACCAGACCGTGGTGGTCTATATGGGGCTAAGCAGCGTTGGCATTTTGTCGGAACAGTTCATCAAACGCGGCTTGACGGCCGCCACACCGGCAGCGGTGGTTGATAACGGCACCCGCGCCAACCAGCGCGTGATCACCGGTGATCTTGGCAATATCGCCGCGCGGGTGGTTGACTCCGGCATTCAAGGCCCGGCGCTGATCATCATCGGCTCGGTTGTCAGCCTGCGCAACCAGCTGAAATGGTTCTCGGAAAGCGACAAAGCCAGCCACAAAATGTCACTGCAAGCCCAAGACAGCCTTTAATTTCTTCCGGCAAACATAGGCCAAAGGGGGCCAAATTCGCCCCCGACTGTAAACCGGATCGCCCCTTCGCGGCGGCCCTGCGGGACACCTTGTCGGCGCGGGCCGCACCGCCTGGCCAGCCCGGTTTTACGCGGGTTCAGGCGCTGGCCCCGCGTGACGCCGCAACGGAACGTGTTTTAAGAACCAGCCAATCACAAAGGCCGCAAATGCCGCCCCTGCCGCCACCAGAAACACCGGATGCAGGGCGTTGGTTATTGCCTCTTTAATCATGATCTGCACCGGTTCCGGCAATCTGGCGATCATGTCGGCACCGAGGGTTCTAATATCACCGCCCGCCATATTCTGCCCGTTGAACGACTGCTTTAGGCTGTTGGTAAACAACGTGCCAAAGATCGACACCCCGATCAGCCCGCCAACCTGCCTGAACAAGGTAAAACCGGCGGTTGCCGCCCCCATCTGCGGCTGCGGCACCGCATTCTGGATCGAGGTCGTGCCCACCGACATGGTTGGCCCCAGCCCGATACCGACCACAAACATATAAATAGATATTTGCCAGCCCGTGGTATCGACCGCCAGCTGTGTCAGCAACAGCAGGCCAAGGGTCATCACCCCCATGCCGATCATTGGCAAGCGGCGATAATGCCCGGTGCGCCCCATGATCTGGCCTGCGCCAATAGAGCCGCTTAAAATTCCGAACATCATCGGTATCAGCTGCAGGCCCGAAACCGTGGGGCTGACCCCTTTTACCGTTTGCAAATAGAGCGGCAAAAACACCAGCGCCCCGAACATCGCCACCCCGCTTACAAAACCGACCGCGCTCATCACGCTGAAATTGTTATAGCGAAACAGGCTTAGCGGCAGCACCGGTTCATCGGCCCGGCGCTCGGCCCAGATAAAGCCCAGCCCCGCCGCCACCGCCAACCCGATCATCGACAACATAAACGGCGAGGTCCATTCATAGCTGCTGCCGCCAAGGCTGGTAAACAACACCAGCCCCGAAAGAGCGGCCGTCAGCAAGCCCGCGCCCAGAAAATCGATCTTGTGCGACACCCGTTTGCCGCTGCCATGAAACGCCACCGCAAAGATACCCAGTGCCAAAATACCGATTGGCAGGTTCACATAAAACACCCAGCGCCAGCTTAGCTGATCAACAAAAAAACCACCCAGCAACGGCCCCGCCACACTGGAAATACCAAACACCCCGCCGAAAATTCCCTGAATTTTACCACGCTCGCGGGGCGGCACCACATCGCCGACCACGGTCAGCGCCAGCACAAACAAGCCGCCACCCCCCAAGCCCTGCACCGCCCGCGCGCTGATCAAAAACAGCATCGAATCCGCCAAGCCCGAAAGGATGGAGCCCAGCAAAAATATCCCGACCGAGATCTGCATCAGCAGCTTGCGCCCGTAAAGATCGCCGAGCTTGCCATAGATCGGCGCGGCAACGGTAGAGGTCAGCAAATAGGCCGTCACCACCCAGCTCAGGCGGTCTACGCCCCCGAGTTCGGCAACGATCGTCGGCAGCGCGGTAGAGACAATGGTCTGGTCAAGCGCCGCCAAAAATAGCATGACAGCAACTGACAGCAAGATCAGCTTTTTGGATTGGGTTTTAGCCATCGGAACCTCGAATGTGAAAACCCCCGAGCGCTAGCATAGCTGGATTGGAATAAACATAGGCCCGGCCGGTGCTGCGGGTAATACAGCAAGAAATATCCCACAAACCGCCTGCTTGCTACCTTCTGCAACCGGATCATGGCGTATCGAGCAGCGGTTATTGGATTATAAAAAACCCAACAGGGCTTTTAGCACCGCATCGGGGGCTTCTTCGGGCAAAAAATGGCCGCCGGGCACGGCGTGGCCGCGCACATCATCGGCCACGGCATGCCAGGTGGCAAGCACATCATAGGTTGCGCCAACAAACCCCGCCGCGCCCCAAAGCGCCAATAGCGGCATGGGCAATTTGGCACGGTTTGCCCGATCATGCACCAGATCAATCCCCGCCGAGGCGCGGTAGTCTTCGCAGCTGGCATGGATGGCTTCAGGGGTGAAACAGCGCAGATATTCGGCGTGGGCCTCAGGGGTGATCGCCCCGCCGGTGCGCCCCCATGCCCCGAGCTTGCTTTGCAGGTAA
>CAYWXQ010000136.1:2990-6175 GCA_964462475.1 uncultured Rhodobacterales bacterium | reverse complement strand
GTTGGTTTGATGGCTGGATGTCATGGCGGCTCCTGGCTTGTGCCATTCAGGATCCCGATTTAGCCGCCATTGTCAAACCCCAAACGCAGCCTATGCCTCGGCCATATCGGCGCGCTGGCGTTGCCACATGCTGGCATAACGCCCGCCCTTGGCCAGCAGATCGGTATGGGTGCCGGATTCGACCACCTCGCCCTTTTCCAGCACCACGATTTTATCGGCGTCAACCACGGTTGACAGCCGGTGCGCGATGGTGATCACGCTGCGGCCCTTGCCCATGGCGCGCAGGCTTTCCAGTATGCCCTGCTCGGTTTCGCTATCCAACGCCGAGGTCGCCTCGTCGAGCAACAATATCGGCGGGTTTTTAAGCAGGGTGCGGGCAATGCCGACCCGCTGCTTTTCGCCCCCCGAAAGCTTTAGCCCGCGCTCGCCGACAGGGGTATCGTAACCCTCGGGCAGGGCCGTGATAAAGTCGTGTATCTGCGCCGCTTTTGCGGCGGCGATCACCTCCGCATGGGTGGCGCCCTCACGGCCATAGGCGATGTTATAGCCCACGGTGTCGTTAAACAGCACCGTGTCTTGCGGCACCACGCCGATCTTGGCGCGCAGGCTGCATTGGGAAATGTCGCGCACATCCTGGCCATCTATTTTCAGCGCGCCGTGGCTGACATCATAAAACCTGAACAGCAGCCGCCCGATGGTTGATTTGCCCGAACCCGAAGGCCCGACCACCGCAATGGTTTGCCCCGGGCCAACCCGCAAATCAAGCCCGTGCAATATCTGCCGGTTGCCCTCATACGAAAAATCAACCGCTTCAAAAGACACCTCGCCGCCCTGCACCTGCAAATCCGGTGCATCAGGTTTATCAACGATTTCCGATGGTTGGCCAAGAAGTGAGAACATCTGCCCCATATCAACCAGCGACTGCCGGATTTCGCGGTAAACCGTGCCCAGAAAATTAAGCGGCAGCACCAGCTGGATCATATAGGTGTTGACGCCAACAAATTCGCCCACCGTCAGGGTGCCGTTTTGCACACCGCGCGCCGCCATGATCATCACAATAACCAAGCCGGTGGTGATCAGCACCGCCTGACCAAAGTTCAAAAACCCGAGCGTATAATTGGTTTTAACCGCCGCTGCCTCATAGGCGCGCATCGACACGTCATAGCGCTTGGCCTCGCGCTCCTCGGCGCTAAAATACTTGACGGTTTCATAGTTCAACAGGCTGTCTATTGCCTTTTGGTTGGCGTCGGTGTCAGCCTTGTTTTGGTCTTTGCGGATGCTCACCCGCCACTCGGTGACCTTGAAGGTAAACCAGACATAAAGAAAAATCGTAAGGCTGACCACGCCCAGATAGCGCACATCAAACACCGTGACCAGCACCACCGATACCATCGCCAGCTCAAGGATCAGCGGCCCGACCGAGAACAGCATGAAGCGCAGCAAAAATTCGACCCCCTTGACACCGCGTTCGATAATCCGCGACAGGCCGCCGGTTTTGCGTTCCAGGTGGTAACGCAGGCTAAGGGCATGAATATGCTCGAATGTTTCGCGTGCCAACACCCGCAGGGCGCGCTGGCCAACCCGGGCAAATATGGCATCACGCAGCTGGTTAAAACCAACGCCGGTCAGCCGCATCAGCCCATAGCCCACCACCAGCCCGCCAGCTGAAAGCCCCACCAGCCAACCGGCATCGTTGGCAGCCTTTTCAGGGGCCAGCATATCAACCGCCTTCATATAGAAAAACGGCGTCAGTACGGTCGCGACCTTGGCCAGCACCAGTGCCGCCATCGCCGCCACCACCCGAAAGCGCAGCCAAAACCGGTCTTTTGGCCACAAATAGGGCGCCACCCGCTGGATGGTTTTCCAACCGCTATAGTTTTCGGCCTCGGTATGTTTTGCCATTACAGCCCCTTTGGTAACGCGTCGGTTACAGATAGGGGGTCTGGCCCCAAAGCGCCAGAGCCAGCGCGATTATTGATCCACCCGCGGAATCGAGAATATCTGCCCCGGGTATATAAGGTCGGGGTCGCGGATACTGTCTTTATTGGCCGAGAATATCTGGGTATAGGCATCACCATCGCCATAAGCCTCGGTGGCCATTAGCCACAGGGTGTTGCCGGGCTGCACAATTATCTTGGCCCCCTGCGAAAAACTGCCGGGGGTGCGCGCCGCCGGAAACTCGCGCTGAAACGGTGATTCGGCACGGCTTTGCACCGCACCATCGCGGCTTATTTCATCAACCCGCAAAATATACCGGCCCTCGGCAATGTCGGCAATTTCAACCCGCCAATCACCGCCCGCACCAATACCGGCGTCACCGGCCAGCGCACCATTGGCATAGATGCGCGCGGTATTACCCGGCTGCCCGCGCCCCGCCAGCACCACCGAGCCACTGGCCGAATAGCTGACCAGATCAAGGCTGATATTATCGGGGATCGAGGGGCCGGACCGCTGCACGATTTGCACCGCATCAGGCGTGCGGCGCAGCACAATAGGCGCGGCCTCGGGGGCGTTTGGCTGGGCGGGCAGGATGATGATATCATCTTGCGAAACCACCAGTTGCGCCGCCTTGGGCGCGGCCGGGATTTCAAGATCGAGCGTCGGGGTGGCAGGGCTGGTTAAAAACACCACGAATGCGCCGCGCGGGCCCGCTGTGGCCTCGGCCACCGGCAGCCCGCCCGACAGGATTTGCACCTGCGCATTGGGCGCGGCGCGACCGGCAATAATGGCACTGCCGTCAGGGGCAACACGCACCAGATCGAAGCTCGGCGCGATCTGGCCGGGCTGCGGGGCCTGACCGGGGGGCAATACCTGCGCAAGGCTTAACGGCGCGGCCCCGGCACCCAATAACGGTGCCGCGCTTTTGGCAGGGGCATCACCGGCGCGGGCCAAGGCCGCGGGGGCGTCCATCCCGTTTGGCCCGTCGGGGGCAACTTGCGGCGCGGCGGTTACTGATTGGGGGGCAGGTGCCGCCACAGGCATTGCAGCCGGCACCACGGCGGCATCAGCGGCAAGTGCCACGCCACTGCCCGCAGCGCCCACGGGTTTTGGCACCCCAACCATTGGCGGGGCCGAGACAATATCGGGCCCCTGTTCCAGCGGCGCTTCGGGGGTAGCTTCAACCACCGAGGCGGCTTCACTGCCCGGCAAAACCGCCACTTCGGGGGCGGCTACATCTGGCGCAG
>CAYWXQ010000136.1:0-2890 GCA_964462475.1 uncultured Rhodobacterales bacterium | reverse complement strand
GGCGCAGGCTCGGCTGGATCAGGGCTTGCCACCGCTGGCGCGGCAACCGGGGGGATTGGGGCAGCATCCGGTGGGGCAGCAACTTGGAGCTCGGCTTGGGATTCAGGCGCGCTTGGCTGCACATCCGGTGATTCTGGCGTAGATTCTTCGGCGTTGTCAGCCGCGACGGGGGCGGGCAGCGCGCTGACCGGTTCAGCGCTTTGGGATGCCATGATTTCCGGTGTTGTGCTTTCCTGCCCTGCGCTTTTTTGCCCTGTGCTTTTTTGCCCTGTGCTTTCCTGCCCTGTGCTTTCCGGTGCCGATGCGGCTTCAATGCTTGTGCTATCTGGCTGCGGGGCGGCCTCGGTAATGGGGGTTTCATCCACCGTTGGCGCATCTGGCGATTGGCTGACAACCACCACCACAGCAACCGCGCCAAGCCCGGCCCCTGCCCATAACCACCAGGATTTCAGCACGTTTCCCACAAATTGCCCTTTCCAGCCTTGCGCTAAAAACCAGTTTGCTCACAAGCCACCGATTTATCAAGCAAAACTATTGCGAAGACCTAGCCCTGCGCTCCGAGCGCCGCCATAACCTCATCCGAAATCTCGAAATTGGCGGTGACGGTTTGCACATCGTCGTCATCCTCCAGCATTTCAATCAGGCGCATCAGCTTTTCGGCGGCGGTCAGATCAAGCTCGGTGGTGGTTTGGGGCTTCCAGATCAGCTTGGTGGATTCTGATTCGCCCAAAGCGACCTCGAGCGCGGTTGATACATCATTCAGATCATGAGCGGCGCAGTAAATAATATGGCCCTCGTCCGAGCTTTCAACATCATCGGCACCGGCCTCGATGGCGGCGTCCATCAGGGTGTCGGCGTCTCCGGCGTCAACGGGGTAAACCACCTCGCCAACCCGGTCGAACATAAACGAAACCGCGCCGGTCTCGGCCAGATTGCCGCCCGATTTGGTGAAGATAGAGCGCACGGACGACGCGGTGCGGTTGCGGTTATCGGTCATCGCCTCGACAATCACCGCCACACCGGCGGGGCCATAGCCCTCATAGCGGATCTCGTCATAGCTGTCACCATCACCGGCGGCCGATTTTTTGATCGCGCGTTCGATCACGTCTTTGGGCACTGAAACTTTTTTGGCCTCTTTCACCGCCAAACGCAGGCGGGGGTTTTTATCGGGGTCGGGGTCGCCCATTTTGGCGGCAACGGTGATCTCCTTGGCCAGTTTCGAGAACAGCTTGGAGCGCACGGCGTCTTGGCGCCCCTTGCGATGCTGAATATTTGCCCATTTTGAATGGCCCGCCATCGGTGCCTCCGCTAACCAGAATATGTCCTCAACTCTATAAAACAATCCCGCCCTTGCCTGCAAGCCGAACCTCAAGGCTTTTGCGGTCGTGGGTCAAGCCCGGCGGTGGGCGTGGTATTTTGACCAGTTGGCCGCGTAACTACGATGACACTATTTTCATTGTCAGGCCGCTGCGATAGTTGGTCTGCCTTTCTGTCACAGGCTTCATCCGGGGTTAATATGCCGTGGCCAAAATGGGTCGCGTGACTGTGCGGTTGTCGGTTGCCGACAGACGATTCCAGAAATTGCGTATCACATAACGGGCATATACCGCAGGTTTCCGGCGCTTTCACCATTCGGGCTGCAATAAAACCCCGAGCCCACCAGCGACAGCAGTTTGCGTTGCCGACGCACGCTCAAACCCTGATCCCGGCACCTCGCGGATTGCTTCCAACGCCACACGCGCCCTAAATTCATTCAAATACCGTTTCTCGTCGCCATTTCCTATCGTCCTTTTCGAAAGGAGATTCTACTTTACAACTGGCCCAAATTTACAACTGGCCCAAATTTTTGCGACCACGACCACACCGTTCATACGCACATAAAACCGCTCATGCGCTCAAAAATGTGTTTGCGCCATATGGCCAATACGGGGCGTTTTGTCGTATGCTTTAACCTGCGGCTTGTTGCGCAAGGCAAATGGAGAATGAAGATGGCGACGTTTAACCTTGAAAAAGGCGCATCGTTTAACCTCGAAAAAGGCATCGAGACCGTGCATTGCGGGCTGTTTTGGGACCCTGTCAAAGGCGGCGATAAAATCGACCTTGATGTGCATTGTTTCGGGCTCGGGCACCAAAACGGCGATTCCAGCCTGCCCTATCTGGTTGATGACGGCAGCTATGCCCTGACCTATGCTTTTATTCGCAACGCGCGAAACCCCGAAGGCTCGATGATAAAAAACCCCGACGGGTCGTTCCAGTCGGTTGATGGCGCGATGGTGCACAAGGGCGATGACCGCACGGGCCGGGGCCGCGCGAAAGCCGGCGGCGACCATGGTATGAGCAGCGCCACCGAAGACGAGGAGTATCGCGAGGAAACCATGATCGTGCTGGCACGCCTGCCCGCCGAAATCGTTGAAATCGCCGTCTGGGCCACCATCCATAGCGCCGATAAAAAGTCGCAACATTTCGGCATGTTGTCGGCCGCCGGTATCGAGGTTTGCGACGCCGAGGATATCGAGGTTTGCCGCTATACGCTCAGCGCCGAATTCGCGCGCAAAACCGCGGTGCAAATCGCGTCATTTTTACGCCAGCCCGACGGAAACTGGCGCTTTCAGGCCATTGGTGCTGGCTCCAACGCCGGGTTGGGCGACATCATAAACGCCTATCTGGGCTAGGCGAAAGGCGGCGCGCAATGCCTGATAAACCCGATAGCGGCAAAAAAAAAGGCCGCGCCAAAGTTTTGTTCAGCTCGGCACCGGTTGCCCCCACACCCACCCCCGCGCCCGAGGGGCCAAAGATCATGTTCGGGGCCAAGCCGCGCACCCGCCTGCCCTGCACGCTGGCCGACCTGCGCGCGCTAGACCAAACCGCCAGTGGCGCCCTGCTTGAACAG
>CAYWXQ010000135.1:0-6324 GCA_964462475.1 uncultured Rhodobacterales bacterium | reverse complement strand
TGCGGATGTGGTGGAATTGGTAGACACGCCAGATTTAGGTTCTGGTGCCGCGAGGCGTGGGGGTTCAAGTCCCTTCATCCGTACCAATATTTAGGCCCGCTTGGGCGATGAACCGAGGAATTGACATGCAGGTTACCGAAACCCTGAACGAAGGCCTGAAGCGCGGCTATGATATTGTGATTCCGGCCGCCGAGCTGGAAACCAAGGTAAACGAAAAAATCGAAGCCGCGCGCGCCGATTTCCAGATGAAGGGTTTCCGCAAGGGTAAAGCCCCGCTGGCGTTGATGAAAAAGATGTTTGGCCAGTCGGTTTTGGGTGAAGCCCTGCAAGAAACCGTTGACGCCGCCGTTAGCGCCCAGTTTGAAAAAACCGGCGACCGTTCTGCCGCGCAGCCCGAAATTAAAATGACCAACGAAGAATGGAAAGAAGGCGACGATGTTGCTGTTTCCGTTTCTTACGAGCGTCTGCCCGATGTGCCCGAAGGCGATTTTGCCAGTATCGAGCTGGAGCGTTTGGTGGTTGAAGCCGATGACGAATCCATTCAGGAAGCGCTCGACAATATCGCCAAATCGACCAACAATTTCGAGAAACGCCGCAAGGGCTCGAAAGCCAAAGACGGTGATCAGGTTGTGATCGACTTTTTGGGCAAGGTTGACGGTGAAGCGTTCGAGGGCGGTCAGGCCGATGATTACCCGCTGGTGCTTGGCTCCAACAGCTTTATTCCGGGCTTTGAAGAGCAGCTTGTCGGCACCAAAGAGGGCGACGAGATTGAAGTTAAGGTAACCTTCCCCGCCGAGTATCAGGCCGAAAACCTGAAGGGCAAGGACGCGGTATTTACCTGTAATATCAAAGCGGTAAACGAGCCTAAACCGGCCGAGATCGACGACGAACTGGCAACGCGTTACGGTGCCGATGACCTTGACGGCCTCAAAAAACAGATTTCTGAGCGTCTGGCCGACGAATATAAGGGTGCCGCGCGCACCGTGCTTAAACGCAAATTGATGGACAAGCTCGACACCATGTTCGATTTTGATCTGCCGCCGAGCCTTGTTGACGCCGAGGCCAATTCAATTGCCCACACCCTGTGGCACGAGGAAAACCCCGACGTTGAAGGCCATGATCACCCCGAGATCGACACCACCGACGAGCATAAAAAACTGGCCGAGCGCCGGGTGCGCCTCGGGTTGCTTTTGGCCGAGCTGGGCAACAAAAACGAGGTCACGGTTTCAGACGAGGAAATGCAGCGCGCCATGTTTAATGCCGCCAGCCAATACCCCGGTCAGGAACGCGAGTTCTTTGAATTCATTCAGAAAAACGAGCAGGCCCAGCAGCAGATGCGCGCCCCGCTTTATGAAGATAAAGTGGTTGATTACATTCTGGAGCTGGCGCAGGTTTCTGAAAAACCTGTCAGCAAAGATGATCTGCAAAAAGCCATCGAGGCGCTCGACGAAGAGTGATTTCGCCAGCGATTACAAAAAAGGCCTCGCGGTTTGCGGGGTCTTTTTTTTGCCTACATTTTGGATTGCAGTTTAAGCTCTTTCAGCGCCGCGCTTACCGCTTCGGCCCCCGATTTTGTGCTGGTTGCGGCTGCATTGGTGGCACGCGTGGCACCGGCAAAGCTTTCGGTGCTGGCCTTGCTCAGGCCTTCAGCCTCAACCAGCAGTTTTTCAATATTGCCAAGCACGGTTTCAAGCCGCGCGGTATTGGCGCTGACAACGGTTTGTTTGCTGTCTTTTTTGGCGTTGTTAAACGCCGAAAGCGCTTTGTTGGCGATGATCACCACCTTGTCCTGATCATTGAGCTTGGCGGTTTTATGGTGCTTGGCCAAGGCACCCATCAGCGCATCAACCCCCTTTGTGCTGCGGGCCGAGATTTTGTTGGCGCCCTCTGATATTTTTTTCATCCGCGAAAGCCGCGCGGCCATGCCATTGGTGGCCTTGCGCATCGCGGTCAGGTTTTTTTGCACGGTGCTGGCGTCTTGTGTGGCCTGTTTCAGCAGTTTTACGTTACGCTCCCAGCCCTCGCGCACCACGGTGACCGGTTTGTCGAGGTTTTGCAGGCCGGTCACCAGCCCCGCCATGCCCGCGGTCGCCACCCGCCCTTTGCCGCCCCGACCGGCGATGTTCAGCACGCCGGTCAAAAATTCCATCTTGTTGTCTTGCAGATCAACGTTCGAGAATTTCAGCTTCAGATCGCCAAAATCGATTTTCGATTTTTTCAGCGCGTCATCAACCGCGTCGGTTGCCGCGCGCTTGATATCGACGCGCATAAATGTGTTCCAGTCGCGGATAATGTCTTCCTGCTGGGTGTCGGCATAATTGCGGATCTTGTTTTCTGATTCGCCCAGATGCACCCATTTTACCAGCTGCTCACGCGCTTTTTTAATGCGCTCGTCCTGCTTTTTGGCCTTGCTGGTAATTTTACCGTTAAAAAGCCCGTCGAATTTGCTAACAATATCGCGCCCCTCGGGTGATTTCAGATCAACCCCCAGGTCAATACTGGCTTTGCACAGCAACTGCCCCGCCGGCAAAATGCCGTCTTTTTTCAGCACCAGCGTGCGTTCAACGGTAATTGTGTCTTTTTGGCTTGAAATCGAAAACATTTTTTTGCTGCTTATATAAAATATCGTAAAAACCTAGCGCAAAGCCTAGCGCGGGATTGTCACATAATAAACACCCTTGGGCATAAACTTGAACAAGCGGGCCTTGAAGCTGGCTCGCGCAGGGATTAAACCATTGGGAAACGAATTCGCATTAGAAGAATTCTGTGTGATTGAAAGGCAATGCCGCATGTTTAACCCAGTGATGAATGAAACCGGTTTTATTATCCCGAGTGTCGAGGAAACCACAGCGCGCGGCTCTGTGCGCTATGATATTTTCTCGCGCATGCTCAAGGAGCGGATCATTTTTGTATCCGGTCCGGTCGAGGACCAGATGGCAACGATCATCGTGGCGCAATTGCTTTTTCTTGAGGCCGAAAACCCCAATAAAGACATTGCGATGTATATCAATTCGCCCGGCGGGGTCGTGACCTCTGGCCTGTCTATTTATGATACCATGCAGTTTATCCGCCCCAAAATCTCGACCGTTTGTATTGGTCAGGCGGCCTCTATGGGCTCCCTATTGCTGGCGGCGGGCGAGCCGGGCATGCGCTATACCCTGCCCAATTCGCGCATTATGCTGCACCAGCCCAGTGGCGGGTTTCAGGGGCAGGCCAGCGATATTGCCCTGCACGCCAAGGAAATACTGGAGCTTAAAGCCCGCCTGAATGGCATTTATGTGCAGCACACCGGCAAAGAAATAGCCGATGTCGAACAGGCGCTGGACCGTGATAATTTCATGACCGCCGAAGCCGCGCTGGAATGGGGCATTGTTGACGAAATTGTGCAAAAACGCGCCGTCGAGAGCGAAGATTAACCGCAGAACCGCGTTTGCGCTTGTATTCGGGCGCTTTGTGATGTTCTGTTAGCGGTGACGCAAAAGATTTTAGGGCAGGAGAATGCCATGACCAAATCAGCCGGGTCGGATAGTAAAAACACCCTTTATTGCTCGTTTTGTGGCAAAAGCCAGCACGAGGTTCGCAAGCTTATTGCCGGGCCAACCGTGTTTATTTGCGACGAATGCGTCGAGCTTTGCATGGATATCATCCGTGAAGAAAGCAAATCAAGCCAGATCAAAAGCTCTGATGCGGTGCCAACGCCCAAAGAGATTTGCGCGGTGCTCGATGATTATGTGATCGGGCAGGAAGTGGCCAAAAAGGTGCTGTCTGTCGCGGTGCATAACCACTATAAACGCCTTGAACACAAGGGCAAGGATGACGGCGTCGAGCTGGCGAAATCAAACATCATGCTGATCGGCCCGACCGGTTGCGGCAAAACCCTGCTGGCGCAAACGCTGGCGCGCACGCTTGATGTGCCCTTTACCATGGCCGATGCCACCACCCTGACCGAGGCCGGTTATGTTGGCGAAGACGTTGAAAACATCATCCTGAAACTGCTGCAATCAGCCGAATATAATGTCGAGCGCGCCGAGCGTGGCATTGTTTACATTGACGAGGTTGATAAAATCTCGCGCAAGGCCGAAAACCCCTCGATCACCCGCGATGTATCGGGCGAGGGCGTGCAACAGGCCCTGCTTAAAATCATGGAAGGCACGGTTGCCAGCGTGCCGCCCCAAGGCGGGCGTAAACACCCGCAGCAAGAATTTTTGCAGGTTGATACCACAAATATCCTGTTCGTTTGCGGCGGGGCATTTTCCGGGCTTGATAAAATCATTTCAGCACGCGGCAAGGGCTCGGCCGTGGGTTTTGGCGCCGATGTGCGCGACAACGAAACCCGCAATATCGGCGAGGTTTTCAAAGACCTCGAACCCGAGGACCTGCTTAAATTCGGCCTGATCCCCGAATTTGTTGGCCGCCTGCCGGTGATCGCCACGCTTACAGATCTTGACTCCGACGCGCTGGTCACCATCTTGTCAGAGCCCAAAAACGCCCTGATCAAGCAATACCAGCGCCTGTTCAGCCTCGAAAATGTTGAACTAACCTTCACCCCCGAAGCCATGGTCGCCATTGCCAACCGCGCCATCAAGCGTAAAACCGGCGCGCGCGGCCTGCGCTCTATTCTCGAGGAAGTGCTGCTTGACACCATGTTCGATCTGCCCGGCCTTGAAAACGTGGTCGAGGTCGTGGTTAACGAGGAAGCTATTTCGGGTGACGGCGAGCCATTGATGATATATGCAGATAGCAAGCGGGCCTCGGCCTCATAGCGCGGAGCAAAACCATGAGATTTATCCTACGCATGTTTACATGGTGGAACGGCCAAACCATCGGCACCCAGCTTTATACCTGGCGCAACGGCACCTTGGTTGGCGAAGACGATCTGGGCAATAAATACTACACCAAGGGTGATAAACGCTGGGTGATCTATAACGGCCCGATCGAAGGGTCGCGCGTGCCTGCCGAATGGCACGGCTGGCTGCACCACACCTTTGACAACCGCCCGGGCAATAACCCGCTGCCGACCCAAAGCTGGCAAAAACCAAGCCAGGCCAACAAAACCGGCACCACCGATGCCTATCACCCCAAGGGCAGCCTTGTGTCGGGCGGCGTTGACCGCAGCGATTATGAGGCATGGCAGCCGGAATAGGGCCTTAAACAATGGCAAGCAATGTTGCAGAAACCCTGATCGGCGCAGCCGTGGTTGCCACTGCGGTGGGTTTTTTGGCCTATGCAGGCCAAAGCACCGGCTTTGCCACCAGCTCTAATTCATACGAATTACTGGCCAAATTCGGCAGCGCCGAAGGCTTGAACATTGGCGGCGAGGTTCACCTTGCTGGTGTGCAGGTTGGCACCATCACCAAGCTCGAGCTTGATACCGTAACCTATCAGGCTGTCGCCACCTTTACCGTTCGGGCCGATATCGCGATCCCTGACGATAGCGAGGCCAAGGTCGCCTCTGAAGGCTTGTTAGGCGGTAATTTTTTGGAACTAACCCCGGGTGGCTCTGATTTGATGTTGGCGGCCGGGGACGAGGTTGAATACACTCAAGGGTCGGTTAGCTTGTTGAATTTGCTTATGAAATTCGCATCTGGGTCGGGCTCAAATGGTTAGGTTTCTTGTGCTGTTATTGCTGCTGCCGGTGATGTCGGCGGCGCAGATCACCCAGTTGCCGCTGCCGACGATCGAGACACAGCAACTGCCAGCGATTGAGGAAACCACCCTTGCGCCCACGCTTCAGGTGCCCGATTTCAACTTTGACACCAACCGCACCGCAAATTCAGATGTCGGCACCGGCGCATTACTGCGCGGGCTGGACCGCATTACCGGCATGGTCGAGAATTTCAGCATGCAGGTCGGCGAAACGCTTGAGTTCGAGCGCCTTGAAATTACGCTTGAGGCCTGCCGCTACCCCGTTGGCGACATCAACGCCGACGCTTATGCGCTGCTCAAAATCCGCGATATCCGCAACACCGACCCGTCGTTTTATGGCTGGATGTTTGCCTCTAGCCCCGCCCTTTCGGCGCTCGATCACCCGCGCTATGATGTCTGGGTGCTAAGCTGTGAAAGCGATGCCAGCGAGTAAGGGTCGGTGGCCTTTAGGCGGGTAAAATCGGCGGGCATTTTCAGCGCGGCTTCCAACTGCTTTTGGTAATCGTCGCGCGAAAATTCAACCCCGCCCATGCTGGCCAGATGCGGGGTTAAAAACTGCATATCAAGCAGCCTGAACCCGCCAAGGTTCAGCCGCGCCACCAGCCCGACCAGCGCGATTTTTGAGGCATTGCTTGCCTGCGAAAACATGCTTTCGCCAAAAAACGCCGCCCCCAGCGA
>CAYWXQ010000134.1:0-6329 GCA_964462475.1 uncultured Rhodobacterales bacterium | reverse complement strand
AAAGACCCGTTTGCGATCTTCGAATGAGCGATTTGAGGCTGGTCATATTTGATATGGATGGCACGTTGGTTGACAGCAAGGCCTTTATATTGATGGCGATGGCACGGGCGTTCGAGACCTCGGGCCACGCGCTGCCCGCGCAGGCCGAAGTGCTGGCAACCATCGGGCTGTCGTTGCAGCAAGTGGTGTCGCGCCTGCTGCCGGGGCTGGACAGGGTTGAAAATCGCGCCATGACCAAACACTACGAGCAAACCTTCCTTGATCTGCGCGCCGAACTGGGCGGCGAGGTGCACACCCCGCTTTACCCGGGCGCGCGTGCGGCGCTAGAACGGTTGCACGGCATTGACGGCGTGTTGCTGGGCGTGGCCACCGGCAAATCGCGGCGCGGGCTTGACCACGCCTATGCCGCCCACGATATGGGGCATTTCTTTTTAACCTCGCAAACCGCTGACACCCATGCCAGCAAGCCCCACCCCTCTATGCTGCATCAGGCTTTGGCCGATACCGGCGTTGACGCAATGCGCGCGGTGATGATTGGCGATACCGAGTTCGATATGGAAATGGGGCGCGCGGCGGGGGTGGCGACGATTGGCGTTAGCTGGGGCTACCATCCGGTTAGCCGGTTGGCGGCCGCAGACCTGATTATTGACGATTTCGCCGCGCTCGACGCGGCGCTGGCCGAGATTTGGAGCTAAACAATGGCGTTTGAACTAAAACGGTTCTGGGACAAGGCCGAGGTGGTGGTAGCCAAGGGTGGCTATGGCGTTGCTCTTGATGGTCGGGCGCTTAAAACCCCGCTAAAGCGCCCGCTTGTGGTGCCGGTAAAGCCGCTGGCCGCCGAAATTGCCGCCGAGTGGCAGGCGGTGCAGGGCAAGGTCGAGACCATTAAAATGCCCTATACCAGCTTTGCCCATGCGGCGCTGGATCAGGCGGTTGACGAGCGCGCCGAGATCGTGGCCAAAATCGCGCTTTACGGCGAGACCGATCTGCTGTGCTATCGGGCCGAAACCCCGCAAGAACTGTCGCAGCGGCAGCAAGCGGCGTGGGACCCGATATTGCACTGGTGCGGCGAAAAACTGGCGGCACCTTTGCGGGTGACAAACGGTATTGTTCATGTCGGCCAACCCGGCGCCAGCCTGGAAAAGCTGCATTCGGTGGCCAATGGATATCACGGGTTTGCCCTGAAGGCGCTTTATGACTGGGTGACGATATCCGGCTCGCTGGTGCTGGGGTTGGCGGTGGCCGAGCGCCGGCTCGGGGCTGCCGAGGCTTGGGGGCTTTCGCGCATCGATGAAAACTGGCAGGAAGAACAGTGGGGCGTGGACGAGGCGGCCACGGCCTTGGCTGAGTCGAAGCGCGACACTTTTCTTTTGGTTGAACGCGCGCTAGAGATGATCCTGCATGATTGAGTTCGGGTTTACCAAAACGACCAAAAACCGGGCAAAATACGCGGTTAAGAAGGGCCGCCTGTGGCACAGCGCACAAGTTTTTTGGTTTTCCCGGAAAAAAACCAAGGCTGCCAGTCTGGGTGAGGATTATAAGCGGCGCTTCGGGGGTGGCCAAATAGCGGCGGGCCGCCGGTATAGGTAACTTATACTGACATTGTTTTGGAGCGCACCCGCAGACATTGGCAAAACGCAAAGCAGACCTCGATAAGCGATTGTAATGATTCGTATGTTGCGATGGAATGAGTGCTTGACATCACTGTCGCCGGTGCTGCCGAGCCTCGTTCGACGTTTGTTCCAAAAACCGGCACGGTATTCACAGATTGCCCCGCGAAATAAAGGAAGTAGAGCTTACCTAATGTGCGATTTATGAATGACCCCTTGACCTGCGCGCCTTGAATTGTTCAAAATCGGGTGTCTGCCCCTCGGGGCTGCGCAACTTAATTTGATTCTGGCAATTGGTGCCAGAACCCCGAAACTTCGGGACCACAGGAAGAGGTAAAAATGAAAAAATCCCTACTACTAGGCACAATTGCCGCAGTTGGCGTTATGGCCGGCATGGCATCTGCTGCCACCCTTGACGATGTAAAAGCAAACGGCGTGCTGAAATGCGGCGTTTCAACCGGTCTTGTTGGCTTTGCCGCCCCCGACGCAAACGGCCGCTGGGAAGGCTTTGATGTTGCGATTTGCCGCGCTGTAGCTGCTGCCGTTTTGGGCGACGCCGACGCTGTCCAGTTTGTTCCGCTTTCCTCCAAAGTGCGTTTCACCGCGCTGTCTTCGGGCGAAGTTGACCTGCTGGCCCGTAACACCACATGGACCTTCAGCCGCGATGTTGACCTTGGTTTCACCTTTACCGGTGTGAACTATTATGATGGTCAGGGCTTTATGGTTCGTAAAGATCTGGGCGTAAGCTCGGCAACCGAGCTTGATGGCGCCACCGTTTGTATCACAACCGGCACCACCACCGAGCTGAATCTGGCTGATTATTTCCGCACCAACGGCATGTCTTATGAGCCAGTGCCGATTGAAACCAACGCCGAAGCCCAGCAGCAGTTCCTGTCTGGCGCTTGTGACGTTTTCACCACTGACGCATCCGGCCTTGCCGCGACCCGCGCCACTTTTGAAAACCCCGGCGACTTCATGCTGCTGCCCGAGATCATCTCCAAAGAGCCGCTCGGCCCGCTGGTGCGTGAAGGTGACGAGCCCTGGAGCGACATCGTGCGCTGGACTCTGAACGCGATGATCACCGCTGAAGAACTGGGCGTAACCCAGGCCAATGTTGCTGAAATGGCAACCGGCACCAACAACCCTGAAATCAACCGTATGCTCGGCACCGAGGGTGACCTTGGCGGCATGCTCGGCCTTGATAAAGCCTGGGCACAGCGCGTTATCGCTGTTGGTGGCAACTATGGTGAAGTGTTCGAAACCAATATCGGTGAAAACACCGCGATTGGCCTGTCGCGCGGCTTGAACGCGCTTTGGACCCAGGGTGGTTTGATGTATACCCCGCCGTTCCGCTAGGTTCGCATAAGCAATCTTGGGGCGCATCTTCGGGTGCGCCCCTTTTAGACGACGCATTAACAATTTTATCCGGCATGCAGGGGCGGGAACAACCACTCCGCAATTCCGCCGGATATCCCAACCATCAGGAGGGGGAGCGCCATGGCAATGGCCGACCAACCCGCAGGCAAGTCGTTTCGGCTTAGCATGCTGCTTTACGATACCCGTTATCGTTCTATAACCATTCAGGTAATCATGCTGGCCCTGTTTATTCTTGGCGTTGTGTGGCTGTTGGATAACATGTATACCAACCTCGCCAAGGCCAACAAAAACCCCGATTTCAGCTTTCTTGGCTATTCGGCGGGCTATGATATCAACCAGCGCCTGATTGAGTATACCTCACAAAGCACCAATGCGCGGGCGTGGCTGGTGGGGCTGCTCAACACCCTGTTGGTGGCCGTTCTGGGGTGTTTGCTGGCGACCTTTCTTGGCGTGACCGTCGGCGTTTTGCGCCTGTCCAAAAACTGGGTCGTTTCGCGCCTGATGACCGTTTATATCGAGACCTTCCGCAACATTCCGGTGTTGCTATGGATCGTGTTTGCGATGGCAATTTTTATTGAAAAATTCCCGCAACCCAAAACCTTTCGCGGGGCCGATGCGACCTCGAGCATGTATTTGTGGGATAGCGTCGCCTTTACCAACCGCGGCTGGTATATACCAAAACCGACTTTCGGCGACGGCTCGATGGTTGTGGTTGCGGTGTTCTTTTTGTCGCTCATTGGCATATTTGTTTTTGGCCGCTGGGCGAAAAAGCGGCAAGATGCCACGGGGGTTATCCTGCCGACCTTCTGGATAAAGCTCGGGATTTTGATTATCCCGGCAGTGGTTTTTCAACTTGTCATGGGGCAGCCGATCGGGCTGGATTACCCGGCATTGAAGGGCTTTAATTTTAAGGGCGGGTTCCATTTGCGTAACTCGCTGATTGCGTTGTGGTTGGCGCTGTCACTTTATACCGCGGCGTTTATTGCCGAAGCGGTGCGCGCCGGTATTATGGCGATCGACAAAGGCCAGACCGAGGCGGCCGCAGCGCTGGGCATGCGCCCTAAACGGGTGATGAACCTTGTGGTGCTGCCACAGGCGCTGCGGGTTATTATTCCGCCGCTGATCTCGCAATACCTGAACCTGACCAAAAACTCGTCACTGGCGATCGCGGTGGGCTATATGGATGTGACCGGCACGCTGGGGGGCATTACGCTCAACCAGACCGGTCGTGCGCTTGAATCGATCTTGTTGCTGATGATCACTTATCTGGCAATCTCGCTCAGCATCTCGATGGTGATGAACGTTTACAATAACTCTGTTAAGCTGAAGGAGCGGTGATATGAGTAGCAAACCTTATGTGCGCACCGAAATGCTCAGCGAGCAGCCGGCGCCGCTCGGGCAAACCGGCGCGCTGAAATGGATGCGCGAAAACCTGTTTTCCAGCTTCTGGAACGGGCTGATTACGATTGTGTTTGGCTCAATGGTCGCGCTGATCGTGTATGAAGTGCTGCCGTGGGCGATACAACCGTCATGGGGGGCTGGCTCGTTGCGCATATGCATTGATGACCCCAATATAACCGGTGCCTGCTGGGGGGTTATCCGTGACCGCTTTAACCAGCTGATGTTCGGTTTTTACCCGCAAGAGTATCAATGGCGGCCGTTGCTGGCATTTGTGCTGATGTTTGTCGCCATTTTTCCGATTTTGTTTGACAGGCTGCCGCGAAAAATGATCTGGTTTTCGGCGATCTACCCGTTCCTTGGTGTTTGGCTTCTTTGGGGAGGGTCGGTTTGGACCCCCTTGCTGGTCATTGCCGGTTTTGTTGTCGGATTTCTGGTGCACAAGGTGCTTTCGGGCATTTCGGGCAATCTGGTTGCGATGATCGTTGGCGTGCTGACCGCAATTTTGTGGTGGTTGTTTGCGGTATCAAGCATCAACGGCTATATCACAAAAACCATCGCGGAAACGCGCATCGAGGCGACCATACAGAACCTTGAAAAGGGTGACGAGGCGTTAACCGCCGAAGTGGCCAAAATGGAGAGCCGCATTGCCGCGCTCGAGGCCCCGATCGCCGATTTGACCGCACCGATCAAGGATCTAAATGATGCGGCCGACGCACAGGCCACCGTTGTCGAGGACCTGCAAGCGCAGCTTGATGCCGATCTGGTAGACGGATTTTGGGGGGCAAGCCATACCAGGCTTTCCGACTCAGAGGTCGCAACCCTTGAAACCCGTATTTCTGAAGCCCGGGCCAAGTTCTTTGCCCTGGAACTTGATTATTCGGACGCGGCCAAAAAGCTGGATGCCCAGCAACGCCTGGTGATGGCGGCCAAAAACGATGTTTCGCTGGCCAACACCACGTTGCGCGCATCTGAGCGGGCGCGGGTTGATATGGGCATGTTGCCCGATTTGCTCAAGGAAGCCGCAGCACTGGAAGCCAAAGATGCCGAGCTAACGGCAGCCTATGACACGTTGGTGGCAAACTTGCCGGCCAGCGTTAGGGGGATTGCATCGCTGTCAAGCGCCGTGGGCGAGGTTTCAAGCGAAGCCAAGGCCAGTTTTCTGGACTTTCAAGCCGCCCAAAAAGAGCTGGACACGTTGGATACCCAGGTCCGCAATGTTGAAAACCGGATACAGAAAGCCTATTTGCTGGCAGGTCTTGTTGGGCTCGAGCCGGTAGAATCATCCAATTTCGGCGGGTTGATGCTGTCGATCACCATCGGGGTTTCGGGTATTGCGCTGTCACTGCCAATCGGGATCATGCTGGCGCTGGGGCGGCAGTCTGATATGTTCATCATCAAAATCCTGTCGGTGGGTTTTATCGAACTGATCCGCGGTGTGCCGCTGATTACGCTGTTGTTTGTGGCGTCGGTGTTGTTGAACTTCTTTTTGCCGCCGGGCACCAATTTCGACCTCATCCTGCGGGTGATCATCATGGTAACCATCTTTGCCTCTGCCTATATGGCCGAGGTGATCCGGGGCGGGCTGGCAGCGTTGCCAGTAGGCCAATTTGAAGCGGCCGATGCGCTGGGGCTGGATTACTGGCAATCCATGCGCCTGATCATCATGCCGCAAGCGCTCAAAATCTCGATCCCCGGGATTGTGGGCACGTTCATTGGCTTGTTCAAGGATACCACACTGGTGTCGATCATCGGCTTGCTGGACCCGGTTGGTCTGGTGACCTCGATTCAAGGCACAACCGACTGGAACGGGGTTGTCTGGGAGCTATACCTCTTCATCGCGTTGATGTTCTGGGTCTTCACCTTTTCGATGTCACGTTACTCGATGTATCTTGAGAACAAACTCAAGACCACACATTAACAGGGAGCATAAAAATGTCTCAA
>CAYWXQ010000133.1:0-6417 GCA_964462475.1 uncultured Rhodobacterales bacterium | reverse complement strand
AGATGTGCAGCCCGTCTTTGGTTTCCACACATTCATTGGCCACCCCCGGCCCCATAACCTCTGAAAGCCCGTAAATATCGACCGCGTGCATATCAAAGGCGGTCTCGACCTCGGTGCGCATGGCGTTGGTCCAGGGTTCGGCCCCGAAAACCCCCACCTGCAGGCTGCTTTCGCGCGGATCACGGCCCTGCGCGCGGTATTCATCCAGTATCGACAACATATAAGACGGCGTCACCATGATCGTAGTCGCCTGAAAATCCTCGATCAACCGCACTTGGCGCGGGGTCATGCCGCCCGAAACCGGCACCACGGTGCAGCCCAGCCGCTCGGCCCCGTAATGGGCGCCCAAACCGCCGGTAAACAGCCCGTAGCCATAGGCAATATGCACCACATCGCCCGCCCGCGTGCCGCTGGCGCGCAAGGACCGCGCCACCACATCGGCCCATGTCGAGATATCGTTTTTGGTATAACCAACCACGGTCGGCTGGCCGGTGGTGCCGCTAGACGCATGCACCCGCAGGATCTGTTCACGCGGCACCGCAAACAGCCCGAACGGGTAATTGTCGCGCAGGTCCTGCTTCACGGTAAACGGAAACCGCGCCAGATCGGCGAGGCTTTTCAGGTCGTCGGGGTGCACACCGGCGCGATCAAAGCCGGCCTTGTAAAACGGCACATTGTCATAGGCGTGCTTTAGCGACCAGCGCATCCGCTTTAACTGCAGCGCCTGAATTTCGTCGGTTGAGGCGATTTCAATCGGGTCCAGATCGCCCGGTGCCGGTGTTAGATCCTTCATGCGTCATCCTCGGCAAAGTGTTGGCCACGGATCACCCTGGAACCGCCGCGAAATTCAGCGATCAGATCGCCGTTTTGGTTGGTGATTTTTATATCATACATCCCCGAGCGGCCAAAACGCGCGCGCTCGACCGCGTGGGCGGTCAGGGTGTCGCCCTGAAACCCCGGCGCGATATAGGTAATAGCGTTATGCTGCGCCACCGCCACCTGATTATAGCTGTTGCAGGCCAGCGCCAGCGCGCTATCGGCCAGCGCAAAGCTGACGCCGCCATGGCAGGTGTTGTGGCCGTTGCAATGGTGCGGCTCTATGCGCATCGATACCACGGCCTCGCCCGGGGCCACGCGCACACACACCATGCCAAACCAGCGCGAGGCCGCATCTGCCGCCCACATCGCATCGCGCGACCTGTCGGCCCGCTCCTGTGCAGAAATTCCGGCCATTGCGGCCCTCCCCTTTGGTTTTTTCCCACTTTACATAAGCCGACCGGCTGGTCAATAGTGAGCCAAAAAGGGGAAGCCATGAACGACACCGTAAGCTGCACAAGGATCGCCGATATCCTGTATGTGCGCATTGGCAACCCCCCGGTCAATGCCACCGCGCGATCGGTGCGCCAAGGCTTGATGGCGGCGGTTGCGCAGGCCCGAACCGCCCGCGCGGTGGTGCTTTCATGCGTTGGGCGCACATTTATCGCCGGGGGTGACATGGCCGAGTTTGATAGCCCCGCCCAAGCACCAGACCTGCCCGAGGTGGTTGCCGCCATCGAGCATTGCCCCGCCCCGTGGGTTGCGCTGCTGCACGGCACTGTGCTTGGCGGGGGCCTTGAGGTCGCGCTTGGCTGTGCCCACAGAATTGCGCTGCACGGCACCCGTTTTGGCCTGCCAGAAGTTAATATCGGGCTTATCCCCGGCGCGGGGGGCAGCCAGCGCCTGCCCCGGCTTGTGGGGTTTGACTTGGCGGTAGAAATGGCAACCACCGGTAAAATGGTAGATGCCGACGTTTTTTTTAAAGCCGGCGGACTGGACCTATTAACCGATGATCTGGAGAGCGCGGCCCAATCCTTTATTGCCACGCTACCGCCCCGCCCCACCCCAATCGCCACCCGCCCGCGGCCCGTTGCCGACCCTGCTATTATTACCGCTACCCGCGCCAAATTCACCACAGGCACCAAAGCGCCGCTACATAATCTGGAGGCCGCGATCTGGGCCACCAACACCGATTTTTCAGAGGGTCAGAAACGTGAGCGCACCCTGCACCTGAAGCAGCGCCAATCGGCTGAATCAAAGGCGCTGCGCCATGCTTTTTTTGCCGAACGCGCCGCCGCCAAGCCCGCCATCATAAACGGCATAAAACCACAAGACATCACCCGTATTACCATTGTCGGCGGCGGGTTGATGGGCGCGGGCATTGCCACCACCTGTCTGCTGGCGGGGTATGATGTCCACCTGCTGGAAACCGACAAGGACAGTGTGGCCGCAGGGCTTGATCGCATCAACACCCTGCTTGATGGCGCCCAAAAGCGCGGCAAAATCAGCACAGGTAGCCGCGCCGCCCTCTCCCTTGCCGGTTCCAGCGACTACGGCGATGCGGCGCGCTCCGACCTCGCTATCGAGGCGGTTTTTGAGGATCTGGCGACCAAACAGCAGGTTTTCCAGTCGCTGTCGGCCCATATGGCCGCCGATGCGCTGCTTGCCACAAACACCTCCTACCTTGACCCCGAAGATATCTTTAACGGCATTCAAAACCCCGCGCGCTGCCTTGGGCTGCACTTCTTTTCGCCCGCCCATATCATGAAACTGGTCGAGATCGTGGCGCTGGGCCAAACCGCGCCCAAAACCCTTGCCAGCGGGTTTGCGCTGGCCAAAAGGCTTAAAAAATCGCCGGTGCTGGCAGGGGTGTGTGACGGGTTTATCGGCAACCGGATGCTGGCGGCCTATCGCCGTGCAGCGGATTACCTGTTGGCCGACGGTGCCCTGCCCGCACAGATCGACAGTGCCATGCGCGGCTTTGGCATGCCGATGGGCCCTTATGAGCTGCAAGACCTGACCGGCCTGCAAATTGCCCATGCCAACCGCCAACGCCAAGCCGCCACCCGCCCGAAAAGCGAGCGCTATGTCGCGCTTGGTGACCAGCTGGTGGCGATGGGCCGCACCGGCCAGCGGGTTGGCAAGGGCTGGTATCGCTACAAAGGCACCCGCACGCCGCTTATTGACCCCGAGGTCACCGCGCTGATCCGCGCCGAGGCCGATAACCGTTTTCAGTTTACCGACTCGCAAATTGTGGCCCGCCTGCTGGCGGCGCTGATCAACGAGGGGGCGCGAATACTGGAAGAGGGTATCGCCGCCAGTGCTGGCGATATCGACGTGGTGCAAATGCTCGGCTACGGGTTTCCGCGTTGGCGGGGCGGGCCGATGCACTATGGTGAAACCCTTGAAAACCTGCCCGAAATGGTGACGGCGCTGGCGGCTGCAAGCCCCGGGTCGTGGCAACTGGCGCAAAAGTTCAAAGGATAAAACATGCTGCAAATCCATAGCTTTGCCGCCGAAAAATGGCTGGCCCCAAATAAAAGCGCCCGCCTGATCCATAGCGCGGTTACCGGCGCAGAAATCGCCCGCGCAGGCAACGCGCTCGACACCAAAGCCATGCTGGCACATGCCCGCAATGTTGGCGGCCCTGCCCTGCGCGCCCTCACCTTTCATGACCGCGCGCGGCGGCTAAAGGCGCTGGCGCTGCACCTGAAAGCCCATAAAAAACCGCTTTACGCCCTTAGCTATACCACCGGCGCCACCCATGCCGACAGCCAGATAGATATTGACGGCGGCATCACCACCATGCTGGTTTTTGCCTCTAAAGGGCGGCGGGAACTTCCCGACGCCCATGTCTATCTTGATGGCGGGCTAGAGCAACTTTCACGCCATGGCAGCTTTATGGGCCAGCATATCTGCACACCACTTTTGGGCGCGGCTGTGCATATCAACGCCTATAACTTTCCGGTCTGGGGCATGCTTGAAAAGCTGGCCCCGACCCTGCTGGCAGGGGTGCCCGCCATTATAAAACCCGCCACCGCCACCGTGCATGTCGCCGAAGCCGCGTTCCGGATCATGATTAAGAGCGGTATATTCCCCGAAGGATCCATGCAGTTTATCGCCGGCGGGGTGGGCGATCTGCTGGGCCAGCTTGGCGCGCAGGATGCGGTGGCCTTTACCGGCTCGGCCGATACCGCGCTGATGCTGCGTGCCGCGCCGAACCTGCTGAAAAACGCGGTGCGTTTCACCGCCGAGCAAGACAGCCTGAACGCGTCTATCCTAGGCCCGGACGCAACCGTAGGCACCCCGGAGTTTGACCTGTTCATCACCGAGGCCCACCGCGAGATCACCACCAAAGCCGGACAAAAATGCACCGCAATTCGCCGGATAATGGCCCCCGAAGCGCTGGTGGTGCCGGTGATAGAGGCGCTATCGGCCAAGCTGGAAAAAACCGTTATCGGCGATCCGGCCGCCCCCGACACCACCATGGGCGCGCTGGTTTCAGCGGCCCAGCGCGCCGATGTGTTCGCCCGTATGAACAAGATCGGCAAAGAGGCCGTGCGGGTATTTGGCAATGATACCCCGCCAATGGAAAACGGTGCGTTTATGACCCCGCAGCTGTTTCATTGCGCGGATCCCGATAGCGCCCGCGCGGTGCATGGGCTAGAGGCCTTCGGGCCGGTTTCCACCATCATGCCCTATCGTGATCTGCCCCACGCGGCAGCGCTGGCCAATCGCGGCGGTGGCTCGCTGGTGGCCTCGGTTATTACCCATGATCCCAAGGTCGCGCGCCAGCTCGCCATGGGCATCGCGGCCCATCATGGCCGGCTATATTTCAATGACCGAGATTCAATGGCCGAGGCCACCGGCCACGGCGCCCCGCTGCCGCACATGGTGCATGGCGGCCCGGGGCGCGCTGGCGGCGGCGAGGAAATGGGCGGCATTCGCGGCGTAATGCATTATATGCAGCGCACGGCGGTGCAAGGCTCGCCCCGCCTGCTATCGGCGATTGGCGAAACATGGCTGCCCGGCGCGCCGGAAATTACGGCAGTAGAGCACCCGTTTCGCCGCCATTTCGAGGACCTTGTGCTTGGTGAAACCCTTGTCACCGCCACGCGCGAAATCACGCTGGAAGATATCGAACATTTCGCCAACTTTACCGGCGATACCTTTTACGCCCATATGGACGACACCGCCGCCAAGGCCAACCCGTTTTTTCCTGGTCGCGTGGCGCATGGCTATCTGCTGCTTTCCTTCGCCGCAGGGCTGTTTGTAGAGCCAGCCCCCGGGCCGGTGCTGGCCAATACCGGGCTAAACGAGCTGAGCTTTCAACAACCGGTCAGCCCCGGCGACAGCCTGCGCGCCCGCCTGACCGTAAAGCGTAAAACCGGTCGCACGGATACGTATGGCGAGGTCCGCTGGCATGTGCAGCTCTACAACCAGCGTGATGAAACCGTCGCTACCTATGAGCTTTTGACCATGGTCGGCTACAAACCAGCGGAATCGCGCTAAGGCGCGATAAGCCATAACCGGGCCCATGGCCCGGCGTTGGCACCAAGCGCACCGGTTGAAAACAACCATTCACGCCTGCGGCCTGCGGCCCTGACCCGAAGGGGAAGATTTTTCGCAGGGGGGTCAATCCCCCCAAGGAAAATTTTTGTCTGGCGTCAGAGGGCTTCCTCGTATCTATCACCCAGTGTGCGGCGTAAACCGTCGCGCACGGCTTCACCGGCGGCCTTGGCCAGTGCTTTACGATCAGCGTAATCCGCCGCCTTTAGCGGTTGATGAAAGCTCACCCGCACCCGCCCGCCCATCGACAGCGCCAAAACCACCTTGGCATGGGGGCCAAAATCCATGTCACCCCACCAGCCATAAAACCGTTTGTCAAAACCCTTGGGCGGATAATAGGTTACCGTTACCGGCTGCACCCAGACCAGTGGCCGCAGGGCCTCGGTGTGAAACACGCCGAACAGGGTTGATTTGAACGGCAACACCCGCACCCCGTCAGAGCTGGTTGCCTCGGGAAAAAAGCACAATTTGTCACCGCCCGCGATCCGCGCCGCCAGCATGGCCTGTTGCCGTTTGGCCTCTAGCGGTTTGCGCTCGATAAACAGGGTGCCGGTGATGCGCGCCAGCCAGCCGATCACCGGCCAGCGGGCGACCTCGGCCTTTGATACGAAGTGGATATGCGCGGCGCTGTGTAGCACAAAAATATCGCTCCACGAACTGTGGTTGGCGACCAGCGCGCCGCCATGGGTCATCTCGTGGCCCTCGATTTCCAGCCGCAGCCCCGCTACGCTGTGGCCTACCCGCCCCCAAAGCCGCACCACCGCGCCGCTTAACCGCTGGCCGCCAATCGCTTTTTCAAGCAACCGCGCCAGCGCCCAAAGCAACACCAGCTCAACCGTTATGAAGATGAAAATTGCCGCGCGCACCAGCAGCCGCAGCCAGCCAAGCAGACCGATCGCGGGCAATGGCCCTGGTTTAACCCCCATCCAGCGCATGGTTCAGCCCCGCGGTCTTGAGTAAAACTGCCGGTATTTTTGTCACTGATATTGTTTTTGGCAACAATCAGTTTGTCGCCGTTGGGACAGCCAGTTT
>CAYWXQ010000132.1:0-6547 GCA_964462475.1 uncultured Rhodobacterales bacterium | reverse complement strand
GCGCCCCTTTTCTCCACTCGTAGACAAAGCCGATGGTCAACACCGCCAAAAACACGATCATCGACCAAAAGCCGAACAGCCCGACATCTTTAAACGCCGTCGCCCAAGGAAACAGGAACGCGACCTCGAGGTCGAAGATGATAAACAGGATCGCCACCAGATAAAACCGCACATCGAACTTCATGCGGGCGTCGTCAAAAGCATTAAAGCCACATTCATAGGCCGACAGTTTTTCGGGGTCGGGGTGACGCACGGCCACAACAATCGCCGACATGGTCAGCATGATAGCCAGCAAAACCGCCAGGCCAAAGAAGATAAGTATAGGAAGGTATTCGCGCAAAAGGTCTGCCATGAGCCGCTCCTTAATTAGTTTTGCCCAAATTCGGGGCTCGCAAGAGTCTTTTTCGGGTTTACGCCCGCCACATGGCGAGGTCAACCAATCATGCACGCTTTAGCATACATTCAATTCCCCGAATTGACCTCGGTCAAGTTGCAGGCACAATCATTAAAACGGGGTTACCCAGCCCCACCTGCACCATAGGCCAGCCGCACATATTCGGCCAGCCGCTCGGCCATTTCGCGGCGCGCGCCTTGGGCAACATACAGGTTTATGTTAAACTCGGGCAATTCCGGCAGCGCGCCATTATGGTTGATCGCGTGCATATAGGGCGATGATGTTTCCGCCAGTAACGCATGGATCGCCAGATCGGCCGAAACCGTGGCCTCGATGGTGCGGGTCGAATCAGAGGTCACGACCATATCCCACTCTATCCCGGCATCCGACAGCGCGCGCTGCGCGGTGGGCCTGAAAATGCAGTTACCCTCAAAAGCCAGCCGCAGCGGGCGTTCCTCCCAGGCTTGCCCGTCTTCGCCGCCAACCCAGATCAGCGGCGCGGTGCGCAGGGCCTCGCCGTCTTTCTCGATACCGTGTTCGGTGGTTAATATCATATCGATCTTGCCCGCCGCCAGCAGCCCCTTCAAATATTCGGTATATGAGGAAACCAGCTGCACCTTGACCCGCGGGTAATCTTGGGCAAACCGTTTTAAAATGCCCGGCACATGCGGGTAAACAATATCGGCGGGCACCCCGAAGCTGACCTCGCCCTCGAACTGCGCGTCGGTCATCCGCAGCCACACCTCGTCATTCAAGGCCAGTATCCGCCGCCCGTAGCCCAGCAACTGCTCACCCTGCAAGGATAGCCGCACGCCGCGCCCCGAGCGCACCAGCAAGGGTTGCCCCAAGGCCTCCTCCAACCGTTTCAGCTGCATTGAAACCGCCGATTGCGTCAGGTGCAATTGCGCCGCCGCACGCGTGACCCCGCCAACCTCGGCCACAGTGATAAACGAACGCAGGGCGGTTAAATCGAGATTTCTTATCATATCATAATCCGTTATGTTTTGCTAAACAATCATTCATTTTACTTATTTCACGCATTTCTCCATACATCAACATGTGAAATGAGTTCACCTAAACCCACAACAAACCTTAATGGAGGCAATCATGCAAGCTCTTGCGCTAAAAACATTTCAAATTCCGGCGGTATCCCTGAATACGGTTGCCATCTGGGTGCTTAAATCTGTCGCCCGCGCCCGCAGCCGCGCCGCACTGGCCAAGCTTGGCAATGCTGCGCTTGACGATATCGGGCTCAGCGCCCGCCAAGCGCGGATCGAGGCACAAAAGCCGTTCTGGATGTAATTTGGCGGCAGAAATTCAACACAAAGGGCGTTTTGGGCGCCCTTTTTTTATGGGCGTTTTGGATCGCTGAAACATTGCCAACCCCCGACCCGCAGATTTTTGCGGCATTGTTTCAGCGGGTTTTCGTGGCGCTACGCACCATAATCCATTGATTAAGCTATATATTTCAAAACGCCGCAATTTCGCGACCTCACGCGCGCTCACTAATTTTACACGCAGCAGCGAGCACACGAAGCGCTGAATTGCGCGTGATCGGGTTTACCTCCACGTTAAGTCTATCAACAACAAACCGAACTGGAGCCCCCCATGAAACCCGACCTGAAAAACGCCGTGCTTGGCGGCCTTGCCGGCACAATTGCAATGACCCTGATGATGATGTTTATCGCCCCGATGCTAACCGGATTTCCGATGGATATCGCTGCCCTGCTTGGCAATATGCTTGGCGGCTACACAATGGGTATGATCGCCCATATCATGATGGGCGTGGTCATCTTTCCGATCGCTTATGTTATCGGCTTTAATTTCCTCCCGGGCAGCCCGATCATCAAAGGCCTGATCTTTGGCACCGCGCTTTGGCTTGCCGCTGTTATCGTGGTTATGCCCATGGCGGGCACCGGTTTTTTGATGGCCAATATCGGTGGCATGATGGCCGTGGTAGCCGCCCTGATGGGGCATCTGGTTTATGGCGGGTTGCTGGGCGTGATCGCCGGCGGCCACCAGCAGGTTCAAACCGTTTGAAATGCAGGGGGCGCTATTGCGGCGCCCCCAACATCACCCTACTTGCGCGTTTCCAGCACTACTCTATTGCAGCTCTATTTCTATTGCAGCTCTATTGCAGCGTTTCCAGCACCACTCTATTGCAGCGCTTCCAGCACTAGTGGCCCGATATCAGCCACAATCAACTTTACCCCTTTGGCGTTGGGGTGCATGCCGTCAGCCTGCATCAGCGCAAACAGCTCTGATATGCCACTGGCCTGCCCCAGCCCCTGCAAAAAGAACGGATACAGCGTCGCGCCGTATTTCGCTGCCAGCTCGGGGTAGATCGCATCAAACTCGGCACGGTAATCCGCGCCATAATTCGACGGTGCCAACATACCCGCCACCAACACCTTTATCCCGCGCGCGCTGATATTCGCCAAGATCGCGTCCAAATTCTCTCGCGCCACGCGCGGGGCCACCCCGCGCAGCATATCATTTGCACCCAGCTCCAAAATCACCAAGTCAGCCCCTTCCGAAAGCACCCAGTCAACCCGGGCCTTGCCGCCCGCCGTGGTATCGCCAGAAACACCGGCATTCACCACCACCACATCCGCGCCCTGCCCCTGCAGCCACGCCTGAAGCTGCGGCACAAAGCCATCTGCCTGTGGCAACCCGAACCCTGCGGTCAACGAATCACCAAATGCCACCACCCGCTGCTGGGCCTGCACGGCCCCCGCCAACAGCACCACCACGGCCATAGCCACAACAAAGCGTGTCTTGCAGCCCGCGCCAAAGCGCTTATATATCTTGCCAACTATAAACGCAGGGGAATATCGCATGGGCTCACCCGTCCTTTCGCTCAATAATGTCCAGCTTACCTTGCAAGGCAATGCCGGACCCGTGCCCATACTTAAGGGCATTTCGCTAAATGTCGAGCGCGGAGAAAGCATCGGCCTGACCGGCCCGTCCGGTTCCGGCAAATCTTCGCTGCTGATGCTGATGGGCGGGTTGGAAAGCGCCACCGGCGGCAGCATCACCGCCCTCGGGCAAGATTTCGCCACCCTGAACGAAGACGCGCTGGCGCGGTTTCGCCGCGACCATATGGGCATTGTGTTCCAGTCGTTTCACCTGATCCCGACCATGACCGCGCTTGAAAACGTTGCCACCCCGCTAGAGCTGGCGGGCGATCGCGACGCCTTTGACAAAGCCAAAGCGGCGCTGGAGGATGTTGGCCTTGGCAACCGCGGCGACCATTACCCCAGCCAGCTATCAGGCGGCGAACAACAACGCGTGGCGCTGGCCCGCGCCGCCGCGCCGCGCCCTGATATTTTGCTGGCCGACGAACCCACCGGCAACCTTGATAGCGCCACCGGCGAAACCATCATGGACCTTTTGTTCAACCTGCGCGACCGCCACGGCGCGACGCTGGTGCTGGTTACCCACGCCCCCGAACTGGCCGCGCGCTGTGACCGCATAATAGAGCTGCGCGACGGGGCCTTGGCATGAGCCTTGCCAACGCCGCCACCATCGCTAGGCGCGAGCTGCGCGGCGGTTTGGCCGGTTTCCGGATATTTTTGCTGTGCCTGTTGCTGGGCGTGGCCGCCATTGCCGGCATCGGCACCGTGCGTGCGGCGATCGAAGCCGGTTTAAGCGGCGAGGCTTCAACCCTGCTTGGCGGTGACGCCGAAATGCACGTTACCAACCGCCAAGCCACTGACCTTGAGCGCGCATGGCAGGCTGAAAACGCCCGCACCGTCTCCGAGGTTATCACCTTTCGTTCGATGCTACAGGCCCGCCCCGGTACCGATACCGCCGAGCTGGCGCTTTCACAGGTAAAGGCGGTTGACGGGGCCTATCCGCTTTATGGCAGCATTACGCTCGCGCCCGCCATGACGCTTGAAACCGCGCTTGAAACCCGCAACGGCCAGCCCGGACTGGTGGCACACCCCGCGCTGATCGACCGTTTGGGCATCGCTATTGGCGACACCGTGCGCCTTGGCACCCAAAACTTCACCCTGCGCGCCGCGATCATCGCCGAGCCTGATGGCTCGCTATCAGACCTTGGGCTGGGGCCACGGGTTATGGTGCGTTCCAGCGCGCTTGAAAACAGCGGCCTGCTGGGGGCGGGCACTTTGTTTGAAGCCAAATACCGCATGCTGCTGGCTGAAAACGCCAACCTGAAAGCCCTTAAGGCCGACGCTCTGGGCCGTTTTGAAGGGCAAGGCATGCGCTGGCGCGACCGCCGCAACGGCGCGCCGGGGATATCCGAGGTGGTTAACCGGCTCAGTTCTTTTTTGGTGCTGGTCGGGCTGGCGGGCATGGCCGTGGGCGGGGTCGGGGTATCAGCAGCGGTGCGGGCCTATCTGGCGCGCAAAACCGATACCATCGCGACGCTAAAATCACTGGGGGCGACGCGGGGCACGATTTTTGCCACCTATCTGCTGCAAATCGGGGCGCTTTCCCTGCTCGGGGTCGGGCTGGGGTTGCTGATCGGGGGCGGCGTGCCTGCACTGGCGATCCCGCTTTTGGGTAACGTGCTGCCGGTGCCGGTTGAAAGCGGCCTCTATGCCGCGCCCTTGATAGAGGCGGCCATTTACGGCCTGCTGACCGCGCTTATATTCAGCATCTGGCCACTGGCACGGGCGGTTGATATCAGCCCTGCGGGGCTGTTCCGCGAGGTTTCGGGCAAAGGGCGGCACCTGCCGCGCTGGCCTTATGTGGCGCTGGTGTTGGGGCTTTCGGCGCTGCTGGTCTATCTGGCAATGCGGTTTTCAGGGGTGCCGATGATCACGCTTTGGGCGGCGATCGGCATTATCGGTGCGCTGGCCATATTGGCGCTGGCCGCCACCCTGACCAAGGCATTGGCCCGCCGCATGGCCCGCGCACGGTTTATGCGCGGCCGTCCCGCGCTTCGCCTCGCGCTTGGCTCTATTGGCGGGCCAGGGTTCGAGGCCGCCTCGGTGGTGCTGTCACTTGGGCTGGGGCTAACGGTGCTGGCCAGCATCGGCCAGATCGACACCAACCTGCGCCAAACCATTGCGCAAGATATCCCCGCCAAGGCACCGGCGTTTTTTGTGATGGACATTCAAAAAGACCAGATCACGCCGTTCAGGGCCGCTATGGCAGCAGACCCCGCGGTGGAAAAGGTTGAATCCGCCCCGATGCTGCGCGGCATTATCAGCAAAATAAACGGGGTGAACGCGCGTGATGTGGTTGGCGACCACTGGGTTATTCGTGGTGATCGCGGCATCACCTATTCGGCCACCCTGCCAAAAAACAGCACCTTGGCCGCGGGTGAATGGTGGCCCAAAAACTACACCGGCCCGCCGTTGATGAGCTTTTCTGCCAGTGAAGCCGCCGAAATCGGCCTGAAAATCGGCGACGAAATCACGGTCAATATCCTTGGCCGCGACATGACCGCCAAAATAGCCAACCTGCGCAATCTGGCGTTCTCGGATATGAGCATCAATTTTGTGATGGTCTGGAGCCCGAACGCCCTGCAAGGCGCGCCGCATACGTTTTTATCAACCGTTTACGCCGCGCCGGGGGCCGAGGGGCGGCTTTTGCGGATCATGGCCGCCGATTTTCCGAATATTACCGCCATTCCGGTGCGCGACGCGATTGAAAAGGTTAGCGCCACGGTTGACAGCCTTGGCGCGGCGGTGCGCTGGGGGGCGGGGGCGACCCTGCTGACCGGCTTTGTGGTGCTGATCGGCGCGGCAGCAGCAGGGGCCGAGGCGCGGGTGTTCGAGGCTGCTGTGCTAAAAACGCTTGGGGCCTCGCGCCGGCGCATATTGCTGAGCTTTGCATTGCGCAGCCTGATACTGGGCGCGGCGGCGGGGCTGGTGGCGCTGTTGGCGGGCAGCGTGGCCGCGTGGGCGGTGATGAAATATGTGATGAGCAGCGACTTTAGCCTCGCTTGGGGGCCGGCGGTGGCGATCATCATTGGCGGGGCTTTGGCCAATCTGGTGGCGGGGCTTGGCTTTGCCTGGCCGCCTTTGGCGAAAAAACCGGCGCAAATCCTGCGGAATCGCACCTGACGGGGTGGGAAACCCTTGAATTCGGTGTGAAAAGCCCCGATATTAGGACGGAAGCCCTGTCATAGGCAGGGATATTGTAACTTTTTTGGAGGGTCAAAATGGCCAACTATAA
>CAYWXQ010000131.1:0-6669 GCA_964462475.1 uncultured Rhodobacterales bacterium | reverse complement strand
AGGGGTGATCGCCCCGCCGGTGCGCCCCCATGCCCCGAGCTTGCTTTGCAGGTAAAATGCCGGGTCCGCCCCGATCATCCGCTCGGGGAAGTCGGCGGGCTGGATCAGGAAAAACCAGTGATAATAGGCGCTGGCAAAGCCCATATCGGTGGTTTCATACATGTGCAGGGTCGGGGCGATATCAAGCACCGCCAGCCTTGCAACCGCAGCGCCGTGATCTTGCGCCAAACGGTGCGCCACCCGCGCGCCGCGATCATGGCCGACCAGATTAAAACGCTTATGGCCCAGTTTTGCCATCACCTCGACCATATCCAGCGCCATGGCGCGCTTGGAATAGGGGCTGTGATCGGCATCGGTTTCGGGTTTACCGCTATCGCCATAGCCGCGCAGATCGGGCGCGATAACGGTAAAACGCTTCGCAAGTTCCGGCGCGATTTTATGCCATATTACATGGGTTTGCGGATAACCGTGCAGCAACAGCAAGGGCGGCCCAGTGCCACCCTTGCGCAAAAATATCTCGCTGCCCGAGGTTTGAAGGCGCTGGCTTTCAAACCCCGCAAACATCGCCTAAAGGCTCATGCGGTTTTTGATCAGCTCGTCCACCACCGAAGGGTCGGCCAGGGTCGAGGTATCGCCGAGCGCGCCGTAATCATCTTCGGCAATTTTGCGCAGAATGCGGCGCATGATCTTGCCCGAGCGGGTTTTGGGCAGGCCCGGCGCCCATTGGATCAAATCCGGCTTGGCAATCGGGCCGATCTCTTTGCGCACCCAGTTGGATAGCTCGACCTTCAGTTCATCGGTATATTCTTCGCCGCCCATCAGGGTGACATAGGCGTAAATGCCCTGGCCTTTTATGGGGTGCGGAAAGCCGACCACGGCGGCCTCTGAAACCTTGGGGTGGGCCACGAGCGCGCTTTCGACCTCGGCGGTGCCCATACGGTGGCCCGAAACATTGATCACATCGTCAACCCGGCCGGTGATCCAGTAATCGCCATCCGCATCGCGCTTGCAGCCGTCACCGGCAAAATAATAGCCTTTGTAATCGGCGAAATAGGCCGATTTGAAGCGGGCGGGATCGCCAAACACCGTGCGCATCTGGCTGGGCCAGCTTTCTTTCAGGCACAAAACGCCCTCGGCCACCGTGGTGGTGATTTCAGCACCGGTTTTGGGGTCTAGAATGATTGGCTCGATGCCGAAAAACGGCTGCATCGCCGAGCCGGGTTTTAGCGCATTAACCCCGGGCAGCGGGGTTAGCAAAATGCCGCCGGTTTCGGTTTGCCACCATGTATCGACGATCGGGCAATTGGCTTTGCCGACCACATGGTAATACCATTCCCATGCCTCGGGGTTGATCGGTTCGCCCACCGAGCCCAGCGTGCGCAGGCTGCTTAGATCAGCGCCGGTTACGAAATCATCACCCTTGGCCATAAGCGCGCGAATCGCCGTGGGGGCGGTGTAAAAGATATTGACCTTGTGCTTTTCACAAACCTGCCAAAAGCGCCCCGCATCGGGGTAGGTGGGCACGCCTTCAAACATCAGCGTGATCGCGCCGTTGGCCAGCGGGCCGTAAACAATATAGCTGTGGCCGGTCACCCAGCCGACATCGGCGGTGCACCAGTAAACATCGCCATCATGGTAATCAAACACATATTGATGGGTCATCATAGCATAAAGCAGATAGCCGCCGGTGGAATGGACCACGCCCTTGGGCTTGCCGGTAGAGCCCGAGGTATAAAGGATAAACAGCGGGTCTTCGGCGTTCATCGGCTCGGGTGGGCAATCGGTGCTGGCTTTGGCCATTTGCTCACCATAATCATAATCGCGGCCGGCTTTCAGGCCGGTATCGGCCCCGGTGCGCGCCACCACCAGCGTGGTTACATCGCCCGAGATTTCAAGCGCTGCATCGACATTGGCCTTGAGCGGCGTATTGCGCCCGCCGCGCGGGGCCTGATCAGCCGTAACCACCAGCTTGGCACCGCTATCGGCAATGCGCGAACCCAATGCCTCAGGCGAAAACCCTGCAAATACAATCGAATGCACCGCACCGATGCGCGCGCAGGCCAGCATGGCATAGGCGGCCTCGGGGATCATCGGCATATAAAGCACCACGCGGTCGCCCTTGGTGACCCCCAGCGCTTTATAAACATTGGCGAGGCGTGAAACCTTGTCAAACAGCTGGTTATAGGTGATTTTGCTATCTACCGCCGGATCATCACTTTCCCAGATAATCGCGGTTTGGTCGCCCCGGGTGGCTAGATGGCGGTCAACGCAATTGGCGCAGACATTCAGCGCGCCATCCTCGAACCACTTGATCGACAGGTTGTCGTAATCAAAGCTGGCGTTTTTGACCTTGGTGAAGGGGGTTATCCAGTCCAGCCGCTCGCGGGCCTGATCACCCCAAAACGTATCGGGGTCTTTGATCGAGGCCGCATACATTTCTTTATATGTTGCCGCGTCGATAAGAGCGCGCGCAACGGTTTCATCGGATGGTGGATGAATGTGCGTTTCAGTCATGGCTTTATTCCCGTTGGTTATTAGATTGCCAAATATTCTTCGCGAAGCTGGGCGTTGTCCAGCACCTCTTTTGCGGTGCCGTCAAACACCACATTGCCGGTGTCCAAAATCACCGCCCTGTTGGCAAGTTTAAGCGCGGCAACCGCGTTTTGCTCAACAATAATGGTGGTGATGCCAAGCGCGCGGATCTCTTGCAGGGTGCGCTCTATCTCTTGCACGATCACTGGCGCCAGACCCTCATAAGGCTCGTCGAGCAGCAGCAGTTTAAGGTCGCGCGCCAAGGCGCGGCCAATGGCCAGCATTTGTTGCTCGCCGCCCGAAAGCGTGGTGCCCATTTGCTTGCGCCGCTCTTTAAGCCGTGGAAACAATTCGAAAATCCGCTCGACAGACCAACCGATCGGCGGGGCGATCTGCGCCAGCCTGATGTTTTCTTCCACCGTCAGCCCCTGAATGATCCGCCGGTCCTCGGGCACCAGCCCGATCCCGGCTTGCGAGGCCTGATAGCTTTTCATCTCGTGGATCGGCTGGTGGTCGAGCCATATTTCACCACGCTTCAGTTCAGGGTCGGCCAGCCGCGCGATGCTGCGCAGGGTCGAGGTTTTGCCCGCGCCATTACGCCCGAGCAGCGCCAAAATCTCGCCTTCCTCAATATTAAAGCTAACCCCCTGCACGATATAGCTTTCGCCATAATAGGCGTGGATATCATGCACCGACATATAGGCGGGTTTGTTGCTTTCGTTGTTCATACCTCTGCCTCCCCCAGATAGGCTTCGCGCACCTTGGGGTGGCCTTTGATTTCGTCGGGCAGCCCCTCGGCTATGATCGCGCCCTGGGCCAGCACCGAAATGGTGGTGGCAAGGCTGAACACAACATGCATGTCGTGCTCGATGATCACCTTGGTGATTTTACGGGTTTCACCGATATGTTTGAGCAGATCAATGGTGTTGTTGGTATCGGCCCGCGCCATGCCGGCCGTTGGTTCATCCAGCAGCAGCAGTTTTGGCTCTTGCACCAGGCACATCGCCATCTCCAACCGGCGTTTGTCACCGCGCGATAGCGCGCCGGAATGGGCGTGCATTTTTTCTTTCATGCCCATGTCTTCCAGAATATCCTCGGCCTGTTGCCGGATCTCCTTGTCGCGCATCACCTGGGCAAAGGCGTTGACCGTGAACGCGCCGTCGCGGTGGGCAAAACACGGGATCATCACGTTTTCAAACACGCTCAGTTCGGCGAAAATCTCGGGGGTCTGGAACACCCGTGATACCCCCATCTGGTTGATCTGGTGCGGGGCCTTGCCCAGCACCGGCTGGCCGTCAAACATCACGGTGCCGGTATCGGGTTTAAGCTTGCCGATCAGGCAGTTCAGGAAGGTTGATTTGCCCGCCCCGTTCGGCCCGATCAACGCATGCACCGAGCCTTCAGCGACATCGAGGTTGACATTATTCAGCGCCAACAAACCACCAAAGCGTTTGTTTACATTATGGACTTCGAGAATACCCATTATTTATCCTCCGCTTTGGCCTTGCGCCGTTTGGCACCGGTAAACAAGCCACCGATGCGCTTGGCGCCTTCAACCAGCCCGCCGGGCAGGAAGATTACCACAATCATAAATAACGCCCCAAGCGTCAGCCCCCAGCCCCTGCCCACAAACGGAGACACAATGGTCGCCAGAAAATTATCAAGCCAATCAGGCAGGAACGAAAACCAGCCATGCAGCACCGTGTCGTTGATTTTCGAGAAGATGTTCTCGAAATATTTGATAAACACCGCGCCCAGAACCGGCCCGATCAGCGTGCCCGTACCGCCCAGCACCACCATCAGCACCACTTCGCCGCCCACGGTCCATTGCATGCGCTCGGCACCCGCCAACGGGTCCATCGAGGCCAGCAAGCCGCCCGCAAGCCCGGCAAACATGCCCGATATCACAAAGGC
Source organism: uncultured Rhodobacterales bacterium (assembly GCA_964462475.1). Classification (GTDB taxonomy): domain Bacteria; phylum Pseudomonadota; class Alphaproteobacteria; order Rhodobacterales; family Rhodobacteraceae; genus UBA3077. The sequence continues at coordinate 2,223 of CAYWXQ010000131.1, read as the reverse complement.
GGTCAGCGTATAGGGGCGCGGGTTGATACCGGTATATTTTAGCCGCGTCTGGTTGGTTTTTATCGCGCGCAGCATCAGCCCGAATGGCGAGCGGAAGATACGGATCGATATCCAAAAAGACAGGATCAGCATCACGGCACTTACATAATAGCCCCAGTTGAACTGGAGATCATAGCCAAAGACGGTGGGGTTCCAGAACACCTCTTTCATTTCCAGCCCGAACAGGTTGGTCGAGGGCAAAAAGCCTTCGGGCCCCGCCGCATCCAGAATGCGCGGATCATCAAGGCGCAGCTGCAAGCCGGTTTCGCCGTTGGTCAGCGGGGTTAGCACCGAATAGGCCAGAACATAGCTCATTTGCGCCAGTGCCAGCGTCAGGATCGAGAAATAGATCCCCGAGCGCCGCAGGCTCACATAGCCGATCAGCAGCGAAAACAGCCCCGCCAGCAAGATAGAGAGCAAAAGAGCGGGCAGAATGTTCATGCTCAGCAGCTTGAACATCCAGACAGCGGAATAGGAGCCAATGCCCAGAAAGGCGGCGTGGCCAAAGGACAGGTAGCCGGTAAGGCCAAACAGGATGTTAAAGCCGATGGCAAAAATGCCATATATGGCAAAGCGCTGCAACAGGTCGGGGTAGGCCGCCCCCGTGGGCGCAAAGATCAGCGGTGCGGCTAAAACAAACAGCGCAAATATGATCAGAAGGGTGCGGTCTCTCATCAGGGTCATGTCCTTAATCCTCCATCATGCCGGCTTTGCCCATCAGCCCGCGCGGCCGAACCAGCAAAACAATGACAGCTACGAGGTAAATGATAATTTGGTCAATGCTGGGCAGGCCAATGGCCGCAATCGCGTCTTTAATCACCGGCATAGAGGCGAAACTTTCAATAATACCCAGCAGGAAGCCCGCCAAAACCGCGCCCGGCAAACTGCCCATGCCGCCAACCACAACCACCACAAAGCTGAGCACCAGAAAGTCCATGCCCATCGGGTAATTTGGCGGGCTGATCGGCGTATACATAACCCCCGCAAGCCCCGCCACCGCGGCAGCGACGCCAAACATGATGGTAAAGCGTTTGTCGATATTTATGCCCAGAAGGCCCACGGTTTCGCGGTCGGCCATGCCGGCGCGCACCACCATACCAAAGGTGGTAAAGCGTAAAAAGGCAAACACGCCACCAATAAGCACCACCGAAAAGACAAAGTATACCAGCCGCCAAAGCGGATAGATTACCGCGTTTTCGGCCATGCCTACCAGCACCCCGAAATCAACCGAGCCTTGCAGCAGATCAGGCGCGGGTTGCGGAATGGGGTTGGCCCCGAAGATAGCTTTAATAATGTTTTGCAATACAATCGCCAGACCAAAGGTAACCAGTATCTGGTCGGCATGGGGGCGGCTGTAAAAATGCCTGATCAGCCCGCGCTCCATGATGATCCCGATCAGGACCATAACCGGAATGGCGACAATAACCGAAATCGGCACCGACCAATCGATCAGCCAATAGCCGAAATCTCCAAACCATTCAATCACATAGGGGGTTCGTATCTTGGCCGGATTGCCCAGAAAATCCAGCCGTGACGGGTCAATGGTGATTTTCGAAATATCGAAAACCTTGCCAACGGTCACCGCCACAAACGCCCCGATCATAAACAGCGCCCCGTGGGCAAAATTGACCACGCCGAGCGTGCCAAAAATCAGGGTCAGGCCCAAAGCGATCAGCGCATAGGCGCTGCCTTTGTCGATTCCGTTTAAAATTTGCAGAAGGATGGCGTCCATGGCTCGGCCCGCTCCGTTTTACATGAAGGTTGGATTGCAATAATTTTGCAGAAAAGCCGGCCGCGCAACAAAGCGCGACCGGAGTGATTTCCCGAGGGAAAAAACTAGGCGGAGCCGTCGTTACATTGGCCCAGCGAGCCACCGGCAAAGAAGATATTCTCTGGTTCGTATTCAACCTGTGCGCGCGGTGTCACTTCCACCACTTCCAGAAGGTCAAACTCGGAGGTCGGGTTTTCTTTACCCTTCACAACCAGCACGTCTTTGAAGCACTGGTGGTCAGCGGCGCGGTATTCAACATCGCCGTTACCAAGACCCGAGAACTTGAAGCCCTCAAGCGCATCGACAACACCACAAGGATTGTGGGTGCCAGCGCGCTCAACCGCATCTGCATAAAGCAGGGTTTGGCAATAAACCGTGTGCGCAGCCTGTGATGGCGGGAAGCCATACTCTTG
>CAYWXQ010000130.1:0-6681 GCA_964462475.1 uncultured Rhodobacterales bacterium | reverse complement strand
CTGCGCTGGGTGATGGGCGAAAACCGCGCCAGCGCCATGCGTGGTGGCGGCATGGATGACGTGATCTTCGCGGGTGCCCAAACCCGCCCCGCGCGTAATTATGCCGAGGTCACCCTGACGATTGACAACAGCAAACGCCTTGCCCCGGCCGCGTTCAACACCGAAGACCAGCTTGAAATCGTGCGCCGCATCACCCGCGATGCCGGCTCGGCCTATAAGGTCAACGGCAAGGATTGCCGCGCCCGCGATGTGCAAATGCTGTTCGCCGATGCCTCGACCGGCGCACATTCGCCCGCCTTGGTGCGGCAAGGCCAGATCGCCGAGCTGATCAACGCCAAACCCAAAGCGCGCCGCCGCGTGCTCGAAGAGGCCGCCGGTATTTCGGGCCTGTATAAGCGCCGCCACGAGGCCGAGCTGAAGCTGAACGGCACCGAAAGCAACCTTGTGCGGGTCGAAGACGTGCTGGAACAGCTCGAAACCCAGCTAAAAACCCTTGAACGCCAAGCGCGCCAAGCCGCGCGTTACCGCGCCATCGCCGACGAGCTGCGCCGCGCCGAAGGCTTGCTGCTATACCGCCGCTGGCGCGAGGCCGACAGCGAACGGCTGGTGGCCGAAACCGCGCTGGGTGATGCCGGTAAAGCCGCCGCACAGGCACAGGGCCGCGCCCTTGCCGCCACCCGCGCCCGCGAAACCGCCGAAGCCAAAGTGCCGCCGCTACGCGACGAAGAGGCCGTTGCGGGCGCGGTTTTACAGCGCCTTCAGGTCGAGCAAGCAGCGCTGGCAGAGGCCGAAGCCCGCGCCCGCCAAACCATTACCGAGCTTGAATCCCGCATCACCCAGCTTGAAAAAGACGCCGCGCGCGAGGCCGGTTTGAACAAAGACGCCGGTGAAACCATCAAACAGTTGGAGTGGGAGGCCGCGGCGCTGGCCAAGGCCGGTGCGGGCTATGACGAAAAACTGATAGAGGCCCGCGACGCCGCCAGCAGCGCCGCCAATGCCCTGCAACAGGTTGAAACCAAAGCCGACCAACTGGCCGAAGACGCCGCCCGCCTGGCCGCCCGCCACCAATCGGCCAAGCGCAGGTTGGAAGATGCCAAAACGCTGGTCGAGAAACTGGCCCACGAGACCGAAAAAGCCCAAACCGCCCGCACCGAGCTGGCTGCGGCACTATCAGACGCCGCCGCCCAGATGGCCACCGCCGAAGCCGCCCAAACCGCCCGCGCGACCGAGGCCGACACCGCCGAAGCCGCCCTGCTGGCCGCCGAAGACCGGCGGGCACAGGCGCAGCAGGCCGAAAGCGACACCCGCGTGGCGCATAGCGAAGCCGACGGCGAGGCCCGCGCATTGGGGGCAGAACTGGCAGCGCTAAAACGGCTATTGGCACGCGACCGTGGCGAGGGCGCCCAGGTGTTGGATGATGTCCGCGCCGAAAAAGGTTATGAGGCCGCACTGGGGGCCGCCTTGGCGGATGATCTAAAAGCGCCCGAGGTCACGGGCAGGGCGGGTTCGGGCTGGGTAGCGCTTGACCCGTTGGCGCGGGCAGCAGACCTGCCCGCCGGTGCCGCGCGTCTGGGGGGGCATGTGGATGCACCGGAAGTGCTCGCGCGGCGGCTGCAAATGACCGGGCTTGTGGACAGGGCCGATGGCGCAGGGTTGCAGGCAGCGCTTTTGCCGGGGCAACGGTTGGTCTCGGTCGAAGGGGATTTATGGCGCTGGGACGGGTTCAGGGTTGAGGCCGATGATGCGCCCTCGGCGGCGGCGCTGCGGTTACAACAGCAAAACCGGTTGGCAGAGCTGGAAACGGCGGCCAAACTGGCCGACACTGGTGCCGCCAAGGCCCGCAGCGCCCATGCGGCATCGCAAGCGATGATGGCGGCGGCACAGGCCGAAGACCACGCCTGTCGCGTGGCGCGGCGGCGGGCCGACGAGGCCAATACCGCTGCCGTGCGGCTGGTTTCCAAGCTCGGGGCCGAGCACGAAACCCTTGCGGGGCGGGTTGAAAGCCTGGCATTGGCGCTAACCCGCCGTGAGGAGGATGCAAAAGCGGCACGGCAAAGTTTGGCCGATGCCAAACGGGCCGTGGCGGCGCTGGAGAATATGGACGCCGCCCGCGCGGCGCTGGAGCACCACAAGCTGAGCGTCGAAGCGGCACGGCTAACCATGATGACCAAACGCTCGATTGCCGATGATCTGCGCCGCGAGGGCGAGGCCCGCGTGCGCCGCCAGCGCGAGATCGAGCGCGAAAGGGGCAACTGGGCGCGGCGGCTGAAGACCGCCGACACCCAACTGCAAGCGCTGGCCGCGCGGATAGAAACCACCATCCAAGAGCTAAAAACCGCACGCGCCGCCCCCGAACAAATGTCGGCACGGCGCGCCGAAGTGGCAGCAGCGCTCGCCAAGGCCGAGGCGCGCCGCCGGACCGCCGCTGACGCCCTCGCCACCGCCGAGGCGGCGCATCGGGACTTTGAAACCGCTGAACGGGCGGCCGAGCGCGTGGTCGCAGACGCCCGCGAGGCCCGGGCACGGGCCGAAGCGGTTAGCGAGGCCGCCGCCCAGCGGGTTGAAGCCGCTGCCGATAGGGTGGTTGATGAAACCGGTATTGCGCCGCAAGTATTGTTGGAAACGCTGGAAGCCGACCCCGAAACCATGCCGGATTCAACCATGATCGAGGCCGATGTCACCCGTCTGCGCCGTCAACGCGATGCGTTGGGCGCGGTTAACCTGCGGGCGGAAGAAGACGCCAAAGATGTGCGCGACGAGCTTGAAACCCTGACGGGTGAAAAGGCCGATCTGGAGGCCGCGGTGGCCAAGCTGCGCCACGGTATTGCCAACCTTAATGCCGAGGGCCGCGCGCGGCTGTTGGCGGCTTTTGACACCGTGAACAAAAATTTCGAGATGCTGTTTCGGCACCTGTTTGGTGGCGGCGCCGCCAATCTGGCGCTGGTTGAAAGCGACGACCCGCTGGAAGCCGGGCTGGAAATTATGTGCCAGCCGCCGGGTAAAAAACTGTCGACGCTATCCCTGCTGTCAGGGGGCGAGCAGACCCTGACGGCGATGTCGTTGATATTTGCGGTATTTCTGGCCAATCCCAGCCCGATTTGCGTGCTCGACGAGGTTGACGCGCCGCTGGATGATGCCAATGTCACCCGCTTTTGTGACCTGCTGGACGAGATGACGGCACAGACCAACACCCGCTTTTTGATCATCACCCACCACGCGGTAACCATGAGCCGGATGGAGCGTTTGTTCGGTGTGACGATGGGTGAGCAGGGGGTGTCGCAGCTGGTGTCAGTAGATTTACGGCGGGCCGAGGAGATTGTCGAGGGGTAGGGGGCGCTGCCCCCGCGCATCTTTGATACGCCCCCGGGATATTTGAACAAAGTAGAAATCAGGTGTGGCTTTGGACCCAGGCTTTGATCTGGTCGGCGTGCAAGGCACCGGATTTGCGGGCGATCTCGCGGCCGTTTTTGAATAGCGCCATGGTCGGGATGCCGCGAATGTTGTGGCGTTGGGAGACGGCGGGGAATTCCTCGGTGTTTATTTTGGCAAAACGGATGGCGCTGCCGAGTGAGGTGGCGGCTTTTGAAAACTCTGGGGCCATCATCCGGCAGGGGCCGCACCACGGGGCCCAGAAATCTACCAATAGTGGTATCTGGTCACGTTTACTGGCTTTTTGCAGGGTGGTGGCGTCAATTTCCTTAACCTTTGGCGGGTTGAGCGGCTGGCCACAGGTGGCGCATTTTGGTTTGGACGAAAGACGGTCTTGGGGCACACGGTTGACGGTGCCGCAGCTAAGACAGGTGAGGTTTTTGGCAGGCATTTTGAGGCTCCAGAAATATTCGAGTTAATGCATATATCGATATTTTGGCCAAAATTTCAAGAGCGCGGGTTTTGTGCGATTGCCACAAGCGCAACATTTTAGGGCGGCGCGGGGGCAAGCGTGCCAAAGAGCGCTACCGTTGACGCGCCGCGTCAGCGGTCGGGCTCGCGGCCCATTTGTTCGGCTTTGCGGCGCTCTTCCATCAACTCTGTATGCTCGGCCTGTTTTAGCATGTCTTTGATCACCCTTGTTTTGGCGTCACTTACGGCGGCAAAACTGCGGGCGCTTTCGGCTTGGGTTTCCTGAATATGGCGGCGGGTTGTTAGCCGGGTGTTTTCCTGCTCGGCCCAGCCCAGCCAGCGGCTGATAATCGCCAGATCTTCGGGCGGGGTGTCCTCCATCGTGGTGTTGATCTCGCGGGCCAGTGCTGCCATTTGGCGGGCGGTGGCGGCGGCTTTGGCGTTGGCGCGGGTTAGTTCGGCCATGTCGCGCAGGCGTTTTTGTTCGGCCAGATTGCGCAGTATTTTCAGCTCGGCCGGGGTCATGCGCCGCGCTCTTTGGCTTTGGCGCGCATTTCTGCCGCAAAACGGATGGCGGCGGCGATGGCGCGGTAGTGGTCGGGGTCGATCTCGTGGCCGATCTCGACGGTGGCGTGCAGGGCACGGGCCGTGGGCGGGTCGCTGTGGATGGGCACACCTGAATCGCTGGCGACCTCGCGGATGCGGCGCGCCACATCGTCGACCCCTTTGGCGATCACCACCGGCGCGGTGCCGGGTTTGCGCGCCCATTCCAGCGCCACCGCATAATGGGTCGGGTTCACCACCACCACATCGGCGCGGGGCACATCGTGCAGCATCTGGTTGGTGGCAATTTCGTGTGCGCGCCCCCGACGCTGCGATTTCATGTGCGGGTCGCCCTCTGATTCCTTGCTTTCGTCTTTTACCTCTTTATGGGTCATGCGCAGTTTTTGCAGATACTGGTATTTTTGCCACATAAAGTCAGCCAGCGCGATCATGATGGCGATGGCGGTAACCATCAGCACCATGGCCGCCAATATCCGGCCCATCAGAATCACCACTTCGGTTGGCTCGGCCCGGGCCACGCCCAGAATTTCGTCCTCGATCGAGCGCAAATACAAATACGCGCCGGTTGATACCAAAATCATCTTGATCACGGTTTTAAGGAACTCGACCAGCCCCTTGACCCCGAATTTGTTTTTTAACCCGCCAATCGGCGATATCCGGTTAAGTTTGGGGATAATTTTATCAGGCGCGACCACAAAGACCCGCTGCGCCAGCGAGATCAGCAGCGCCGCCAGAAACGGCAGCAAGAATATCGGGATCAACACCTTGACCGATTGGCCAAACAGCGACGCCGCCAGCATGCTGCCGCCGGGGGCCAGCAACTGGCCGCTTAGGGTATCGGCATTGGCAAACACCTGCGCCAGCACCCCCGCACCATCGGCAGCGCCGCGCAACCCGATAAAGGCAAAGGCAATATAAAGCCCCAGATAGGCGGCGGCGGCCGATACATCGGGCGCGCGGGCTATATCGCCCTTTTTGCGGGATTTATCGATCTTTTGCTGGCTGGCTTCATGGGATTTTTCGCCACTTTCGTCGTTGTCTTCGCTCATTTCGGCATCCCCATCGGGTTGGCCAGCACCATATCCAGTCGCTCGTTCCAGACGCCAATGATCACCGGCCCCGACAGCAACAAAATCAGCAAGGCACCGGCGGTGATCAGCGGCGCGCCAACGAATGCCACCGCAAGGCTGGGCATGGCGCGGTTGATCGCCCCGAGCGCCAGATTATAGGCAAAAGACGCCAACACAAACGGCGCCGACATGGTAAAACCAAAGGCAAACACATCGGCGACCCGCGCAATGCCCCATTCGGCAATGTCGCCCGCCACCGGAATGGTGCCAAGCGGAAACAGATCATAGGTCGAGGCGATGGCGATGCTCGCCTTTATGGGTAGGCCCGATACCAGCGCCAGCGCCAACCCCGCCAGCATCAAAATATTGCCAATGGCGGGCATCGGGTCGGGCGTAACCCCGACACCGGCAATTTGGGTAATGGCGGTGGTTTGCGCGGCAATGCTGCCCGCCAGTTGCAGCGCCATCACCAGCAGGCGCAGCGAAATGCCGATCAAAAACCCGATACCGGCCTCGATCACGATCAGGCCGCCAAAGGCCGGCAGGGTGGTATCAATTTCGGGCAGGCGGGGCGCGACCATGGGCCAGACCACCATGGTAAACCCGATCGCCGCCATCAGGCGCACCCGGCTCGGGATCGCCTGTTCACCAAAGCCCGGCATCAGGGCCACCGCCGCCGCCACCCGCACAAACACCAGCACCAACCCGCCAAGACTGGTGCTGGATTGTGCCAGAAGTTGCGCCAGCCCGTCCAGCATCAGGCCATGCCCACCAGCGCGGGTTGGGCGTTGGCCCCGACCTCTTCAAACGAAAACACCGGGTTGCGAATGCCCTTGGCGCTAAGCACCGTGTGCAAAAAACGCCGCCGCCGCGCCGAGGTGATCACCGCCGGATAGCGCCCGTTTTCACCGGCTTTGCTGACCTGCCCCGCCACCGCCTCGGCCAGCCGGTTGAACTCGTGCGGGGGCAGCGCCACATCGGCACCGCCGTGTTCGCCCTCTAGCTGGTGCTTTTGGAACAAGGCCTCCCACTCGGGCGAAAGCTGCACCAGCGGCAGCGCGCCGTCGGGTTCCTGCATCTCGGCGATCAGCTGAAAGCCAAGCCGCTGGCGCACATATTCGGTCACGGCTTCGATGCCGGTTAACGTGCCGCCCGCCTCGGCGATCGATTCCAGAATAAGCGGCAGGTTGCGGATCGAGACCTGCTC
>CAYWXQ010000129.1:0-6756 GCA_964462475.1 uncultured Rhodobacterales bacterium | reverse complement strand
TTTCAGCCCTGATTGGCGGGCTGGCGCTGGTGGCGGTGATGGTAATGACCACCGTAAGCGTCGCCGGCATGTCGGCCAGCAAGCTCGGAAAATTGCTGAAAAAATCATATGACATCGTGATTGAGCCCTTATTGGCGCTGGGGCCGATCCCCGGCGAAACCGAAATGGCCGAGGCCGGTATGGCCTTTATTATATTCGCGTTTTTGCCGCTGGTCACCCTGCACAAGGGCCATGCCGAGGTGGCGATTTTAACCAATTTTTTTGGCAAAGGGGTAAACCGGCTGATCGATTTTGTATCGGATTCCGCGATGCTGGCGGTGGCGGTGTTTCTGGGCTATCGGCATTTTTTGGGCACGATTGACAAGTTCAACAACGGCGAAACCACATGGATATTGCTGTTTCCGGTCTGGTGGGGCTACGGCGCGGCGCTGTTTGGCGCCACGATATTTGTGGTGGTCGCGGCCTATTGCGCCCTGCGCTCGCTGCAGGCGCTGATCACCGGCCGCGCGGTGCAGACCTCGGGGGCGATCCATTGAGCAACTTTGATATCGGGCTATGGTCGTTTGCCGTGGTGCTGGCGCTTATTTTTATCCGTATCCCGATCGGGCTGTCGATGTTGATTGTGGGTATTGGCGGCAACGCGCTGGTGATCGGCAATTTCAACATGATCGCGGGGCAGATGAAAAACCTGACCTATGGCCAGTTTTCATCCTATTCGCTATCAATCGTGCCGCTGTTTTTGCTGATGGGGCAGTTTGCCACCCTCGGGGGCATGTCAACCGCGCTGTTCAAGGCCGCCGAGGCGTTTTTGGGGCATAAAAAAGGCGGGGTCGCCATGGCCTCGGTCGGGGCCTGTGCGGGGTTTGGCGCGATTTGTGGTTCTAGCTTGGCCACGGCGGCCACTATGGGGCAGGTGGCGTTGCCGGAATTGCGGCGCTATGGCTATTCGGGGGCGCTTTCAACCGGCACTTTGGCCGCAGGCGGCACGTTGGGGATCCTGATTCCGCCCTCGGTGATATTGGTTATTTACGCGATACTGGCCGAGCAAAACGTGGCCAAACTGTTTGTGGCGGCGGTTATTCCGGGGGTGCTGGCGATGCTGGGCTATATGGCGGCAATCGCGATCTATGTGCGGCTGGTGCCCAATTCGGGCGGGGTGCGGGCGCGGGTGCCGTATCGCGCGCGCTTCACCGCGTTGCGGGCGGTGTGGCCGGTTTTGCTGGTGTTTATCGTGGTGATCGGCGGTATTTATCAGGGGCTGTTTACCCCGACCCAGGGCGCGGCGGTGGGGGCCTTTGGCACCGGCCTGATCGCGTGGATGAACGGCGGGCTAAGCTGGCGCACCTTGATGGACGCCTTTAAAGGCACGGCAATGACCACCGGTATGATCTTTTTTATCGTGCTCGGGGCGGCGGTTTATAACGGTTTTCTGGCCCTGACACAGGTGCCCCAAGAGGTCGCGAGCTTTGTTGGCGCGCAGGGTTACAACCCGTGGATTGTGCTGACGATTGTGCTGATCGCCTATCTGGCATTTGGCTGCATAATGGACAGCCTGTCGATGATTCTGCTGACGGTGCCGATCTTTTTTCCGATCATGATGGCGCTTGATTTCGGCATGTCGCCAGACGAATTTGGCCTGTGGTTCGGCATTTTGGTGCTGATCGTGGTCGAGGTCGGGCTGATCACCCCGCCGGTGGGCATGAACCTGTTTGTGATTAACACCTTGGCGCGCGATATCCCGATCATTGAAACCTTTAAAGGGGTGTTGCCGTTTGTGATCACCGATATTGTGCGGGTGGTGGTTTTGGTGGTGTTTCCGTCAATCACGCTGGTTGCGGTGCGCTGGCTGTTTTAAGCACGGGCCAAGCCGTGGCTGCGGCTTATGCATGCAAGGCTCAACGCCACGGCATGATCAGTGACCGGGCCTTTCAGCGCGATCCCCGAAACCGGCTTTGGCGATCAAGTTAGGCGCAGAACGCAGGCCGCTGAAATCATTGTTTAAACATCTTTAAGAAGAGTTATAAAATGTCGCCCAGCCGACCCGTATCCAATTGTTGTTAACAATACCTGTAAAATTTACTTTGAATTAACATCTGTTGGCCATAGAATGACCCCAGAGTTGTTTAATCGCCACGCCCGTTTGTTGGGCGCAGTAACAAGTGTTGGAGGTGTAACCATGGATTACACGGCAGTTCAATCAGGGATATTTGATGCGCTGAACAGTATCGGCAATGTGGTATTCATTGCCGGCGTTATCATGGCATCTATTTTCGCCGCCCAAATACTGGCGCATATCGCACGGCGGCTTAAAACCCGGCGCACAAGTGCGGGTCGGCTGCCGGTCATTGCCCCTTATAACCCGCCCCCTGCAACGGGCCGCCCAGGCGCGATGCAGCCCTGTTTTTCGCGCAAACCCGCAGGCGGCGCGCTCGGCCTGCGCCGACAGGGGGCGCGGCCATAATGCAAACCGAGGTTTCAAACGGCATTCTGGCCGCCCTTGCCGGGCTGCCACAGGCATTTATATACGGGTTTGCCGGTATTTCGGCGATTTTTCTCGGGTTTATCGCGGTCAAGGTCTATTGGCGTCTGCGCGGCAACAGCGCCCATAACAGCTATCAGCAAGGGGTGGTGGCACCGGTGCAATACGGCGACCGCGGTGCCCCGCCGCCCACCCCCGAGGAGGTGTTCGCCCGACGGCTCGACGCGCTGGCCGAGGCCGAGGAAACCTATGACCTCGAAAAGCTGAAACCCAAGGCGCGGCAGCTTGGCGCCATTGCCAAAACCACATTCCAGACCGCACCGGTGCTTGACAGCGCCAGCCTGACGGTGCTGGCCCTGATTGAGGAAGTCTTGCAGGAAGTGGATGCGGGCTTTCGCCTGCTGATGCACACGGGCCTTGATTCATTGGTTGATCTTGCCGGGTCGGGTGCCGATAGCGTGACCACAAAACTGTCGATGGCGGGGATCGAGCTAAAGTTCGCGGTGGTTGACCGCTATGGCCGTCTGGCAATGGCGGTGGATTATCAGGGCGGGCAAGCCCGCAGCAAGCAAGATTACATCAACCGTTCGATCACGATAGAAATTTTGCGCAAGGCCGGAGTCTGGTATCTGGAAATTCCGCAAAAATATTCCGAGCAAGACGCCCGCACCCAGCTATTTGCGGTATTGTGCGGCAAAGCCGACAGCGCGCGCGGTAGGCTTTCGGATAGCGACGAAGACGTGGCCTGAGCAGGGGGCTAGCCCCGCCCGCCGCGGTTTTTGCCACGCAGACTGGCCCCGGGGTTTTGCGTGCCCCGCAAGCGCGATCTGGCCGGCTTTGGCCCGCCGGGTCGGGGGGGGGCTGCGCGCCCCGCATCCGGTTCGCGCTTGATCCCCAGCTGGTCCCGCAATATTTTCGGCCGCACTTCCTCAACCCCGCCCCGCGCCAGATCACCCAACTGGAACGGCCCGTATGAAACCCTGATCAGCCGGTTAACAATTAGCCCGACCGCCTCTAACGCCCGGCGGATTTCGCGGTTTTTACCCTCACGCAAGCCGATGGTCAGCCACACATTGGCGCCCGATTGTTTGTCAAAATCCACGCTCATGGGCTGAAACTGCTCGCGGCCAACCATAATGCCGTCACGCAATGGCTGCAGCCGCTGGTCTGATGCATTGCCGTTGGCCCGCACGCGATACTTGCGCACCCAGCCGGTCGAGGGCAGTTCGAGCTTGCGTTTTAGTTCGCCGTCATTGGTCAGCAGCAGCAACCCTTCCGAGGTCAGGTCAAGCCGCCCGATGCTCATCACCCGGGGCAGTTCCGGGGGCAGGCGGTCAAACACCGTGGCGCGGCCCTTTTCGTCGCGGGCCGAGGTCACCAGCCCCGCCGGTTTGTGATAGCGCCACAGCCGCGCCGGTTCCGCAGCGGCCACAGGGCGGTTATCAACCAGTATGGTGTCGCTATCGCTGACATTCAGCGCCGGACTGTCCAGCCGTTTACCGTTTACACTGATCCGGCCGGCGGCGATCATACGCTCGACCTCGCGGCGCGAGGCCACCCCGGCACGGGCCAGCCGCTTGGCGATCCGCTCGCCTGTTTTTGCATCTTTTTCCATAATGGCGGGCATACACCCAAGCTCTGCCCTTGCATAGGGCTGAAATGCAGGCGACACTTGCGCATGACCCGTTTTACCAGCTTCATGGATGTCGCCTTGTCAGAGGCCAAAGCCGCCGCCGCCCGGGGCGAGGTGCCGGTGGGGGCGGTTATTGTGCGCAATAACAAGGTAATTGCCAAGGATGGCAACCGCACCCGCGCGCTGGGCGACCCGACCGCGCATGCCGAAATGCTGGTGCTGCGCGCGGCCAGCGCCATGCGGGGCGGCCGCCTGTCGGGATGCGATCTTTATGTTACGCTCGAACCCTGCCCGATGTGCGCGGGCGCGATCAGCCACGCCCGCATCGCGCGGCTGTATTACGGGGCCAGCGACCCCAAATCGGGCGGGGTAGAGCAGGGCGCGCGGGTGTTCAGCCACCCGCAATGCCACCACAAGCCCGAGGTCTACCCCGGGCTGGCCGAGCCGCAGGCGGCGGCGTTGCTCTCCGGCTTTTTTGCTGCCAAACGCGGTTAGCGCAGGGCGGCCTCTATATTGCCGCCATCCACCGTCATCACATGCGCGGTGGTGCGGTCGCTAAGCGCCAGCGCGGCAAAGGCGTCGCCGACATGTTTGGCCTCGACCTCGCGCCGCAGCAGGTTGCCGGCCATATAGGTTTTTTCATCGATACCACGGGCTTTGGCGCGCTCGGCCACAAAGCTTTCGTCCAGCAAGCCAGAGCGGATGCGATCAGCGTTGATGCCGTTAACCCGCACGCCCATTGGCCCCAGTTCCAGCGCCAGCTGGCGCAGCAAGAACATGGTGGCGGCTTTGGGGATGCCGTAGGCGCCAAAACCCTTGCCGGGGTTAACTGCCTGTTTGGAGACATTGAACAATATCTGCCCGCCGCGCCCTTGGGTTTTGAACAGGTTGGCGGCGGCTTTGGCAAAGCGCTGATGGGCAAAGAAATTCAGCTCGAAACTTTTGCGCAGGGTATCATCGGGCAGGTCGGCCATGTTGCCTGTCCATGCGGCACCGGCGTTGGAGACCAGAATATCCAGCCCGCCAAATGTGCGGATACAGGCGTCAGTGGCCCTGTCAGCCGCGCCCTCGGCGGTGATATCAAGCGCGATACCGCCATGGCCCGCGCCGAGGGTTTTTAGCGCCGCATCCAGCGCGGATTGTGCCAGATCAACGATAAATATATTGGCGCCGAGCGCGGCGAAGGATTGTGCTGTCGCCAGCCCGATCGCCCCACCACCGCCCGTGATCATCACCACCCGGCCTTGCAGCGCAGGGGGTTTGCCCTTGCCGAGCTTGGCTTGTTCCAGCGACCAGTATTCCATATCAAACAGTTGTTCGGGCGATACGGGGTGAAAGCCGCCGCAGGCCTCGCCATTGGTCATGACATTCATGTTTTGCGCGGCCAAATCGCTGGCGGCGGCGGCGGCTTTGGCGTTGGCCGAAATGCCGACCACGCCCACGCCCTCTATCCACGCAAGGTTGGGCGTGGGGGCGAGCATGGTTTTTATGCCCCCCAAGCGAGCGTTGTTGGTGGTGAAGTAGTCGGTGTATTCGGCGATATAATCATCCACCGCCTTGGCCACGGCTTTATGGCCACCGGCCATGATATCGGCGGTCAGCAGCAGCGGGTAGTTTTTGGTGCGGATCACATGGTCGGGTGTGGCGACCCCGCGGCGGCTAAGGGTTGCCAGATCATTCCGCGCGATAAAGGCCTGCACATTTTTGCCAGTGCGCAGGTTCATCACCGGCATCGGGAAATCGCGGTTGCCGGTGAAATCGGCGTTACGCGCCCCGATGATGCCGCGCAGCATTGGCAGAATACCGGCGGCTTTGGCCGCCATTTCATCATGGCTGCCCGTGGCTTCAGCCGGCACCAGCCCGCCGGTTTTTTCGAGCCATGCCTCGATCTCGTTGGTGTGGACAATCAGGCGGTCATAGCTTTCACGCGCACTGTCACCAAAGGCAAAATGGCCGTGGTTGATCAGGATCAGGCCCTCGACATCGGGGTTGGCGTCATAAACCTCGGCGGCTACTTTTGCCAGCTCGAAGCCGGGCATGATGAAGGGCACACAAACCAGCCGGTCGCCGAAAATCTCGCGCACCACGGCTTCGGCATTGGGCAGGTCAGCCAGTGCCAGCATTGCCGAGGCGTGGGTGTGATCAACATATTTATGGGGCAAAAATGCGTGCAGCAGGGTTTCGACCGACGGGTTGGGCGAGGTGCTGTCAAGCAGGTTGGCGCGTTGCAAATTCACCATGTCTTCATCTGAAAGCGCGTTTAGCGCGCGTAGTTTAACCAGCGGATCAAGCCGCACACCGGGCAGACCGGCGGCCTCTATCACCCCCAGATCCCAGCCCGACCCCTTAACATGCAGCACCTCTTCGGGGTTGCCGAAAATATCCTGCCGCTCGACTTTGCACGAGGTATTGCCACCACCGTGCAGCACAAGGTTAAGGTCGCCCCCGATCAACCGCGAGGTATAGACCCGCAGCGCCAGCGCGCGATCCGCCGGATCAGCGCCCGCCGCATCCATAAATTTCTTTGCCTCGGCGTCGTTCCATCTGTTAAGGACCATGTCCAAACCCTTTCATTAAGCATTTTCCACTTTTAAGCATAGTTTTTGACAAATGTCAGCACATAGTGTCAAATAAATAAAAAGGA
>CAYWXQ010000128.1:0-6757 GCA_964462475.1 uncultured Rhodobacterales bacterium | reverse complement strand
TGCGCGAAATTGCTACCGATATGGCCGGTTTCGAGGATTGGGCGGTGGCGCTGGTGGCGAAAAAAATGCGGGTTCCGGGGATGGTTGATATTGTCTCCGATATTGCCATGCCGATCACCGAGCGCCTGTCACTAACCATGAGCGGGCTTGATTATATCGCGGGGCTAGACGCGATGTTAACCGGCAATAACAGCCTGAAGGCGATTAAGGTGCTGGATGGCAAGATCGGCCGGTTGATCGCGATGAGCCACGCGCGCTTTCCCGATATTGACCCCGCCTTGCGCGGCACCAAAATCGCCTTTTCCATGCTCGGGGCCGAGCCGCTGGGGGCCACGATTGCGTGCAGCTTTGACCATATTTTAACCGGCGCGAGCGGGCAAAAACTGTCGGCGCTGGGTTGGCCCGTGCGGTTTCCGGCAACCGGGGTGGCCGAACTGTTTCGTGAATGCAAACACGCGCCGCAAGATCTGGGCGGGCAGGCTAAAAACGTGCGTCATGTCCGGCTGGACATGACCTGTTTTTTACACGAAACCGCCGCCAACCCCGACCATATTTTCGGCCTTGGTGATCACGCCTGCCTTGGGCGCAGCCATGCGCGCGGGCTTTGGCAGCGAATCGCCGCAGATATGCGGCAAAACCCGATGCGGGTGCGGCATATCTCAACGGGGCCTTCCCCCCATAAATTGCTGACTTATCCCGGCACGGTATTGATAGAGGTGCTGCCATGAAAGACCCCATAAAAACAGCGGTGTTGCAAGCGATTGACGAGGTGTTCAACCCGCAAAGCTCGCCCATACTGCCCGCGCTGCTGCAACAGCCCGACTTCAAATTCAGGGATGTCTCTGACTCCAGCCTGAAACTGGTTGAATTCTGCATGGTTGTCGAAGAGAAACTGGCAATAGAGATCGAGTTTTCAGACCTGTTGGAGCATCCGACCATGCTGCGTTTCTGCGCCTGGCTGGCGGCACAATCCAGCGCCGCATGATCCGCTCGGCAAAAAGCTATCTGGAAGAAGTGCGCGCCACCCCGCGGCTGATCAAGCGCCAGCGCCTCCTGCAACTGGCCAGCAACGATCTGCCGCCGGGTGCGCTGACCACGCTTTATTTGCAGCTAAAAGATATCGGCGGCAAAGCGCTGTGTAAATGCGCCCCCGAATACCGCTATATGACCGGCCGCGCGCGGCGGCGAAGTGCCAAAAACCCGCAACTGGTGCGGCTGCCGCCGGTGGCCTCGGGGCAGGTTTACCAGACCACCGGCGTGCCCCCCGCGCAAAAAACCCTTTATATTCTGTTCAGCGGCAAAGACGGCGGTTTCTTTTTGCCGCTGTCGGTATTGCTGCAAATACTGCCAAAGGGGCCAAAAGACGTGCTGGTAATCCGCGCGGGGCTGGAGCGATATTACCGTGACGGCGTAACCGGTTACGGCATCAGCCCGTTTGAGGTTAGCCGCGCTTTATCAACGCGTTTCAACGTGGCGGGTTATCGGCGCTGCGCGGTTATGGGCTTTAGCGCCGGTGGTATATTTACCCACCGGATCGCTGCGCTGCTCGGGGCCAATCTGGGCCTTAGCTTTGCCGCTATCTATACCACAGACGCGTTTCACCTCGGGGGGGTGGCGAGTTTGACGCTAACGGGGTTTGACCCGATCTGCGCCTGCATGCCAACGCCCAAAGGGCGGATGATTAATGTTGTGGCCTCGAAAAACGAGTTTGATGTGCTTGCGTCATTACGCCTGAAAGCAACGCGGCCAAAGTTGATGCAGGTGCATCTGGTAAACACCACCCGCCACAATGTGCTGCTGCAAATGAGGCGCACCCGCACGCTGACCCCGTTTTTGTGGCTGGCGCTGGCAGGGCAGGGCGCGCCGATCTGGCTGGTATCGATGCTAACCACCGCTTTTGGCGGCTTTGTGCGCGGGTTTCGCCGGTTGCTCGGGGTGCAAAAAGTTGCCAAATGGTATCTGGAGACCAGCCTGATCGCCCCTCGCGATCGTGAAAATTAGGGCCTCTGCCGCCAAACCCTGTCACGCGCGTTTAACTTCGGGCCTTGAACTTCGGGGCAATCAGGGCTATCTGCCAGCCTTCTTGAGGCGCACCCTTGGCTATGCTAGGCTGCGCGCACCCCGCGTCTGGGCCAGACGCACATGTTGAGGAGGTTTTCGTGTCATCGGAACCTGAAATGGCGGCCAAGGCTGCCCAAAACGACGGGGCCGAAACGGGCCAGTTGAAAGACCTTTCGCCAGAAGCGTTGCTGGCGTTGATCCTGGCCTCGCTGGCCGAGGACGCCGCCGAGGATGTAATAGATATTCCGCTGGCCGGAAAATCGGAGGTTGCCGATTATATGGTGGTGGCCTCTGGGCGCTCCAGCCGCCATGTTGGCGCGCTGGCCGAAAAGATGGCCGACCGGATCAAAGCCGTATCGGGCATGTTGTGCCGCTCGGAGGGCAAGGAAATGGGCGATTGGGTGCTGGTCGATTGCGGTGACGTGATCGTGCATATCTTCCGCCCCGAAGTGCGCGAATTTTATGACCTTGAAAAGCTCTGGTCGGTGAACCCGCGCGACAAGGCGTGAGGCTATCGCTGATCACCGTTGGCCGGTGCCGCAAGGGGCCGGAGGCAGCGTTGATCGAGGACTATCTGCATCGTTTCGAGCGTATCGGCCGCGGCATGGGGCTGGGGCCGGTGCAGGTGCTGGAGCTTGAGGATAAAAAGGGCGGCGGCAAGGCGGGTGAAGCTGCGCTGCTGCTGAAAGCCCTGCCCGAAACGGCGGTGCTGGTAGCGCTGGACGAGCGCGGCCAGCTGCTTAAATCTCCGGCTTTTGCCACCAAAATTGCCGGTTGGCGCGATCAGGGCCAGCGCGATCTGGCCTTTATGATCGGCGGCGCCGACGGGCTTGACCCGGCATTGCTGGCACGCGCCGATTTCAAGCTGTCATTCGGGGCGATGGTCTGGCCACATATGCTGGCACGGGTGATGCTGTGCGAGCAGCTATACCGTGCGGCCAGCATTCTGGCCAACGCGCCCTATCATCGGGCCTAGTTGTATTCGAGGCTTTCCATACCCTCGAACGGGCGAAAACTGTCGGTGCGGGCGTTGTTCCACGGCACACGGTAGGATTCCGAGAAAATTTCGACCTCGTCATCAATCAGCGCGCCCGGCTTCATTTTAAGGTAAATGCGCGCGCCAGAAATGGTTTCACCGCTTTTTTGCCGGATCATCAGGTGTTTTGGTTGTAGCTCGTCAGGGCCGCCAAGGCCGGCGGCGCCGATCATCTCGGCCACGGCCTTTAGGGTGTTTTTATGAAAATTCGCCACCCGCCGCGATTTGCTTTCAACATCAAGCGCGCGTTGGCGCAGCTTGTCCTGGGTGGTGATGCCGACAGGGCAGTGGTTGGTGTGGCAGGCCTGCGCCTGCACGCAGCCGATCGAAAACATAAACCCGCGCGCCGAATTAACCCAGTCGGCCCCCAGTGCATAGGTGCGCGCAAGGTCGTAAGCGGTTACCAGCTTGCCCGCCGCGCCAATCTTTATCTGGTCGCGCAGCCCCGCGCCGACCAGCGTGTTCACCACGAACGAAAGACCCTCGACCAGCGGCATGCCTATGTGGTTGGCAAATTCCAGCGGGGCGGCACCGGTGCCGCCCTCTTTGCCGTCAACCACGATAAAATCGGGCACAATACCGGTTTCGAGCATCGCCTTGACTATGCACATAAATTCGCGCCGGTGGCCAACGCACAGCTTGAAGCCAACCGGCTTACCGCCTGATAAATCACGCAGTTCTTGCAAGAAATGCACAAATTCCAGCGGGGTGGTGAATTTTGAATGGGTGGCGGGCGACAGGCAATCCTGGCCCATAGGAATGCCGCGCGCTTCGGCGATTTCCTCGGATATCTTGCTGGCGGGCAGCATGCCGCCATGGCCGGGTTTTGCCCCTTGCGACAGCTTTATTTCAATCATTTTTACTTGTGGATCTTTTGCCTGAAACGCGAACTTTTCGGCGTTGAAAGTGCCGTCATCATTGCGGCAGCCATAATAACCGCTGCCGATTTCATAAATCAGGTCACCGCCGCCCTTGCGGTGATAGCGGCTAATGCCGCCCTCGCCGGTATCATGGCAAAACCCGCCCATTTTCGCCCCCTTGTTCAAAGCCGAGATGGCGTTGGCGCTAAGGGCACCAAAGCTCATCGCCGAAATATTCAGGATCGAGGCAGAGTAGGGGTGTTTGCACGCTTTATTGCCGATATCTATCCGGCAATCCCATGGCAGGTCGCTGCGCGCCAGCACCGAGTGGGTGATCCAGCTATAACCGGCGGCATAAACGTCCTCTTTGGTGCCAAAGGGGCGCTTGTCTTCGGCCCCTTTCGAGCGTTGATAAACAATGGCCCGGTCGTCGCGCGAAAACGGCTCTTTGTCGCTATCGCTTTCCAGCAGGTATTGCCGGATTTCGGGGCGGATATACTCAAATATCCAGCGCAGGTTGCCCAAAATAGGGTAGTTGCGCAAAATCGCGTGCCGCTTTTGGCGCACATCACGAATGCCCACCAGCATGAAAAACCCGAAAAACACAAACGCGATCCAGAACCAGAGCGACAAAAACACCAAGCCGAGGCTAAGTATGGTTAACGCAGTGGCGAGCGCAAAGATGCTATAGCGGATCATAATATGGGCCTTTGTTACCGGAATCAGAATATCTAACTGCCTTGAACGACAATCATGAAAACATATGTATATCTAGTGAACAATGACCAAATTCGTGAATTACAATAATAAACCGTGGCGATCCTCTGCCCGTGGTTTGCATTTACCATTGCCCCGCTGGGGAATTAGGCTTGCCCCACTGGGGGATTTAGGCCATTTTGCCAAAAATGCCATAACAGGAGAATCGATGCCATGCCGGATGGGGAAGTGACCGCCAAACCGCTCTATAAACGTGTGCTCATCAAAATTTCGGGCGAGGCCCTGATGGGCGACACCCAGTTTGGCCTGCACCCCCCGACGGTTGAGCGCATCGCCGCCGAGATCAAAAAAGTGCATGATACCGGTGTTGAAATCTGCCTGGTGATCGGCGGCGGCAATATTTTTCGCGGCATGGCGGGCAGCGCACAGGGGATGGAGCGCACGACGGCCGATTATATGGGCATGCTCGGCACCATCATGAACGCGCTTGGCATGCAGGGCGCGCTTGAAGCGCTGGGGGTATTTACAAGGGTTATTTCGGCCATTCCGATGGATCAGGTGTGCGAGCCATACATTCGCCGCCGCGCCGTGCGCCACCTTGAAAAGGGCCGCGTGTGTATTTTTGCCGCCGGCACCGGCAATCCTTACTTTACCACCGATACCGCCGCCACCCTGCGCGCCAGTGAAATGTCGTGCGAGGCGATGTATAAAGGCACGCAGGTAGACGGTATTTATGACAGTGACCCCAAAACCAACCCCGACGCCAAGCGCTATCAGCAGGTCACCTATGACGAGGTTTTGCAAAAAAACCTGAAGGTGATGGATGCGTCAGCCATCGCCTTGGCGCGCGATAACCGGATGCCGATAATTTTGTTTGACCTTAACGCCCCCGAGGGGCTGGTGGGTATTTTGTCTGGCCAAGGCAGTTTTACCACCGTAATACCAAGTTAAAAGGAGAACGCCATGTCAGACGATATAGACATTGATATTGATAACCTGGTTGAGCGCATGGACGGCGCGCTAACCGCAATGCGCCGCGATTTCAGCAGCTTGCGCACCGGTCGGGCCTCGGCCTCGATGCTGGATACCGTGCATGTCGAGGCTTACGGCCAGCGCACGCCGATCAATCAGGTTGCCACCATAAACGTGCCAGAACCGCGGATGGTAACGGTAAACGTGTGGGATAAAACCATGGTCGAGGCGGTAGACAAAGCCATTCGCAGCTCTGGTCTGGGGCTGAACCCGGTGATGGACGGCATGATGTTACGCCTGCCCATCCCCGAGCTGAACGAAGAGCGCCGCCGCGAAATGGCCAAGCTCGGCGGCACCTATGCCGAAAACGCCAAGATCTCGGTGCGCAATGTGCGCCGCGACGGCATGGACCAGATCAAAAAAGCCAAAAACGACGGCATGTCTGAAGATGACCAAAAGGTCTGGCAAGACGAGATTCAAGACATCACCGATGCCGCGATCAAAAAGATAGACGCCGCGCTAGAGGCCAAACAAGCCGAGATCATGCAGGTCTAGATGCCCAAAACGCCAACGCCACAGGCCCCAAAACCGCCCGAAACCCTGCCTGAATCCTTGCCGGAACCGCCCGCTAAGTTTGGTGATTTGCTGGTGCGGATTATTTCAGCACTGGTGTTGGCGGCGATTGCCGGCATTGTGTTTTACAAGGGCGGCGATTTTGTGGTCGCGCTGTTGGTTGTGGTTGGCGGCCTGATGGCGTGGGAGCTTCGCCGCCTTATATTGCCCGAGGCCAAAAATAGCGATATCGGCTTGTGGGTGATGGTGGCGGGCACCACGGGGGCGGTGATTGCTGCCAACCTGTTTGGGTTTTACGCGGCTTTGGTGCCGGTGGTGCTGGCGGCGGTGATTTTGTTTCAGATCCGCCATAAACGCCCGCTTTGGGTCGGGCTGGGGATGTTTTATTTGGCGGTGCCGCTGGCGGCGCTGGTGGTGCTGCGCAATGATCAGGGGCTGGGGCCGGTTTTATGGTTGGTCGGGGTGGTTATTGCCTCTGATATTGGCGGTTATTTTGCCGGGCGTATTTTTGGCGGGCCTAAACTTTGGCCCGCGATCT
>CAYWXQ010000127.1:0-6857 GCA_964462475.1 uncultured Rhodobacterales bacterium | reverse complement strand
CCAGCACTTTGGCGTTGATCGGCGCGATTGTCGCCGAGTTTTTTGGCTCGCCCATCGTGGGCATGGGGTTTCGCATTTCAACCGGGGCAGGGCGGCTGGAGCTGGATCTGGTCTGGGCGGAAATTGTGGTCGCGGCCATTGCCGGATCGGCTTTTTATGGTATCGTTGCGCTCATTGAGCGTAAGGCTACATTCTGGCACCCCTCCCAACGCAAGTGAGGGGGCCTTCAACCAAGGGAGAAGAACATGAACATCGTAAAAACAGGCCTGCTAACGGGCGCGCTGGCGCTGGGCGGCTTTGCCGTGCAGGCACAACAAGACGTGACCCTGCAACTAAAATGGGTCACGCAAGCGCAGTTTGCGGGCTATTATGTGGCGCTGGAAAACGGCTATTACGCAGACGAGGGCCTGAACGTCGAGATCAAGGCCGGTGGCCCCGATGTGGCCCCGACACAGGTGATCGCCGGTGGCGGCGCCGATGTGGTGGTAGACTGGATGCCATCGGCGCTGTCGGCGCGTGAAAAAGGCCTGCCGCTGGTGAACATTGCGCAGCCGTTCAAAAGCTCGGGCATGGAGCTGACCTGCCGCCGCGATGCCGGCGTTGAAACCACCGCCGATTTTGCCGGCAAAACCCTTGGTGTGTGGTTTTACGGCAACGAATTCCCGTTCCTTTCATGGATGGCGCAGCTTGGCCTTTCAACCAATGGCGGGCCTGACGGCGTAACCGTGCTGAAACAGGGCTTTAACGTTGACCCGATCCTTTCGGGGCAGGCTGCCTGTGTCTCAACCATGACCTATAACGAATACTGGCAGATCATCGACGCGGGCCTGACCCCCGAAGAGCTGGTGGTGTTCAAGTATCAGGATATGGGCGTGGCCACACTGGAAGACGGGCTTTATGTGCTCGAGGAAAACCTGTCGGACCCCGAGTTCGTTGACCGCATGGTGCGCTTTGTGCGCGCCTCGATGAAGGGCTGGAAATGGGCCGAAGCAAACCAGGAAGCCGCGGCGCAGATCGTGCTTGATTATGATGAAACCGGTGCGCAAACCATCGAGCATCAAACCCGGATGATGGGCGAAATCGCCAAGCTGACCGCCGGCTCCAACGGCGCGCTTGATGTCGCTGATTATGAGCGCACAGTGCAGTCACTGCTGGCTGGTGGTGAAGACCCCGTGATCACCAAAGAACCCACGGGTGCGTGGACCAGCATTATCACCGATGCTGCATTGAACTAAGCCAAAAAACGGCTTAACTTTAGCCCGCTCCGCAAATGCGGGGCGGTTTTTTGTTTTCAGGAGACTATTTTGAGGCAACATAATGGATAGCCCGATTTTATTTGCCGTTGCCCTGCTCGGGGTGGCCGCCGGCATGGCCGCAATTGGCCTGCTGCTGCTAAAATCCCTGACCCTGTCGATCGAGGGTTTTCGGGAATTCAAGGGCGACAGCATGACCCGCCGCGAAAAAACCCGGGGCTGGATCGGCGCGATCATCTGGGCGTTGGTGGCGATTGTGATCTGGAGCTTTTTTATTGACTGGCTGCGGGCGGGCAACATCCAGTATGCTCAAGACGCCTTTGGCTACCGGATCGAGAAAATCATCGAAGCCGCCGCGAGGGCCGCACGATGAGCCAGACTCCGCCCCCCCCGCCGCCCGTTCGGGCCAACCCGTGGGCCAAACCAGCGCCGCTAAACGCCCCAAAGCCGCCCTCAAAACCGGCTGCGGCCCGCCGCGACCAGCGCGATTTTCCCTGCCCGAATTGCGGCGCCGATCTGCGTTTTGACCCCGGTGTTTCGATGATGAAATGCACCCATTGCGAGGCCGAAATAGAGGTGCCGCATGTGGATGACGAAGCCGCACACGAGGAGTTTGACCTGCGCGCCCAAGTCGCCAGCGGCGCGGCGCTGGAAACCACCGAGATCGCCTCGCTTAACTGCAACACCTGCGGGGCCAGCGTAGAGTTTGACCCTGATGAGCATTCGCGCCTGTGCCCGTTTTGTGATTCAGCGATTGTGGCCGACGTAACCTTGCAACGCAGTATCGTGCCCCAAGGCCTGCTGCCCTTTGCCATTCAGGAAACCCAAGCCCATGAAAAGATGCACAGCTGGCTAAAAGCGCGCTGGTTCGCGCCGCGCGGGCTGACCGAGAATTCCGAAACCGAAAACTTTAACGGCGTCTATGTGCCGACATGGACCTATGACGCCAACACGAGCACGGATTATACCGGCAAACGCGGCCGCAGGGTGCGCTCTGGCAAAACCACCACCATGCGCTGGACCGGGGTTTCGGGCACGGTTTCGGGCGCGTTTGACGATGTGCTGGTATCGGGGTCGCAATCGGTCTCGGTTGAGTTCAAAGACGCGCTGGCCCCGTGGCCGCTGGCCGATCTTGAGACCTATCAAACCGAGTTTCTGGCGGGGTTTCGCGCCGAAAACCACACGGTCGGGCTTGAAGAGGGTTATTCTGAAAGTCAGGTCTTCATGCGCACCAAGATTCGCGACTGGATAAAATCAGATATCGGGGGGGATGCGCAGATCATTACCTCTGCCGATACGCGGTTTTCGAACGAGACCTTCAAGCACATCCTGCTGCCGGTCTGGATCACCCATTATACGCTGGAAAACAAACGCTACCGGATGTCGGTAAACGGCCAAACCGGCAAGGTTTACGGCCAGCGCCCGTTTTCAAACAGAAAGCTTTTTGCCGGTGCGCTGGTCGGGTTTTTGGCACTGGCCCTGCTGGGCGGGCTTATATCGGTAAGCTCGGGGCCGGATATTTCGCGCTATATTAGCGCGCGATAGCCCCGCCGAGCCGAAGGCGAGGCCACGGCCGCCGGCAAGCCGTGTTTTCAGCTTTGCTGAAAACCGTGCTTTTGCCGAGCGGGTGGGCTTGCCCGCCCCGAGGCAAAAGCAGCCTCCCCCCACCCCGGTTGTGTTCGCCGGACAGTCCCGAAATCGCGCCCCGCTCGGGGACCTGCCCGCGCTGGCTTCGCCCCCGTGTGCAGACCCCCTCGGCGGGGCGCGTGCGGCGCCTATGGCTTGCAGGGCGCAGATGGCTGGGGTGGCCGTGTGGGTCGGTTTTTGTCACTAAGGTTGATTTTCATCGTCGCACTGGTTATTTTTACTGGTATCATTCGGGTGGGTTCCATCACTGGTTTGATCACTAACGGTTGGAAGGAAGTTGAGATGCCATCATTGGACCCATCTGTAAAGATGCCCCATCTGACCGAAAGCGCGCTTGAGCGGGCGCTAACCGGGCGGCGGCAGGCGTTTTTAGGGTTTCTTGTCAAGCGACTAGGCAATCTGGCCGATGCCGAGGATGTGCTGCAGGATTTTTGCATAAAGGTGCTGGCGCGTGAAGGACAACTGCGTGACGGCTCCCGGATGGATGCCTGGCTTTACGCGGTTTTACGCTCGGTGCTCAACGATTTTTTTCGCAAGTCCGGGCGCAGCGAGCGGTTGGGTGCGGCTTTCGCGATGGAAGAAATGACCACGCAGGCCCGGCGTGAGGCTACCGAGGCATTGGCTGGTCTTTGTGCTTGTGTCGAGACGCTGGTGCACGATTTGAAACCCGCCGATGCCGAACTGGTGCGGCGGGTTGATTTGAACAACGAGCCGCGCAAGCAGGTGGCTGCCGAACTGGGGTTGGCGGTGGGCACGTTGACCGTGCGGTTGCATCGGGCGCGGGTTGCGTTGCGCGACAAGCTGCTTGGCCATTGCGGCTATTGCTGCGCCCACGGATTTGAAGACTGCGCCTGCGGGGCGCACGCATGCCATGACCAAGAGGCCTGAAATGCCTTTGCAGGGGTTGCACTGCCCCCGCAATATCAGCGGTCATCGGGCTTTGGTCGGATAACCGGCCTTTGCACTGCGTCTTTTGCCCCGCATCAAGGAAAAAAGTTTTGATAATTTTGTAATAATCCGACGTTGGTGACGTCTACATATCCAGAAGCCTATAGCGCCGCCTTGACGGCCGTATCGGGCATTGTGAAAAAGGAGAATTATGATGGACAATACCATGGAGCCACCCCGCGCGCCGCATATTCCGGTGGCGGCACTTGGTTGGAGCCTCGGGCTGTTTTTGGCGGTCACCTATAGCGTTTGCGTGCTGTTTGACCTCGCCTTTCCGTCGGTCGCGATGAATAAAACATGGCTGCCGCTTTTGCCGTGGGTCAGTGTTGCGACGCTGTCCGGTTTTCTGCTCGGGTTGCTAGAGACCGTGCTTTACGGCTGGTTCGCAGCACTGGTTTTTGCGCCGCTGTTCAACCTTTTTGCCAAACGGGCCGCCTGATGGCCCGGGCTTTTATTTTGTGAAAACGGAGGGTTTGTGATGAGCATTTCCAACCAAGTTCCCCAGGTGCCCGCGATGCGCGGCGGGCTGGGCAAGCAGGTGGTCCGCAAATTGCTGGGCCGCTATTTACGCAGTTTTATCCGCTTTGGCACCCTCGAGATATTTTTGCCCGATGGCAGCGTGGTCAGTGCCGGTAGCGGCGCGCCGCGCCTCGCGGTTCGGCTGAATGGCTGGAAAAACGTGTTCCGGCTGGCGGTCAACCCAGAACTGGCCTTTGGCGAGATCTATATGGCCGGCGATCTGACCCTGGTCGAGGGCGATCTATACGCGCTGCTTGACTATCTGATGTCCAACTTCAATACGCGCGGCACGGCGGCAACCGGCGGCTTGCGGCAGCGGCTGCGGTTTTTGGCACGGCGGGCGCTCATGAACAACCCCGTCGGGCGGGCGCAAAAAAATGTCGCCCATCATTATGATCTGTCGGACGAACTGTTCGAGCTGTTTCTGGACGATCAACGCCAGTATTCCTGCGCTTATTTTGCCCGCCCGGATATGAGCCTTGAAGAAGCACAAACCGCCAAAATAGACCACATCGCCACCAAGCTCGGGCTGGCGCGCGGGCAAAAACTGCTTGATATCGGCTCTGGCTGGGGCGGGCTGGGGTTGGCGCTTTCAAAACAGGGGCAGGTTGATGTGACGGGCGTGACGCTGTCGGTCGAGCAGCAGCGCTATGCCGAGGCCGAGGCCGAAAAACGCGGGCTGGAAGACAAGGTGCGCTATAAATTGCTGGATTACCGCGATCTTGAAGGGCAGTTTGACCGCATTGTCTCGGTCGGTATGTTCGAGCATGTCGGGGCGCCGCGCTTTCAGGAATATTTCAACAAGGTGTCGACGCTGTTGGCCGATGACGGGGTGGCGCTTGTTCATACCATTGCCAGCCTGCAGCCGCCCGCAGTGCCGCACCCGTGGATCAGCAAATATATTTTCCCCGGCGGTTATATTCCGTCGCTGTCCGAGATCACCCCGGCAATAGAAAACAGCGGGTTGGTGGTGGCCGATATCGAGGTGCTGCGCCTGCATTATGCCGAAACCCTGAAGATCTGGCGCGAGCGGTTCTTGGCAAACTGGGATAAGGCGGTGGCGCTTTATGACGAACGTTTTTGCCGGATGTGGGAGTTTTATCTGGCCTCCTGCGAGGCGGGGTTCCGGCATAACGGGCTGGTTGTGGTGCAGATCCAGCTAACGCATGACCAAGCCGCCGTGCCGTTGGTGCGCGACTATATGGCTAGCCCGGCGGCCTGATCGCGGCGGTATATCCGGCCTGAACGGGCTTCAGGCCAGAATATCGCCGCTCTCGGTCAGCATGAAATCAAGAAAATGCCGCGCGGCCAGCGATAACCGCTTGCCGCGCAGATGCACCGCATACCAGCGCCGCACCAGCGGAAACCCCGCAACATCAAGCGTGGTTATATCGCCGCTTGCCAGCTCCAGCCCGATATTGCGGCGTGACAGCACCGAAACCCCCAACCCCGCCAGCACGCCTTGTTTGATCGCCTCGGCGCTGCCCAGCTCCATAAACGGGGTGACAGTGATATTTTGCCGCGCCAGCAGCCGGTCAACCGCCAGCCTTGTGCCAGAGCCGGGTTCGCGCACCAAAAACCGCTGCTGCGCCAGCCGTGCAAGCGAAATGTTTTTGGCGGCGCAGAGCGGGTGATCGGGTGGCGCGACCACCACCATTTCGTTGTCGATAAACGGGTGGGCCTCAACCGCGATCTCGCTGGGCACCTGCCCCATGATCAGCAAATCATCCTGATTTGATTTAAGCCGCTCCAGCATCTTGGCGCGGTTGGTGATGGTCAGGCGCGGGCGCAGGGCAGGGTGGCGGTTGATAAACGCCCCCAAAAGATGGGGCATAAAATAGGTGGCAGAGGTAATAACCGCCAAGCTGAGGTCGCCCTTGACCACGCCGCTATGCTCCGAGGCCAGATCATCCAGCGCCAGCACCCCGCCCAGAATGTCGCGCGCGGTGTTGTAAACATCGCGGCCCGCTGCGGTGGGGTGAACGCTGCGGCCGACCTGTTCCAACAGCGGCAGGCCAAGGGTTTCGCCCAGTTTTTTGATCTGCATTGAAACAGTGGGCTGCGACAGGTGCAGGGCCGTGGCGGCCTTGGTATAACCGCCAAGCCGGACCACGGCCTCGAATATTTGCAACTGCCGCAGGGTCAGGCTTTGCACGATATTGCTTTTACGCGGGTTTACCATAGGTTTCATCTATGCTCATTATAGAAACAATCGATTTTACTCTATGGTAGACCCGCCCTATTGTCTATTCAGGAATAACAGCATCCGACAGCACCGTTAAGGGAGAAAACCATGCTAGACCAAACATCGCGTTACAGCGACCTGACATTGAAAGAAGAAGACCTGATTGCCGCCGGCAAACACGTTTTGGCTGCCTATAAAATGAAACCGGCCGCCGGTTTTTTTGATTATGTCGGCACCGCCGCGCATTTCTGCGCCGAAAGCTCGACTGGCACCAATGTGGCCACGGTAACGACCGATGATTTTGC
>CAYWXQ010000126.1:0-6867 GCA_964462475.1 uncultured Rhodobacterales bacterium | reverse complement strand
ACCTTGGTATTTATGCGCAGGTCACCGGCAATGCCGAGTGCAAAAGCTGCTGGGCCGTGCCCGGGCAAACATGGTTTACCGCGCGCCACCACCGTGAAACCCCGCAGCGGATCGAAGAGGGCATTGCCGATGTCGGCATCGTCTGGCGCACCGAGGTAGT
Source organism: uncultured Rhodobacterales bacterium (assembly GCA_964462475.1). Taxonomy (GTDB): domain Bacteria; phylum Pseudomonadota; class Alphaproteobacteria; order Rhodobacterales; family Rhodobacteraceae; genus UBA3077. The sequence goes on along the minus strand of CAYWXQ010000126.1, from coordinate 6,707 downwards.
TTATGCCGAGGCCACCGGCCGTGGTGTTGAAGGCGTGGCAATTGCAGCGCCGCTTAACCAGCAAAGCCGTGTTGGCTATGCAATCGGCGGCCTGACCACCGGACGCAATGCCGATAATGCCGCGCGGTTTCTTGCCTATCTGGGCAGCGACGGCGCGCAGGATATCTATGCTTCATACGGGTTTTTGCGCGCAACCGAAGAAGAGCTGACATTAAAGCCGATACCGGTTGCCAATTGATCACATGGGGCGTGGACCAACCGCGCCCCATACGCCGATAAACGGCACAACAATAAAAAGGGAGACAGTAATGTTTAAAAAAATAGCCGCCGTCATGGCGATCATACTTGGTTTTGCCGTTGCCGCACCAGCAATGGCGCAGGGCGTGAACCACAAGATCGTGTTTCATGTTGATCAAAACGACCCCAAGGTGATGAACCTGACCCTGAACAACGTGCAAAACGTGACCGCCTATTTTGAAAGCATCGGCGACACCGTTGAAATTCAGGTGGTGGCCTATGGGCCGGGGCTGAACATGTATCGCGTCGATACCTCGCCGGTGGCCGACCGCATCGCCACCATGTCGCTAGAGATCGACAACCTGACCTTTGCCGCCTGTGGCAACACTTTGGCAAAAATGGAGGCCAAGGCCGGCCGCAAGATCGCGCTGTTGGACGAAGCCGTGGTTGTGCCCTCGGGCGTGGTGCAGCTGGTGTTGTTGCAAGAGGCCGGCTGGTCTTACATCAGGCCCTAAACCGGCCTTCACCAGACGGGGCGCGTGGCTCGCCTTCCGAGAGTCATGTTCCCCAAGCCCCCTTCTGCGGTGCGGGAGGGGGCTTTTTTTACGCCGGGCGCGCCACTGTTTCCTCGACCAGCATGCGCAGCCCGTTCAGCACGTCTTGGCGCACCGCCAGCCGCAGGCTCGGCTCGTCGCCCGCGCGCAATGCCGCCAGAATTTTACGGTGGTTGATCGAGGCCGATTGTCGCTGTTTTTTGCCATATAGCTGCCGCATGGTCGGGCCCGATTGCAGCCACACGGTTTCGACCATCGCCAGCATTGCCGGGGCTTGGGCGCGCAGGTAAAGCGAGCGGTGAAAGTCGAGGTTCAGCCGCACATAACCGGCAGCATCGTTATTGATAATGGTTTGGTCGATGCTGTCGTTCAGCACTTCCATCCGGTCGATCAGCACGGTGTGGGCGCGGGGCAGCGCGCGGCTGGCAAGCTCGGGTTCCAGCAGGGCGCGCAGGGCGGCCAGCTCCTCTATCCGGTCATTGGTCAGCTCGGGGGTTGAAACCCGCCCCGATTGCGACACGCTTAAGGCCCCTTCGGCACATAACCGCCGCACCGCCTCGCGCACGGGGGTGATCGAAAAACCGAAATCGGCGGCAACCCCGCGCAGGGTCAGGGCGTGGCCCGGCGGCATGGTGCCGTTCATGACCTCGCCGCGCAAACGGCGATAGACCTGCTCATGCGCGGGGGGGCGGTCGGGGGTGGTCGGGGTTTTATGGGCCATATGATATTTGTGATCACAAACAGCCGGTGCGTCAAGCGTTTTTAAAATCGAACCGGTGCAACCGCCCGCCATTTTGTTTGAGCCAGCGGCGGGGCGCGGCGTAACCGGGCATTAGCCGCGCCACCTCGGCCCAAAAGACGGGGGCGTGGTTCATCTGGGCCAAATGCGCGACCTCATGGGCGACGACATAGCGCAGAACCTCGGGCGGGGCCAGCAAAAGCCGCCATGAAAACATAAGGTTACCATCCGTATTGCACGACCCCCAGCGCGAGCGCGGGTCGCGCAGGCCGAGCTTGGCAAACGGGCGATCCAGCGCGGCGGCGTCGGCCGTAACCAGTTTTGTGATCACACTTCGGGCGCGGGTTTTGATAAACCCTTCCAGCGCATTGCCCGCCGGGCGGGATTGCGGCAAAAATATCGTGCCCGGGGCCAGAATCACCCGCGCCCCGCTATGGGGCTTTAGCAAAAACGACTCGCCCGACAGCGAAATTACCACCCCGGGGGCAATGACCACCCGTGCCGGTATTTTACCGATATGGCCACGCAGCCAGACTTCTTGCGTGCGCAAAAACCGTTTAGCGGCGCGCAGGCTGCTGCGTTTGGGCAGGGTCAGGCGGGCGCTGCCGTCAACCGCGCTTACGCGCAGGGTCATGCGCGTGGCGCGCGGGTTTCGGCGCAGTTCAACGGCAATCGGCGGGGTGCCGATGTCAACCGTTTCAGCCATCGCCATGCGCGGCGATAAACGCCTTGACCTTGGGGGCGATAATACCCCGCCAGCGCGAGCCGTTAAACACCCCGTAATGGCCAACCCCCGCTTGCATATGATGCTGGCGCAGCCGGTCGGGCAGGTTTACCAGCGCATGGGCGGCCTCGGTTTGGCCAAGGCCGGTTATATCGTCCTTTTCGCCCTCGACCGTCATCAGCGCGATATCGGTAATGTTCGAGGGGTCAATTAGCGTATTGCGGTAAAAATAAGTGCCCTCGGCCAGCAATCGTTTCTGGAACACCCGCTCGATGGTTTGCAGATAATAAGGCGCCGAAAGATCCATCACCGCCATGTATTCGTCATAAAACCGGCGGTGGGCCTGCGCGCTGTCGCCATCGCCCTTTACTAGGGCATGAAAATGCTCGGTATGGGCGTCTACATGGCGGTCCAGGTTCATCGACATAAAGCCCGAAAGCTGCAAAAACCCCGGGTAAACTTGGCGCATAAAGCCGGCATTTGGCCATGGCACGCGGGTGACCACGTTATTCTCGAACCAGCTAAGCGGTTTCGAGGTCGCCAGCTCGTTCGGTGCTTTGGGGTTTTTCGCGGTATCAATCGGCGAGCCCATCAGCGTCATCGAACTTGGCCTGAATTTGGCGTTGTCGGCGGCCATCAGGCTGGCAGCCACCAGCATCGGCACCCCGGGTTGGCATACGGCCAGCACAGCGGGGCGGCTGCCGTCTTCGCCCAACTTTTCGCAAAACCGAACCAGATAATCGACATAATCGTCCAGGTCGAATCCGCCGGCACTTAGCGGCACATCGCGGCCATCGACCCAGTCGGTGATGTAGATATCGTGCTCGGGCAGCATTTCTTTGACCGTGCCGCGCAGCAGCGTGGCGTAATGGCCCGAAAGCGGCGCGATGATCAGCAGCTTTTGCTGTTTGCCGGTGGTTTCGCACTTAAAATGCCGCAGGTCGCAAAACGGCAGGCTTAGCGTGATTTCCTCAACCACCGGCACCTCGGCACCGTTTATTACCGTGGTTTCCAGCCCGAATTCGGGCTTGGCATAGCGCTTGGTCGACTTGATAAACATATCAAGCCCGGCAGCAGATACCCGCGCGGGGTAGCTTTCAGCCGTCGGGTTGGCCGGGCTTTGCAGGATATCGCGACCAAAGCACGCCATCTGGCGCATCGGTGCCAAGGCGGCATGGGTCATTTCGTAGGCATGATAAAGCATTGTCTTTCCCCTTTGGGCAACGCTACGCCGGTTTTTGCACCGCATCAAGCGCATTTCGCACATGCAGCATAGGCAAAGTGCCGCAAACTGCCGCCAAACCCTTTGACAAAGCCCTGCCGCATGTGTCAGGTGGCGGATGAATTGCAATTTTGATAGGGGAATCTGATGCCCAAAGAAGAATGGGGTGTAAAGCGCGCTTGCCCCAAATGCGCGGTGCGGTTTTTTGACCTGCAAAATGACCCGATGACCTGCCCCGCCTGTGGTGCCGAATTTAGTGTCGAAAGCCTGCTCGACACCGGTAAATCCCGCGTGGCGGCAACCAAAGCCCCCAAATCCGCCGCGGCAGCGCCGGTGGTGGATGAGGCCGATGTGGTGCTCGATGATGATGATGACGACGATGTCGCCGCCACCGACGACGCCTTGCTTGATGACGACGAAGACGACACCGTCAACCTTGAGGAAATCGCCGATGTCGCCAAGGAAGAAGACGACAGCTAGGCAGTGAAAGACACCGCCCATATTCTTGACATGGTTTTTGGCTTCTCGGGCTTTCGGCCCGGGCAGCAAGAGATTGTTGAAGCGGTGAAAACTGGCGATGACGTGTTGGCAATATTGCCCACCGGCGCGGGTAAATCGCTTTGTTTTCAGTTACCTGCGCTAATGCGCGCCGGGGTTACGGTGGTGGTTTCACCGCTGATTGCCCTGATGCGCGATCAGGTTGCCAGCCTGCAACAAGCGGGGGTGGCGGCGGGTGCGCTGACCTCGCTGAATACCGAAGAAGAGACCGAGGCGGTCTTTCAACACATCGATAACGGCACGTTGAAGCTGCTTTACATGGCCCCCGAGCGGCTGGCGAATGCCAGCGCGATGACCCTGCTAAAGCGCCTGAATGTGCAGCTTTTGGCGGTGGACGAGGCCCATTGCGTATCGCAATGGGGCCATGACTTTCGGCCAGATTACCTGAAAATAGGGGCGCTGCGCCAACAGCTGGGCGGGGTGCAAACCATTGCATTAACCGCCACCGCTGACGAAGATACCCGCGCCGAGATCATCGCCAAACTGTTTGCGACCCCGCCAACCGTGTTTATCGGCGGGTTTGACCGGCCAAATCTTAGCCTCGCCTTTGAGCCAAAAAACAAGCCCCGCCAACAGGTTCTGGCCTTTGTGGCGGCGCGCAAGGGCCAGCCCGGCATTATATATTGTGCCTCGCGCAACAAAACCGAACAATTGGCCGCCGCGCTGGTGGCCGAGGGCCATCAGGCACAGGCCTATCACGCGGGCATGCAGCCCGACGACCGCCGCGCCGCCGAAACCCGCTTTAAGACCGCCGACGGTCTGGTAATGTGCGCCACGGTGGCCTTTGGCATGGGGGTCGACAAGCCCGATATCCGCTTTGTGGTTCATGCCGACCTGCCCAAATCGGTCGAGGCTTATTATCAGGAGGTCGGCCGCGCCGGCCGTGATGGCGCGCCCGCAGATACGCTTACGTTTTACGGCGCCGACGATATACGCCTGCGCCGCGCCCAAATAGACGAGGGCATGGCCCCGGTCGCGCGCAAAGAGGCCGACCACGCCCGGCTAAACGCCCTGCTCGGCCTGGCCGAGGCGCTAAAGTGCCGCCGTCAGGTGCTGCTTGGCTATTTTGGCGAAGACCTGCCCGCGCCTTGCGGCAATTGCGACCTGTGCGAAACCCCGCCAAAGCTGTTTGACGGCACCACAGCGGTGCGCAAGGCGCTTTCAGCCATGCTGCGCACCGAAGAGCGTTTCGGTGCCGGCCATTTGATAGATATTTTGCTGGGCAACAAAACCGCCAAGGTCAGCCAGCGCGGGCATCATAACCTGCCGACTTTTGGCGCGGGCAAGGAGTATTCAAAAGCCGCGTGGCAGGCGATTTTCCGGCAAATGATGGGCCGCGATCTGGTGCGCCCCGATATGGAGCGCTTTGGCGCCCTGCGGATGATGGAAAACGCCCGCGCCATTCTGCGCGGCGAGGCCAGCATAGAGCTGCGCCAGGATACCATCGCCAAAGCCACCGCCGCCGGGCCGGTGCACCGCCCCGTCGCGCTGGTGTCTGAGGAAAACGAGGCGTTGTTTTCGGCCTTGCGGGCGCTGCGCACTAAAATCGCCACCGAGGCCCGCGTGCCACCCTATGTGGTTTTTGCCGACAAGGCGCTATCGGAAATGGCCCGCAACCAGCCGCAGAATCTCGATGAATTTGCCCGCGTCAGCGGCGTTGGCCGTATGAAGCTGGAAAGTTACGGCGCGCTGTTTCTGGAGGTTATCACCCAAACCCCCGCGCCCGGGGTGCACCCGGCGCGGCGCAAGCTGGCGGGCCGCGACTCTGGCCCGTTATTTGACCGGCTGCAAGCGGCGCAACTGGCACTGGTGCGCGGTGAAAGCGGGGTTGATACCTATCTGGTTTGCGCCAACACTACCTTGGCCAAAATCGCCGCCCAGCGCCCGCAAAATCTGGAGGCGCTGGTGCGGATATCCGGTGTGGGCCCGCAAAAAGCCGCGCGTTTCGGCGCGGCGTTTTTAGAGATCACCAAAAACGGATAGCGCGGGCCCGCCTGCGGCGGCATTTTTGCAATAAATGGCAAAAATGGCTGGCGGCGCCGTGGCCTCGCTGCGCTCGGCGGCGCTAACCTGACCCAAGGGGCAGATGTTTCGGGCGGGATCGGGGTTTTGGCATTGGATTTTGAGGAGGTAACGCCAGCGCGCCTTCATCCGCGACCTGCTGTCGGCTGGCCGTGCTGCGGTAGGTCTTGTCGGCTGCAACCGCCAACCGTGCGTTTAATCCCGCCTTAAATAGTGCCGGATTGGCCTGGTTGTCATGCACCTGCCCACCTGCGATAACCATCAGTATTAACTGGCCTTTTTCGTTTACAACCGCGCGGACCTTGCGCCGCAGCCGCTACCCTGCGCCAGTTGGCCACGGTCTTGTCGTTGATGCCCAGTTCCCGGCTTCTTCGCGCTGCGCTTGAAGCTTGCGATCGCTGCATCAGCGCTGTAACCGCGTGCGTCCCTTCTCGAGCATGCCTACGCATACCCTTTCAGGCAATGGTGCGCAGCGCTTCCATGGGAAACTGGTCCCACCGTGCTTCCTTTTTGTGGTGGTAGAGCATACCACCACAAACCGGGACTTTTCATCCAGTATTGCACTGCCGCTTACAGCAAGCGGCGATCCGAGCGCAGCGAGGCCACCGCCGCCGGCCAGCCATTTTTGCCACTTGTTGCAAAAATGCCGCC
>CAYWXQ010000125.1:0-6983 GCA_964462475.1 uncultured Rhodobacterales bacterium | reverse complement strand
GCCGGTGAAATCCCGTCAATTCCGGTGGTGGAGGTGCGGGTCTGATGCAGATTTCATCCGGTTTTCAAGCGCTGCTCGATAGCGGCGCCACCACCATTTGCCGCTGCTGGCAGGTGGTGCGCGCAGACGGGGTTAGTTTTGGTTTTACCGACCATGACCGCGATTTAAGCTTTGGCGGGCAGGTGTTTTTGGCGGGCACGGGTATGGATGCCTCGGCGCTTGAAACCAGCACCGGCTTAAGCGTTGACAATGGCCAAGCGGTGGGGGCGCTAAGTGCTACGGGCTTAACGGATGCCGATATTCTGGCGGGCAGGTTTGACCGTAGCGAAGTGGTGCAATGGCTGGTCAACTGGGCCGATGTATCGGTGCGCGAGGTGGTTTTTCGCGGCACCATGGGCGAGATCCGGCGCGGCAGTGCGGCCTTCGAGGTTGAGCTGCGCTCGCTCAGCGAAGGGCTGAACAAACCACTTGGCCGTGGCTATGTGCCGGGCTGTGATGCCACGCTGGGCGACGGGCGCTGCGGGGTTGATCTGGCCATTGCCGGACGGGTTGAAACCGTTGCGGTGCAGGCTATCAGCAACGCGCGGCGGCTACAGCTTAGCGCGGTGCCAAGTGCTGATAGCGGCTGGTTTGCCAACGGGCAAATGCGCTGGATCACCGGTGCCAATGCGGGGGTGACCTCGATCATCAAGGTCGATACCGGCACGCCCGAGCTGCGCGATATTGAACTGTGGGAAGAGCTGCGCGCGCCGGTGGCGGTTGGCGATACCGCCAAACTGGTGGTCGGCTGTGACAAACGCGCCGAGACCTGCCAGAAAAAGTTCAATAATTTCATAAACTTTCGCGGCTTTCCGAGCATTCCGGGTGAAGACTGGGTTTCAGATTTTCCGCGCAGTGACGGGGTGAATAATGGCGGGAGCCTGCGCAGTGCCTAACCGCGTGGTGACACTGGCGCGGGGCTGGATCGGCACGCCATACGAGCATCAGGCCAGCTGCAAAGGGGCGGGGGCAGATTGTCTGGGGCTGTTGCGCGGGGTCTGGCGCGAATTGCACGGGTGCGAGCCCGAAACCCCTGGCCCCTATACGCCCGATCTGGCCGAAACCGACGGGGTCGAGCGCCTGTTGCCCGCCGCGCATCGGCATATGCGTGCGGTCAGCAAAGCCGCGCCGGGCGATGTGCTGCTGTTTCGCCTTGGGCGCGGGGTGGTCAAGCATGTGGCGATCTTGTCGGATGACACGGTTGGCGCAGAAAAAATAATTCATGCCTATTCGGGGCGCGGCGTGGTTGAAAGCCCGCTGACCCCCGCATGGGCGCGGCGCATAGCCGGTAAATTTAGAATCCCTGACAGGAGAGCATAGACATGGCGACAATTTTACTGGCCGCGGCAGGCGGGGCGATTGGCAGCGCTGTGGGTGGCTCTGTGCTGGGTTTGGGCGCGGCGGTAATTGGCCGCGCGGTCGGCGGCACCATTGGCAATATCATTGATCAGGGGCTGCTTGGTGGGTCGGCCCCCGTTGAACAGGGGCGGGTCGATACCCTGCGCATTCAGGGCGCGGCCGAGGGCCAGCCGATACCGCAGGTTTATGGCGCGATGCGGGTTGGCGGGCAGGTTATATGGGCCAGCCGGTTTCTGGAAAACGTCGCCACTGGCGGCTCGGGCAAGGGGCTTGGCCCGCAAACCCGTGATTTCAGCTATTCCGTCAGCCTGGCGATTGCGCTATGCGAAGGCGAGATCACCCGCATTGGCCGCGTTTGGGCCGATGGCAAGCGGCTGGATATGTCGGGCATCAATATTCGTGTGCATGTGGGCAGCCAGACCCAAATGCCCGACCCCGCGATTGTGGCGGTCGAGGGTGGGGCGCCGGCTTATCGCGGCGTGGCCTATGTGGTGTTCGAGGACCTCGATATTACCCAGTTTGGCAACCGCGTGCCGCAGTTCAATTTCGAGGTCATCCGCGCGCGCGCCGATTCAGCCGCTGACCTTGTGCGCGCGGTGGCGCTTATTCCGGGCTCTGGCGAATATGCGTTGGCGACCGAGCCGGTGTATTATAATCAGGGCAAGGGTGAAAACCGCGCTGCCAATACCAATAACGATGCGGGGGTTACCGATCTTGAGGTTTCACTCGCGCAAGTGGCGGGGGATCTGCCCAATTGCGAAAGCGTGTCGCTGGTCGTCAGCTGGTTTGGTGATGATCTGCGCTGCGGGTCTTGCAGCATTGCGCCCAAGGTCGAGCAGGCTTTGATCGATGGCACCCCTATGGCGTGGCAGGTTAGCGGGGCCGGGCGCACGCAAGTGCCGTTGATGAGCCGCGATGCTGATAACCGCCCGAATTTCGGCGGCACCCCCAGCGACCAATCGGTGCTGCAAAGCATTGCCGCGATCAAAACACAGGGCAAAGCGGTTATGTTTTACCCGTTTATCCTGATGGATATTCCGGCGGGCAACGGCCTGCCCGACCCTTATGGCGGGGGTGAACAAGCTACGTTTCCGTGGCGCGGGCGGATCACCGCCTCGCTCGCCCCCGGCCAAACCGGCACCCCCGATAAAACCGCCGCACTCAATGCCGAGGTCGCGGCGTTTTTTGGCACGGCAGCAGTGGGCGATTTTACGCCAGCCGGTGTGGGCGTGGCCTATAGCGGCCCCAATGAGTGGTCGTATCGCCGCTTTGTTCTGCATTACGCCCATCTTTGCGCGCTCTCGGGCGGGGTTGAGTCGTTTTGTATCGGCTCAGAGCTGCGCGGGCTGACCCAGCTGCGCGCGGGGCCAGAGATATTCCCCGTAGTGACGGCATTAAAGGCGCTGGCGGCCGATGTTGCGGCTATTTTACCAAACGCCAAAATCGGTTATGCCGCTGATTGGTCAGAGTATTTTGGCTATCACCCTGCCGATGGCTCGGGTGATTTGCTGTTTCATCTTGATGCGCTTTGGGCCGATAACAATATCGACTTTATCGGTATCGATAATTACATGCCGCTGTCTGACTGGCGCGAGGGCGAAAACCACGCCGATGCCGCCCATGGTTCGATCTATGATCTTGATTACCTGAAGGGCAATATCGCTGGCGGTGAAGGCTATGACTGGTATTACGCCAATGACGAGGCCCGCGCGCTTCAGGTGCGCACCCCGATCACCGACGGGGCATATAACGAGGCCTGGGTCTATCGCTATAAAGATATTGCAAGCTGGTGGCACAAGGGCCACCGCAACCGCATTGGTGGTGTGCAAAACAGCGCCTATACCGACTGGTTGCCGCAAAGCAAGCCGATCTGGTTTACCGAAATCGGCTGTCCGGCAATTGACAAGGGCACCAACCAGCCCAACGTGTTTCTGGACCCCAAATCGGCTGAATCACAGGTGCCGTATTCCAGCAATGGCGGGCGGGATGATTTTATTCAGGTGCAGTATTTGCGCGCACTTGCAGGCTATTGGGGAGATGCCGCCAATAACCCGGTTTCAGACGAATACACCGGCCGGATGGTTGAAATGAGCCGCGCCCATGTCTGGGCATGGGATGCACGGCCTTGGCCCGACTTTCCGATGCGCGGCACGGTGTGGTCTGACGGCGCCAATTATGCGCGCGGGCACTGGATATCGGGGCGGGTAACGGCGGCACCGCTTGACGGTGTGGTGCGCGAGATTTGCGCCCGCAGCGGGGTGGGGGCGGTGAATACCAACGCCCTTTACGGCGTGGTATCCGGTGCGCTGATGGCGCGCAATGAAACCGCGCGGCAATCCCTGCAACCCCTGATGCTGGCCTACGGGTTTGAAAGCTTTGAAGCGGGCGGCGAAATTGTGTTTCGCACGCTTGACGGGCGCGCCGAAGCGGCGCTGGGCGCGGATGATTTCGCGATCGAGGGCGCAAACGATGCCGCCTTGAGCCTGACCAGAAACCCCGAAAGCGAGGTCGCGGCGCGGGTGCGCATTGGCTATGTCGAGCCGATGAACGATTTTCAAAGCGGCGCGGCAGAGGCCGCCTTTCCCGACGAGGGCACAGCGCGGATCAGCAGTTCAGAACTGCCACTCGCCCTGTCTAGCGGGCAGGCGCAAGCGGTGGCGGCGCGTTGGCTGGCCGAGGCGCGCATTGCCCGTGACGGGGTTGAATTTGCCCTGCCGCCCAGCCGGTTGCGCCTGTCGGCGGGTGATGTGGTGGCGCTGGATGATAACGGGGTTGAAACCCGCTACCGCATTGACAGGGTTGAGGATTTCGGCCTCAGAAAAATCAGCGCAACCCGGGTTGAGCCCGGGGTCTACCGGCCCGCTTTGGCCCCTGACCGGTTGTTTGATCGCGGGGTGCCGGTATCGGCGGGGCCGGTCTATGCCGAGTTCATGGACCTGCCATTGCTGCGCGGCGATGAAATACCGCACGCGCCAACCATGGCCGTAACCGCCACCCCGTGGCCGGGGCCTGCGGCGGTGTTCTCGGCCCCGTCCGACGCGGGGTATTTGCTGGAGGCCAGCGTGCCGCGCAAGGCGACCATGGGCGTGCTGCTAGATGCACTGCCCCGCGCCACCCCCGCGATCTGGAGCGAGGTTGCGGTGCGGGTGCGGGTCTCGGGCGGGGCGCTGCAAAGCCGCGCGGTGCTAGAGGTGCTGAACGGCGCCAATCTGGCGGCGCTGCGCAATGGCAGCGGCGATTGGGAGGTGCTGCAGTTTCGTGATGCCGTGCTGATTGCGCCCAATGAATACCGCCTGACGGGCTTTTTGCGCGGGCAGGCGGGCACCGATGGTATTATGCCCGATATCTGGCCTGCCGGCAGCGATTTTGTGCTGCTCAACGGCGCACAGGTGCAGCTTGCTGTGCCGAGTTCGCGCCGTGGCTTGCCACGGCATTATCGGGTCGGACCGGCAAGTCTGGGCTATGACAGTCCGCGTTATGTGCATTTTACCGACAGCTTTCAGGGGGTCGGGCTGCGGCCCTATGCGCCTGCGCATTTAAGCGCGGCGGGCAGTGGTGATCTGGCAATTGGCTGGGTGCGCCGCACAAGGATAGACGGCGATAGCTGGGCGGGGCTTGAGGTGCCGCTTGGCGAAGAAAACGAGCGCTATCGGTTGCGGGTGGTGAAATCCGGCGCGGTTCTGCGTGAGGTTAGCGTGGGGGCGCCGAGCTGGGCATATAGCGCCGCCGCGCAGGGTTCAGACGGGGCGGTGGTGCCGTTTGACATAGAAGTAGCACAAATTTCAACAACTTATGGGGCTGGCCCCGATGCGAGGATAACCATAAATGGCTGAGACATATAACTTTAAAATGCCGCTGCTCGATGCGGCACAGGCGCAAAAACATGTGACCGTAAACGAGGCGATTGCCCGTGCCGATGCGGTGGCGCAACTGCGGCTGATGGCGCGCAATGTGACCACGCCGCCGGTAGCGATCAACGGCGCGGCTTACGGCGTGGGCACGGGGGCAACCGGTGACTGGGTGGGGCAAGATGGCAATATCGCCATTCAGGCCAATGGCGGCTGGGTGTTTTTAACCCCCAAAACCGGCTGGCGTGGCTGGGATGAAACCACCGGCGAATCCCTGACCCATGATGGCAGCGACTGGCAGCCTGACGCGATTGTGGTCAGCGTGGGAGGCGCAGGCACCAGCTGGCGCATTGCCGAGATCGACCATGTGCTGGCGGCGGGGGCGACCTCGACCACGGTGAATGTAATTCCGAAAAACGCGCAGGTGATCGGGGTAACGGGGCGGGTGATCTCGGCCATTTCCGGCGCCGGTGTTGCCAGTTGGAAGGTCGGGGTGCCGGGGGCGGCTACCCGCTATGGTTACGGGCTGGGGCTGGCGCTGAACTCGTGGGCCAAGGGGGTTAGCGGCCAGCCGTTGACCTATTATGCCGATACGCCGCTGCTGCTAAGCGCCGATGCGGGCACGTTTGCTGCCGGCACGGTGCGCCTGGCGGTGCATTACCTTGAACTTGCGGTGCCGCGCGCGGTATAGGGGTGGCTGCCCGTCAGGGGGAACCTGTTCAAGCGTCAAGAAGCATTTCGAGCAGAGCTAAAAGATCGTTTTCTGGCTTGGAAAGGCCGGAAACATGCAGGGTATCAAGCCCGATCAGGGCGCTATATAGCAGGCGGGCCGACTGGTGCGCCTGGGTTTTTTTTTGCCCGTATTTCTCGAATAGGCTGGCGGTGAAGGCAAGACGCTTTTGGTCAATTTCTGTAATGGTTTTGGCGATGGTAGCTTCGTATCTGGCCCAGTCCCGAATGGCCGATTCGCTGGCGGGGCCACCATAATTACTGTGGGGCAGTGCGGTTGATGCGGCGATTAGCGCGCGCAATTGCAGCTCTGGTTTGCTGGTTCCAGCTTTGATTTGGCTGATGATATCCGCCGTGGCCGATTGTTGCCAATGCTGGATCATCGCGGCTTTGAAATCAGCTATATCTTTGAAGTGCCAATAAAAAGAGCCTTTGCTGACCTTAAGGGATTTGGCCAGAGGCTCGGCCTTAAGTGCAGAGGGGCCGTATTGGGTAAGGGCGCGAAACCCCGCCTGTAGCCAGTCGCGCTTTGTAAGGTTTTTTTTCATTCCATACGGTAGCGTATTGACAGGCGGGGTGCAAGCTGCTTCAACATACGAAACCGTATGGAGGGTGGAATGGACTATTGGTATCTGGCAGCAACAGCGCTGAGCGTGCTGACAATCGGGGCGCATGTGATCGGGGGCGGCCCCGCGATCCACCAGCCGGTTTTGCAAAGCGGGCTTGCCGCGGATGTCAAAGCGGTGATCTCGGTGATATGGCATGCCATAACCGCGATTATGGTGTTGAGTGCCATTTGGCTGGGGCTGGCCGCATTCGGCCAAAATATGGGGGGCGCGCCATATATCGCGGCCCAGTTTTTTGCTTTTTCGGGCCTGTTTATGCTTTACGGATCGCTGCGGGTTGGCGCGCCATTCATCTTTCCGCAATTCTACATATTCTTCATTTTGGGGTTGTTGGTATCTGTTGGGTATTGGCGGGGGCTGGGGGTATGATTGTGATAGCGTT
>CAYWXQ010000124.1:0-7044 GCA_964462475.1 uncultured Rhodobacterales bacterium | reverse complement strand
AAGGTCGCAGACACCAGCGCGACCACCAGACTGGAGGACCATGCAGCCAGCAGCCCGGACGGCCAGCCAGCGACCAATACGACTAACCCTTTTAGCAGTATAGCCAGCAGCGGCAGGGTAATAAAAATCGCCGCCGTCAGCAGAATTGTGAGATCCACCACCCGTGGCCCCCGCCGCGTATCCCAGTTTTGGAACGGCGCGCCCAGCCCGCCGCCCAGCCGCATGTTTTTACCAAAATAAAACGCCATCCCTGCCGCAACCAGCCCGATCAACAACTGCACCATTGCCAGCTGCGCGGCGGTCGCCAGATCAAATTCAAAGCGCAACGCCTGATAGATCGCCAGCTCTATGGTGCTGGCCTTGGGCCCGCCCCCCAGCGCCAACGCCACGGCAAAGCTCGACATTGACAGCATAAAGATCACCAAAAGCGCCGAGGGGGCCGCGCCGCGCAAGACCGGCCTATCAAAAAGCGCAACACTGGCGCGCGGCGCCAGATCAAGCTGGGCGGCAAGGCGGTAATGTTCAACCGGCACCGCCTGCCAGCCTTGCAGCAGCATCCGCGTGGCCAGCGGCAGGTTAAAAAACACATGCGCCAGCACCACGCCCTTTAGCCCGTAAATATCTAGCGGGCCCAGCCCGAAAACCGCTAAAATATCGCTAAACAGCCCCGCGCGGCCCCAGATCGCCAGCAGGCCGAATACCGCCACAATCGAGGGCAGCAAAAACGGCGCCCCCAGCAGCGAGATCATTAGCCCGCGACCAAAAAACCGCCGCCGCGCCAGCGCCTTGGCCAGCGGCACCGCCAGCGCCACGCTGATCGTTGCCGACAAGCCGGCCTGCAGCAGCGTAAAACGAATGGCAGGCCAGATTGATACGGCCCGATCATTCAGACCGGCTTTTGACAGCAGGGCGATGATCGGGGCCAGCACCAGCATTGCCACCACAAAAAGCGCGGCAATGCCAAGGGTTTTTAGCGCGACGCTCACCGGCTAAGCACGGTGACCCATTCGTCAACCACCGCTTGTCGGGCGGCGTTTGCGATGGTCAGCGGCCCGGCAACCGGTTGCGGGGTTATCAAAGTGTCAAACCCCGCCGGAAGCGCGATGGCCGTGGCCGGATACATCCAGTTGGTTTCGGGGATCACGCTTTGAAAGGCATCGCTGGTGACAAAGGCCAAAAACCGGTCGGCGAGCGCGTTTTGGTCGGTGCTTTCGAGCTTGGCCGCGACCTCGATTTGCAAATAATGCCCCTCGGTAAACGCCGCCGCCGATTTGCCCGCGTCGCCCTCGGCGATCAGGTGATAGGCCGGTGAGGTGGTGTAGGAAAGCACCATATCGGCCTCGCCGGCCAAAAACATGCCGTAAGCCTCTGACCAGCCCTTGGTGACGGTTACGATGTTATCGGCCAGACCGGCCCAGATATCGGCGGCACCGTCGCCATAGGCGGCCTTTACCCACAGCGCCAGCCCCAGCCCGGGGGTGGACGAGCGCGGATCCTGTATCACGATGCTAAGGTCCGAGGCTGCCAGAGCCACAAAACTGTCGGGCACCGTGGTTAGTTTGGTGTTGTCATATACAAAGGCCAGAAAGCCCCAGTCAAACGGCACAAAGGTGTCGTCACTCCACGCGACCGGCAGCGCCAGCCCTGTGGGCGCGGCGGCGAGCGGGGCAAACAGGCCAAGATCGCGGGCCTGCTCCATTAGTGAATTATCCAGCCCGAGCACAATATCGGCCTCGCTGCGCGCGCCTTCAAGCCGTAAGCGCGCCAGCAGGGCAGCGCCGTCACCGGCACCGACAAGGTTGAGCGTGCAGGCGCATGTGGCCTCGAACGCGGTTTTTATCTGCGGGCCGGGGCCCCAATCAGATATGAAACTGTCATAGGTATAGACGGTTAATTCGGGGATGGTTTGTGCGCCAAGGCTGCCAAAAGGCAGGCTAAGGGCCGCAGCGAAAAGGATTTTCTTCATGGTTCTCTCTCTCCTATTGCTACGGCGCAAGTCAAGTGTGGGGAGACCCATACCTTCCCTACGCCGGCATGATCCGGTTCAGGTTCAACGGGTCCGCGACATGCGTCTCAGCCAAAAAGGCCCCCCGAGGTGGGGCCAGAATAGGGCGCAAGCAAGCAGGATGCAAGACAGGATAGGGCACAGCGTCGGCAGGCAGGCAAAAGCCGCGCGGGTTTAATCGCGCCGCTTGGTTTTTGGGGGCTCTAGTTGCCGCTGGTGCCGGCGGCGCCCTCAAGATTGGTGGGGGCGAACACGCTACCAAAGGGGGAGGCCGGGGCCGCAGGTGCCGGGGTCTCGGGCGCCGGGGTTTTGCCTTGGCCGGCCGCGCCTTCCAGATTAGTGGGGGCGAACACGCCGCCAAACGTGCCGGCCCCGCCGCCCTGTGCGGCGGGGGTCTGGGGTGTTGCGCCTTCAACCGGCGCTGCGGTTTGGCGGGCATCGCGAGCGGCGCGCAACGCGTCGATCTTGACCTGGTTTTCGATCTGGCGCGCGGCGTTGTAATCGGTCTTGCACTGGTCGGGTGAATAGGCTTGCGCGGTATAAACCATGCCGATCATCACGAAAGACAGCGCCACCAGCAAAATGGTGGCGATATTGCCAAACATCCACGCCGGCAGCCCCTTGCGCTGCACCAGATCGCCGGATTTTATTTTGCTGCGGCGGCGGTAAACCTCAACCGCCAAGGCCCCAAATACCGTGATCGCCACGATAATCACCGCCAGCGCCGAGATTGAGGGGTTAATGCCGTAACGCACCATTTGCGACAGCTCGATGGTTAGCGTCGGGTAGGAGCCAAAAGTAAAGGTGGTGGTGTTGTAGTTCTCGAAACTGGCCAAAAACGCCAGCACCGCCGCCGAGGCGATCGCGGGCCGCATAAACGGCAGCATAATTTTGCGAAACGCCTGCGTGTGGGTGGCGCCAAGGTCAAGCGCCGCCTCGGTCAGGCCGGTATCAAAGCGTTGCAACCGCGCCACGAAAACCAGCATACAGTATGAGGCGATAAAGGTGGATTGCCCGATGATGGTCAAGAACAGCCCGTTGTTGAGAAAACCCGCTCCCTCGCCGAACACATCGGAAACCCGCCGCCAAAAAACCAGGGTAGAGATGCCAAGCACCACGCCGGGGATCAGGATTGGCGCGATGATCACGGTGTAAAAGGTGCCGCGAAACCGTGGCCAGACCTGTGTTAGCACCAGCGACGCCGCCAGCCCGATCGCCACCGACAGGATAACCGTGCCAAAACCGACGATGAAACTGTTTTTGATCCCGTTCAGGATACGCTCGTCCTGAAACAGCTCGCTAAACCATTCATAGGTAAAGCACTGCCACGGCGTGATTGAGGGAAAACCCGCCGAATTGAACGCGGTAATGCCCATGACCACCAGCGGCCCCAGCAGGTAACCAAAGAAAATAACCAGATAAACCGTGAGCGCCACGCGCCCGAAGATAATGTTGGACCTCATTTGCCGATGTCCCCCATATTAACTTTGAACAGCTTCATAAAGCCCAGCACGATCGCGATACTGGCAACCAAAAGCACAATCGCATAGGCCGCGCCCTGCGGCCAGTCGAGCGTGTTGTTGAAGCGTTGGTAAACCAGCTGCGTAAACCACAGGCTGGATGTGCCGCCCAGCACCTGCGGTGCCGCCAACGCACCGGCTGACAGCATAAACACCATGGTCATGCCCGAGGCAATGCCCGGTTTGGCGTGCGGAATAACCACCCGCCGATGGATGCGCACCCAGCTTGCGCCCATATCGCGGGCGGCCTCGATCTGGTTGCGATCAAGGCTTTCGATCACGTTATACATCGGAAACAGCATCAGCAAAATATAGGCATAGCCAAGCCCGGCATAAAGCGCGATATCGGCGTTGATAAAGTCATAGGGCTGGTCGATCAGCCCGAGGTTCATCATAATGCCGTTGATCACCCCGACATCGCCAAAGATAATGCGCAGCGCAAACGCCCGCAGAATTTCGTTGATCCAGTAAGGGATCACCAACATGATCACCAACAGCCGGATAAACCCCGTGCCCTTGGATTGCCCAAGGTAATAGGCCAGCGGATAACACAGGATCAGGTTCATGATCGTCACCGCCATCGCGGCTATAATCGTGCGCACAAATACCATCAGGTCAACGGTGTTGTAATCCCCCGATGCGCCCTCGGGGCCAAAGATAAGGAACCGATAGTTTTTAAGAGTGTATACGTCTTTTGGCCCGCCAATATCGGCCGGCGGCAGGTTAAAGCGAAACGAGAAATCAAGCATCGACAGTTGCGGCAGCAGGATCAGCACGATGATCCAGAAACTGACCAGAAACATCAAAACGCCGCCCATCAGCTTGCCGTTATTGCGGAAGAATTCCGAGAATATCATCGGTTTTTTCATCGGTTCACTCCGACGCCAGATCGCCGGCGGGCATGACCACGGCGTTGCTGGCATCATAGCTGAACGAGACCACTTCTCCTTTGGTATTGCGCTGGTTTTGCCCCATGTTGGGCATCGCCATCTTGATCTTCTTGCCGCCGTCTCCCTCAAGAAAAATGCTATAGCTGTTGCCCTCGAACGCCTCGCTCAGCACCTTGGCCGAGATCGTGGTTTTATCGCTGCCTGTGCCCATGTTCAGCACCTCGGGGCGCACAAACATCATGGCGTCATCACCGACCTTCAGCTTGCCAACCGCCGATGGGGTGATGCGCGAAAGCAGCGCCCCCGAGCGGTTGGTTTCAAGCAGGGCCTCATCGCCGTTGATGGCGCTTATTTTGCCGCGAAACACGTTGTTTTCACCAACAAAAGAGGCCACGAACGGGGTGGCGGGGGTGTCATAAACCGCGTGGCCATCGCCAATTTGGTCAATAATACCGTCGCGCATAACCGCTACGCTGTCGCTCATGGTCAGGGCCTCGCCCTGGTCGTGGGTGATGTAAATAAAGGTAATGCCAACCCGTTTCTGAATTTCGCGCAGCTCGGTGCGCATGTGCTGGCGCAGCTTCAGGTCAAGCGCCGAAAGCGGCTCGTCCAGCAATAGCACATCGGGTTCGGCACAAAGCGCCCGCGCAATCGCCACCCGCTGTTTTTGCCCGCCCGAAAGCTCGCTTGGCAATTTATCGCCCTGCCCTTGCAGCGCGATCATATCCAGCAGCTCGTCGGCGCGTTTGCGGCGCTCAGTGGCGCTGGCACCCTTGACCTCCATCGAAAAGGTAATATTTTCCCAGACCTTCATCAGCGGAAACAACGCAAGGTTCTGGAAGATCAGCGCGGTGGGGCGCTTGTTGGGGCCGATGCCCGCCATGTCTTTGCCCCCGATCAGCACCCGGCCCTCGGAAGGGTTCAAAAACCCCGACACCGTCCGCAATATCGTGGTTTTGCCACAGCCCGAAGGCCCGAGGAACGAGAAAAAATCGCCGCCATTTATATTTACGTTGGCTTCGCGAACGGCAACAAAGTCACCAAACTTGATCCAGACATTATCCAGAGTGACGTCAACGCCAGAACTCATATTACTTTACCCCGTTGTGGAATTTTATTTCTGGGGCTTTGCGCCCGCTTTATGGGTTTCCGGCGACCCGCGCCGCCGGAAACAATCTTGCAAGGCCGTTTACGCGCTTTTGAAGCGGTTCACAAACTCGGTGCGCACATCTGCATACCACGGGGCTTCTGCGGGCCACGGGTTCAGGTTGGCTAGGGCGTCGCCCGGATAGGCTTCGGCGAAGTTTTTCTTGTAGTTGTCGCCGGTAAACCCGTCAGCGCCCAGAACAGGCGAGTTATAGCCGTGCACGTCAATTGCAGGGCCTGCATTTTCAGGTTTATAGGCGAAATCGATGAAAGCATAGATTTCATCAATGTTTTCTGCACCAACCGGAATGGCCATGCCGTCAACCCAGGCCATAGCGCCCTCGGCCGGGGCCTGATAGGTAACCGGATCACCAGCGGATTTAAGCGCCAAAGGCGGGCCATCCCAGGTTTGGCCAACCACAACACCGCCGTTAAGCAGGCCGTTTTTCTGGCTGTCGGCATCGTTCCAGATCAGTTTCAGGTTGCCTTTGCGGGCAATGGTCCAGTCGGTGATTTTACCCCAGACTTCGCGCATTTTCTCTTCAGAGCCGTAAGCCGCCCACACATCACCCGGGGCCAGCTCGCCCAGGGTTTCCATGTAAAGGCCGGCGGTCAGCATGCCGGAATGGGCGCGAATCATGGTTTTACCCGCGTTTTCCTCGGCCCAGATCTCGCCATAGCTTGGCACGCCGTCAGCCGAGGACGGGATCCACAGGTCGGTGCGCCAGGCCATGCCCTCGGTGCCCCAGATATGCGGGATCCAGGTAGAACCTTTGCCGCCGAAATCCCATGCGTCAGGGCCAATGGCCGACATGGCGGGGTTTACAGCGTCGATGTTGATGCGGCTCATGTCGAACGGCTGTAGCAGCTCAAGCGGGCCCCATTGCAAGGAACGGTTGTTGGTCGGCGAGATAATATCGGCGCCGGCACCGTTGGAGGCTTTCATCTTGTTGATGATTTCCTCGTTCGAGCCAATACCGGTATAGTTCACTTTAATGCCGGTTTCGGCGGTAAATTTTTCAAGGTAGCTGTCGGGCAGATAATCCGACCACATCAGCACGTTGACCTCACCCGAGGAAGCCAGCGCCTTGCTTGAAATCAGCGCCGGAACGGCGAGCGCTGCGGTGCCTGCTTTCAGAAATGAGCGGCGATTAACGCCAGTGATAAATTTCGTCATGTTTTTTCTCTCCCGGAGATGTTGCTACGGGCTTGATGACTTCAGGCCCGCATCCTAGCGCCATACTGGCGCGCGGATTTTATGGTTTTACCATGTCACTTGCGTGACAGAACGGTGTCAAATCTGTGTAGACCAGATTGTCGCACCCGTCACAGACTACCTTAACCAATTCGATTTGCAAGCGTATACGGCCACTTGGGCACAGCGATAGAGCCAGTTTTGGCCGAGCCTAGATAAAGCCTTTGATCGCTTGGACAATTTCGCCTTCTTCATCGGCCGGAACCACCCAAACCTGCCGGTCAACGT
>CAYWXQ010000123.1:0-7124 GCA_964462475.1 uncultured Rhodobacterales bacterium | reverse complement strand
CGTGATTTACGCATTCTCTGTTCTCCTCGTTCAATCGAACATTAATCGAACAGAGCCTCCCTTCAAATGGGCCGGTTTTTGGCGGGCTGCCCCCCGCCCTACAGCCCGCCGAGCGTAGCGAGGCCACGGCCCGTAGGGCAATCGTTTTCTGCGTGCAGAAAACCCGCCTTTGCTGAGCGGGGGGGGAAAGAGAGTGCGTTGATCGCCGCGCGTTGTTTAAGGCCTCCCCGAAGCAAAGGCGCACCCGGCTTGAGGCAATGGCAGTTTTCAAGTCAGCGGGGAACCCTCCGTCTATGCTGCGTTGCTTCGCAACACATCATAGACGCTTGGGCGGTGGCCTCGCTACGCTCGGCGGGGCAAGGCCGGAAGCGTGCGCTAGGCGTTGGCTTCGCGCACCTTGTCGGCGGCGTCTTTGCTGAATGATACGCCGTTTTCCTCGAGCAATGTATCAAGTTCGCCCGACAGCACCATTTCGGTGACAATATCGCAGCCGCCGACAAATTCGCCCTTCACATAAAGTTGCGGAATGGTTGGCCAGTCGGAAAAATCCTTGATGCTTTGGCGGATGCCTTCATCTGCCAACACGTTGACGTCTTTATACTCGACCCCCATAAAGTTGAGCACCCCGGCGATCCGGCTGGAAAAGCCGCATTGCGGGGCGTCGGCGTTGCCCTTCATATAAAGCACCACCGCGTTGTCGGTGATGTCGCTTTTAATCTGTTCTGCTGGATTGGTCATCTTTTCGGTCTCCGTATTTGGTTATTTGAATCTTACAGTTTTGCTTTTCAGGGCGGTAATTTCGTTCAGCCTTTGGGCGCGCTCTACGCTTTTCAGGTCGGTGGCCTCCATGCCGAGCGGCTTTTCGGTTTCGGCGGTTTCGGGCATGCCCGCGCGCATGCGTTGGGCCAAAGGGCGTGCAGCCTTGCCGCGTTTTAGCCAGAACTCGATCAAGATCGCAGTGCCAAGCACCAGCGCCAACCCGATTATGACCACCTTTAGCGACATTATTCCGGCGCTTTGGTGGTCAGTGCCAGCGCGTGCAAATCACCCTGCGAGCCTGCCATCTGTTCCTTGAGCGCGCGATAAACCAGCTGGTGTTGCTTAACACGGTTAAGGCCCTTGAACTCTTCGGCGACTACGCTGGCGGCGTAATGTTTGCCGTCACCGGCAAGGTCATCAACCTTTACCGTAGCGGTCGGAAAGGCCGCCAGAATTAGCGCTTCTATTTTTGTGGCTTCAATGGCCATGCGGTTTATCTCCTTACTAATTTGCTAGGTTATTTAAGCAAACCGGCCCGCCCATGCAAGGGGCGAGATTGGCGCAGGCTAGCCTAGCAAGCCCGAAATGCCGGTATCAAAGGTGTCTTTAAGGGTCAAAAGCGGGATGAAGGTGTCGTCTATGGCAAAGAAATCACCGCCAAACTGGCCGATTTCAGCCACGGGCACGCCCGCCGCTTTGGCTTTGGCCGACAGCGTCTCAATATTGCCGGCTGGCACGCTTACCAGATAGCGCGCCTGATCCTCAGAAAACAGCCATTGAAGGGCGGGCAGGGGGCCATCGTTGATCACCTCGGCACCGCAGTTACCGGCCATGCACATCTCAATAGCCGCCAAAGCAACACCGCCGTCGGATACATCATGCGCGGCAGTGATCAGGCCGTCGGCGTGCAGCGCGCGCACCAGTTCACCGGCTTTGCGTTCGGCCTGCAAATCAACCTGCGGCGCGTCGCCGGTTTCTAGCCCCAGCACGTCGGCCAGCAGGGCAGATTGCCCCAGATGGCCGCTGGTTTCGCCCAGCAGCACCAATACATCGCCCGCCTGCGGCACCATGCGGATCACCTGATCAAGGTTATCCAGCAAGCCAACCGCGCCGATGGTCGGGGTGGGGTGAATGCCGGTGCCATCGGTCTCGTTGTAAAGCGATACATTGCCCGAAACGATCGGCATATCCAGTGCCAGACATGCCTTGCCAATGCCCTTGATGCAGCCCACAAGCTGGCCCATGATTTCGGGCTTTTCGGGGTTGCCAAAATTAAGATTATCGGTTGTGGCCAAAGGCTTGGCCCCGGTTGCGCACAGGTTGCGATAAGCCTCGGCCACGGCCTGCGCCCCGCCCAGCTCGGGGTTGGCAAAGCAGTAGCGCGGGTTGACATCGCTGGTAAAAGCCAGTGCTTTTTCGGTGCCATGCACCCGCACAACACCGGCGTCAGAGCCGGGGCGCACCACGGTATCGGCCAGCACCATATGGTCATATTGCTGCCAGATCCACGCTTTGCTGGCATGGTTGGGCGACCCGATCAGCTTGAGCAGGGCCTCGGGGGCAGAAATATCCGGCACGTCGTTGTAGGGTTCTGCTGGCGGGGTTTTAACCCATGGGCGGTCATATTCAGGGGCCTCGCCCGACAGGGCTTTTAGCGGCAGGTCGGCTTTAACCTCGCCAAAATGGCGGATCAAAAAGCGGTCCTCGGCGATGGTCTCGCCGACGATGGCGAAATCGAGATCCCATTTATCAAACACCGCTTTCGCCACCGCCTCTTTTTCGGGGCGCAGCACCATCAGCATGCGCTCCTGACTTTCGCTCAGCATCATCTCATAGGCGCTCATGCCGGCCTCGCGACACGGCACTTTTTCAAGGTCCAGCACCACGCCAAGCCCGCCTTTATCGCCCATTTCAACGGCTGAACAGGTCAGGCCAGCTGCGCCCATATCCTGAATGGAAATCACCGCGCCGGTTGCCATCAGCTCCAGCGTGGCCTCCATCAGGCGCTTTTCGGTGAAGGGGTCGCCAACCTGCACGGTGGGGCGTTTTTCCTCAATGGTGTCATCAAATTCGGCGCTGGCCATGGTGGCGCCGCCCACGCCGTCACGGCCGGTTTTGGCGCCCAGATAAACAATCGGCATGCCGACACCGCTGGCCGCCGAATAGAAGATCTTGTCGGTATCCGCCAAGCCCGCCGCAAAGGCGTTGACCAGACAATTGCCGTTATAGCTTTGGTGAAAGCGGGTCTCGCCGCCGACATTGGGCACGCCAAAACAGTTGCCATAGCCGCCAATACCGTCAACCACCCCGTGCACAAGTCGCTTGGTTTTGGGGTGGCTTGGTTCGCCAAAACTAAGCGCGTTCATCGCCGCAATCGGCCGCGCGCCCATGGTAAAGACATCACGCAGAATGCCGCCAATGCCGGTGGCCGCGCCTTGGTATGGCTCTATATAGCTGGGGTGATTGTGGCTTTCCATCTTGAACACCACGCACTGGCCATCGCCAATATCGACGATCCCCGCGTTTTCACCCGGGCCGCAAATAACCTGAGGGCCCTCAACCGGCAGGGTTTTAAGCCAAAGTTTTGAGGATTTATACGAACAATGCTCGTTCCACATCGCGCTAAATATACCCAGCTCGGTCCATGTGGGGTCACGCTCGATCAGCGTGCGGATCAGCTGGAACTCGGCTTGGTTCAGCCCGTGCTTGCGGATGATTTCGGGGGTGATTGCCGGCTCGGGTGTGGTCGCGGCGGTCTTCTCGGTTCTCTCGGTGGGCATGGAGCTCTCCTGCGCTTTGGATTCGCGCTCTTTTAGGCATGAATCACCCTGAATCATAGCCCTTTTACCGTTACAAACCCGTTACAAATCAACGCGGTGCCAATTTAATGCAACGCAACTGCCACAGTTCGTGAAATACAGCCACAAATTGCGCCGGATAACGGAATTGTTATTGTCAGCGCCCAATAAGCTAAGGTAATTTAACGCCATTCATTTTAATCTGCAGAACGCAGAGTGACCGAAATAATTGTCAAAGGATTTTCCCATGATAAACCGCCGCAAACTTCTCGCTTCCGGAGCCGCGCTCGGCGCGCTTGGTCTGGCCGCCCCTGCCTATGCCCACAAGATCGGCGAAGAATATGTGCTGCCCGAAGAATACATGCCGCGCGAAGTGCGCATCCGCGCCGAGTTCGAGCCGGGCATTGTGGTGGTGGACCCCAACCAATACGCGCTTTACTGGACCCTGCCAGACCAGAAAGCCATGCGCTATACCGTTGGCATTGGCCGGGGCAACCTTTACCACCCCGGCGAGTTTTATGTCGGTCGCAAGGTCGAGTGGCCGGATTGGCGCCCGACCCGCGATATGCTGGAACGCAGCCCGGACGCCTATAAAAACTTTGCCGAGGGCGAGATCTATGAAAACGGCATGCCGGGCGGCATCAACAACCCGCTCGGGGCGCGCGCGCTTTACCTTTATAACGTAAGCACCCGGCGCGATACCTATTTGCGCATTCACGGCACCAACAATCCGCGCACCATCGGGGTGGCGGTTTCCAACGGTTGCGCCCGCCTGATCAACCCGCAGGTCGAGGAGCTTTACGCGCTGGTGCCAATGAACACCCGGGTGGTGCTTTACCCCAAAGCGGGCGCTGGCCCGGCACATTCCAGCGTATAAAACCGCTTGGCTATACGACTAACCTATGTGGCCGCGCGGCCGCATAGGCGCTTGACCCGCACGGGCAAAATGGTTTCAACTGGCTGAAACTATTTTCAGGAGCCCCCCATGCACCAGCCAGTCATTTCCGGCACCGGCGTTTTCACCCCCGCCGAGGTCATTAGCAACGACGAACTGGTGGTGGCCTTTAACGCCTATGCCGACCAGTTTAACGCCGATAACGCCGCGGCAATTACCGCAGGCGATCTGGCCGAGATAGCCCCTTCCTCGAGCGCGTTTATTTTTGCCGCCAGCGGGATAGAGCGCCGTTATGTGATGAACAAATCCGGCATTCTGGACCCGGGCCGAATGTATCCGGCCTTGCGCCAGCGTTCCGACGACGACCCCGGGATCATGGCCGAAATGGCGCTGGATGCGTGCCAAAAAGCACTGGCACAAGCGGGTAAAACCGCCGCTGATGTTGACGCCGTTATTGTCGCCGCTTCGAACATGGAGCGCGCCTATCCGGCGGTGGCGATCGAGGTGCAAGACCTGCTGGGGATCAATGGGTTTGGTTTTGACATGAACGTCGCCTGTTCGTCGGCGACCTTTGGCATTCAGGCGGCCAGCGATATGGTGCGGGCGGGCTCTGCGCGGGCCATTCTGGTGGTCAACCCCGAAATTTGCTCGGGCCATCTGGAGTGGCGCGACCGCGATTGCCACTTTATTTTTGGCGATGTCTGCACCGCTTCGCTGATTGCGCGCAAACAGGATGCGACGGGGCCGCATTTCGAGGTGCTTTCAACCAAATGCCTGACGCAGTTTTCCAATAATATCCGCAACAATAACGGTTTTTTACGCCGTTCGCGCCCCGACGGGGTGAAAGACCGCCGCGATATGCAGTTCATGCAAAACGGCCGAAAAGTGTTCAAAGAGGTGCTGCCGATCGTGGTGCGCCACATTCTGGGCCATCTGGAAGAGGCGGGCCACAGGCCGGATGAACTTAAGCGGTTGTGGCTGCATCAGGCCAACAAGGCGATGAACGATTTTATTGGCCGCAAAGTGCTGGGCAGGGTGCCAAAACCCGGCGAACAGCCCAATATTTTGCAGGATTACGCCAATACCAGCTCTGCGGGGTCGATCATCGCGTTTTCACAAAACTCTGCAGATTTCGAAGATGGTGCGCTCGGGCTGATCTGCTCGTTCGGGGCAGGATATTCGGTGGGGTCGGTATTGCTGAAGCGCTCGGCATAGCGCATGCTCTGGCCCGATAAAAACGCGCTGGCCTGCGGTGGCCAGACGTTGGTTTTTGCTATCCCGGGCGGGTGCTATTGCCGTTTTACCGCCCGCCTTTTACCGCCCTCCAGCCTGCCCTGAAGGAAGGGCACATCTGGCGCTATCGCAAAATCGGCGGGGCGCCGTCGGGTTGTTGTCGTGCCTCTACCCCCATCCGCAGCCCGGCCCCGATCCGGTGCGCCAGCGCGCTCCAGCTTGTGGCCGTTTTTTTGGGCAGGGTTTCGTGTAGCACCTCGTCAAACAGCCCCAGCCATATGGCAAAATGCGCCGGCTTTATCATTGGGCGCATCGAGTGCATGTGCTGCGGATTGCCGCTATAGCTGCGCTCGTGCAGAATGGCATTGCGCCAGAAACGCGCGATCTTTTCTTCGTGCCGCGCCCAGCGCGCCGCGTCGTCGGGGATGCTGGCAAAAAACACCGGCGCCAGCGTTTTGTTTTGCCGCACACGGGCGTAAAAACGCGCAACAACGGTATCAATCTCGGCGGCGGAAATCGGAAAACGCGGCGGCATCGGCATGGGGGTATCCTTTTTGCTTGCGCCACTGGTAAACCGGATGGCGCGCAATGCAAACGGCTAAATTGGCGCAGGGACCGTTAAGCATTGTCAAATGGGCCGCATCGGTAGCCATGCGGGTACGAAGCCGCTAATATGGCAAAAAAATAGAATTGGAATCAGCATGCAGTTTACCGTTGCCATTGATGGCCCGGCCGCCGCTGGCAAGGGCACCATTGCCCGCGCCGTGGCCGACAGGTTCGGCTTTGCCCATCTTGATACCGGCCTGCTATATCGTGCGGTCGGGGCCAAGGCGATGATGCGCGGGCGCGGGGTGATCGCGCCAGGTATGGCCGCCGAAATCGCCCGCGGGCTTACCGAAAACGACCTGAACCGCGAAGGCTTGCGCACGGCGCGTGTGGCACAGGCGGCGTCAAAGGTCGCCGCCTTGCCCGAGGTGCGGGCCGCGCTGCTCGACTTTCAAAAAACCTTTGCCAAGCGCGCGGGCGGGGCGGTGCTGGACGGGCGCGATATCGGCTCGGTGATCTGCCCCGGGGCTGACGTGAAGCTTTATGTAACTGCCACCGACGCGGTGCGCGCCCGCCGGCGCTTTGACGAGTTAGCGGCGAAAAACCCGGATACCAGCCTTGAAACCGTGGTGTTGGATCTGCGCCAACGCGATATCCGCGACGCCAGCCGCGATGTGGCCCCCATGGTCGCCGCCAAAGATGCGCTCTTGCTTGATACCTCAAAATTGTCTATAGACGCGGCTGTCGCCGAGGCGGTGGCGCTAGTGAAACAACGATTCGCAAAGGCATAGGCCTGACGGCGCGTTTTTCGTGCGTTTACCCGTCTCAGACCCGTAACCCTAAAGACCGGCGGACCCAACCGCTCGGCCCGTAACACATATCTGGAGACTATA
>CAYWXQ010000122.1:0-7140 GCA_964462475.1 uncultured Rhodobacterales bacterium | reverse complement strand
CATTGGCCACCGCTTGCGGCAGCCCTGCCCTTTCCGCATAATACCGCCCCATCAGTCCCTGCATTTCGGGGAACTCATAGACCATCTCGCTCATCAAATCGGCCTTGCAAATCTCTGCCGCCTGCCCTGCTTGGGCGGGGTCAGCTCCCACCATCGGTGCGATCTCCCGCGCCAGTGCCGCAATCCGCGCCACCCGCTCGGCCTGTGTGCCGAGCCTGTTATGGAAGGTTACGCTTGAAAGCTTGGCCGCCATATCAGCCAGCGGCACCCGCAGGTCGTTTTCCCAGAAAAACTTCGCATCGGAAAGCCGCGCAAACAGCACCTTCTGGTTGCCCGCCAAAATCGTCGCGCCGCCATCGGCGGTTTCGCGATTGGCCACGGTGATAAACTTTTCAATCCGCCCCGTCGCCTTGTTGCGCACGCTAAAAAACTTTTGATGCTCGCGCATGCTGGTCTGCAACACCTCTGGCGGCAGTGCAAAGAAATCTTCGGCGATATCGCCCATCAGCACCACCGGCCACTCAACCAGCCCCGCAACTTCGGCCAACAGCGCTTTATCCTCAACCACCTCTAGCCCCAGCGCAAAGGCGGCATTGCTGGCGTCGTGCCAGATTTTATCGGCGCGCTCACCCGGGTCGAGCATCACGAAATTCGCCTTCAGCCTGGCCTCGTAATCCTCAAACCCCAAAACGCCAAACCGCCCCGCGCCCATAAACCGGTGCCCCTCTGTGCTATCGCCAACCGGCACATCTACATCTATGGGCACCACCTGCACGTCTTCATTCTTCTCAAAAATACTCAAAACCGAATGTAGCGGCCTAACCCAACGCATCGGGGAATCCCCCCACCGCATCGACTTGGGCCAAGGGAATTTACGAATAACATCCGACACAACTTCGGCAATCACCACCTCTGCCAACCGCCCGGGTTTGACAATCTCGGCCACATAAATATCGCCCTTCTTGTCAGCCCTGACCACAAGATCATCACGCGAAACCCCCGCACCGCGCAAAAACCCTTCAATCGCTTTTTCAGGCGCACCAACCCGCGGCCCCTTGCGCGCTTCACGCAATGTCGGCGATGCCTCCAGCAGGCCACACACGCTCAGACACAACCGGCGCGGCGTGGTGAACACAGCCGCGCTTTCATAGGTGATGCCCGCCTCGACCAGCCCGCCAGTGACCAGCCGCTGCAAATCCTCGCCCGCGCGTTTTTGCATCCGCGCCGGAATTTCCTCTGAAAACAACTCAAGCAAATAATCCATGCTCTATTCCTGATACTTGTCGTTAAGCTGCCGCCAGCGATAGCCGCGCCCGTCGGGGTAAACCGCGATCATCAAGTTCATGCCGTCGCGGTCTTCTGCCTTGGCCAGATACGCCACCGCCGCCCCGTCTTGCAGGTCCAGCGTTATACGCTCGGCATCATAGCAATCAAACCACATTGGCGGCGTTAGCGGCGTGGCGGTGTCGGTGGTTTCAAGCCCCTCGAAATCAGCCGGATCAACCGTAAAGCACCCGCGCATTTTCAGGTTTGACGATGTGGCCGCGATGCCCTCGTAATTTTCAACATCGATCACCCGCTCTTGCACGGTGATCGATGTGATATCGGTCACATCATAATAATAGGCGTAATACTGAAAATAATACAGCACCGCGCCAAAGATCAGCGGAAAGCCGAACAGGCCAAAGGCTACGATTTTTCCGGTCATGTTACGGCTCCAGCTGCGTTGGTTTTCATAAAGGCGTCGGCGCAAATTTTGGTCAGGGCACGCACCCGCCCGATATAGGCCTGGCGCTCGGTTACCGAAATAACCCCGCGCGCATCCAAAAGGTTAAACACATGGCTGGCCTTGATCGCCTGATCATAGGCGGGGTGGGCCATAATAATCGTGCGCCCGGTTTTGGGGTCTTTTGCGGGCTGGTCCAGAATGCGGGCGCACTCGGCCTCGGCCTCCTCGAAATGCTTTAACAGCATGTCGGTGTCGGCCACATCAAAGTTCCAGCGCGAGTATTCCTGCTCGGTCTGCCGGAATATATCACCATAACTTAGCGGCACAGCGGCATCGGGGGCGTTGAACGGCATGTCCATGACATGGTCAACCCCCAGCACATACATTGCCAAGCGCTCCAGCCCATAGGTCAGCTCACCCGAGACCGGCTTGCAATCCATGCCCGCGACTTGCTGAAAATAGGTAAATTGCGATACTTCCATACCGTCGCACCAAACCTCCCAGCCCAAGCCCCAGGCGCCCAGCGTGGGGGACTCCCAGTCATCCTCCACAAAGCGGATGTCGTGCAGCGCCATGTCAATGCCGATCGCCTGTAGGCTGCCAAGATAAAGCGCCTGCAAATCCGGCGGGCTGGGTTTAAGGATTACCTGAAACTGGTAATAATGCTGCATCCGGTTGGGGTTTTCGCCATAGCGCCCGTCGGTGGGCCGCCGGCAGGGCTGCACATAGGCCGCCGCCCAAGGCCTGGGGCCAAGGCTGCGCAACGTGGTGGCAGGGTGAAAGGTGCCCGCCCCGACCTCCAGATCATAGGGCTGCAAAATGGCGCAGCCTTTGCCGGCCCAATAGGCCTGCAAGCGCAAAATGATCTCCTGAAAGGATCGTGGTTTTTCCATCAGCGTGGCCCCGTGCAATTCGTTGCCTCTCAATAGGGAATTGCTACAGGGGGGTCAATTGAACAGTTCGTGCCTGCCCCGTTTTTACCTGTGTCATATTCCCCATTGCCAAAGCGGGCGCACCCACTATGCTGCACTGCAACGAAACGCGGGGCATTGGTGATGATCTTCCTTGACGGCAATTCCGAGCCTGATGTGCAGGTGCATGGCACCCGCGCCTGTCGTCTGGCCAAAATGGCGGCGCTGGGCTTGCCGGTGCCACAAGCGGTGGCGCTGTCGGCGGCCGCCGTTGCCGATATTGCCGAAACCGGCATTGTGCCCGCCATGCCCGCCGGCCTGCTCGACGGTTTGCTGTCCCTGCGGGCCTCGCCGCTGAACCCCGATTGGGGCGGGCCGACCGCGATTCTCAATATCGGGATTAGCGACAGCACCTTGCCCGATGTCGGCACCGATGCCGCCTATCTGCTTTACCGCCGCTTTATCCAAAGCTACGCCACCAATGTAGCTGGTCTCGAGCCCGAGGATTTTGACTCTGACGTGCCCGACGGGGCCGCGCGCATCGCGCAGTGCAAGGCCAGCTACCGGTTCGAGACCGACGAAGACTTTCCACAAGACCCCGCCGCGCAGCTAAAGGCCTGTATTTTGCACATGGCGCGGGCGTGGAACCGCCCCTCGGCCAAAATACTGCGGCAGGCCAAGGGTGCCCCCGATGGCGCGGGTGTTGCGCTGATCGTGCAGCGCATGGCACTGGGGATCGGGCGCGGCGTCACCGGTGCGGGGGCGGCCCAGATGGTTGATGACCACAGCGGCGCGCCACGGCTGTGGGGGCGGTATCTGCCGCAATCCCAAGGGCAGGATGCCCTGATCGGCGCGCGAACGGCGCGGGCGGTCGACACCCTGCCCGCCGCCGTGCGAACCGGGCTTCTGGCGGCCGGAGGCGCGCTGTCTCAGGGGTTTCGCGATGCGTTTCAGGTTGAATTCACGGTGCAGGATGGGCAGTTGTGGCTGCTGGATGCCGCACCGGCGAAACGCTCGTCGGTGGCGGCACTGCGCATCAACGTAGATCTTGCCGAGGCCGGGGTTATCAGCCGGGCCGACGCGATTTTGCGCACCGAACCCCATGCGCTGGGCGACCACCTGCACCCGCAAATCGCGGAAAACGCCACCCGCGATATTCTGGCCACCGGCCTTTCGGCCAGCCCCGGCGCGGCCACCGGGCGGGTGGTGTTTACCCCCGAGGCCGCCATGACCATGGCAGCACAGGGGCAGGCGGCGATACTGGTGCGGGTCGAGACTGGCGCCGACGATATTCGTGGCATCCACGCCGCCAGCGGGGTGCTGACCCTGCGCGGCGGCATGACCAGCCACGCCGCGGTAATCGCCCGCGGGCTCGGGGTGCCGTGCATTGTCGGCGCGGGCGAATTGCGGCTCGACGACGGTGTGCTGCTTTGCCCCGACGGGCGCAGACTGGCGGCGGGGGCGCAAGTGACGGTTGACGGCACCTCGGGGCAGGTGCTGGCCGGCACGGTTGACATGACCCAGCCCAATCTTGGCGGCCCGTTCAAAACCCTGATGGCATGGGCAGATGATGTGCGTGAATTGCAGGTGCGCGCCAATGCCGACACCCCCAGCGACGCCCGCTTGGCCCGCCGTTTCGGGGTTGACGGCATTGGGCTTTGCCGCACCGAACACATGTTTTTTGCCCCCGAGCGGGTGCAGGTAATGCGCGAAATGATTTTGGCCGCCGATGCCGGCGCCCGCAAAGCCACGCTCGACCGTTTGCTACCAATGCAAAAGGCCGATTTTGTTGAATTGTTCGAGATCATGCGCGGCCAGCCGGTAACCATCCGCCTGCTTGACCCGCCGCTGCACGAGTTCATGCCGGTTGACGCGGCCGGCATTGCCGCGCTGGCACAGGCGATGGGCATGAGCGTGGTGCAGGTCGCGCGCCGGGTCGACGAATTAAGCGAAGTCAACCCGATGCTGGGCAAACGCGGGGTGCGCATTGGTATCACCATGCCCGAAATCTATGAAATGCAGGTGCGCGCGATCTTCGAGGCCGCCGCGCAGGTTTTTGCCGTGACCGGTAACGCGGTGGTGCCCGAAATCATGATCCCTCTGGTGTCGGCCAACCGCGAGGTCGAGCTGATAAAAGCGCGGATCGAGGCCGTGGCCGCCAAGGTCGGCGGCACGGTTGCCTATAAACTGGGGGTGATGGTCGAAACCCCGCGCGCCGCCCTGCGGGCCGGAGATCTGGCCGAGAGCAGTGCGTTTTTAAGCTTTGGCACCAACGACCTTACGCAGATGACCTATGGGTTGTCGCGCGATGACGCCGGACGTTTTATGCGCGAATATGTGCAGCAGGGCGTGTTTGCCGAAGACCCTTTCCATAGTCTCGACGTAGAGGGCGTGGGTGAATTGCTGTTAATCGCGGCCCGGCGCGGGCGCGCGGCCAACCCCGATCTGGTGTTGGGCATGTGCGGCGAACATGGCGGTGATCCGGCCTCGGTGCGGTTTTGCAAGGTGGCGGGGTTTGATTACGTTTCCTGTTCGCCCTACCGTGTGCCGATCGCCAGACTGGCGGCGGCGCAGGCCAGCCTGTTACAGGCCACGGCAGGCGGCTGAGCACGCCAAAAGCTTGGGCGCGTTGGCTGGCGGATGCGACAAATAGGACCTGCTTATTGACCGAATCATAAAAATTATCCATTTAGGGGTAAAGTAACGATGTAGCGGCTGGCTGCGGGCGGCAACAATAACCGCCGCGCAGGCGATCAGAGTTTGACAACGGGGTTCAAGGGTGCCGGGATTGAGTAACATAACAAGGTTTCCCAAATTGCTGGCTCTCGGGGCCGGCACCGCTGTCGGGCTGGCGGCGCTGTTGCTGATCACCAGCGCCAATGCCGAACTACCCAAAGCCCCTGATAATGTCGATGATCTGGTCTCGAGCCAGATCGCGGCGATGATGTCGCTTGAGCGCTCGGTGATGGGCACCCTGACCGCTGACCGTCTGGCAGAGCTGGGCGGCGTAAGCTTTGTGGCCAGCCGCCCCGAGCGCCGGCGTATAGGCGGGCTGTTTCAGGGTGCCAACGCGCGGGCGGCCGCCGAAGCGGAGGCCACGCAACTGGCCTCGGCCGGGCAGATCGCCCATTCGGGCACCGAAATCGCGCCCACCATTGCCAGCTTTAACCGCGCAATTCTGGATGCGATGCCGCCGGCGCGGGGGGGCAAGCAGTGGAAATGCCTGTCAGAGGCGCTTTATTTTGAAGCCCGTGGCGAGGACCTGTGGGGGCAAATGGCGGTGGCGGAGGTTATTTTGAACCGGGTGGACTCTGACCGGTTTCCGGCATCTATTTGTGCGGTGGTGAAAGAGGGCTCGGGGCGGTTGAACGCCTGTCAGTTCTCGTATTATTGCGATGGCAAGCTTGAAACCATTGGCAACCCCACGGTTTACGAGCGGGTTCAAAAACTGGCGGCGATGATGATCGAAGGCCGCGCAAGGGTGCTGACCGACGGCGCGGTGTTTTACCATGCCAACAGCGTAACCCCGAGCTGG
The DNA here is from genome assembly GCA_964462475.1 of uncultured Rhodobacterales bacterium. Lineage (GTDB taxonomy): Bacteria > Pseudomonadota > Alphaproteobacteria > Rhodobacterales > Rhodobacteraceae > UBA3077. Next base: position 965 of record CAYWXQ010000122.1, on the reverse strand, counting down.
GTTTCGGCATTAAAACAAACCGCCGTGATCGGGGACCATATATTTTATCGCTACCCCTAACGGGGCGATGGCGGCGCGTTTAACGTGGCACTTATGGCAAGGCTGCGCCCGCGCCGCGCGTTGGCGGCAGCGTTTGCCAGCCAACATGGTTTGACGCGGGCAATCCCCAAACAGCAAAATGCCCCCCCGCCATTCGAGCGGAGAGGCATGATCCAGACTTTGGCCGTCTGAGGTTTGCAAGTGGCCCCCGAATTCATCGGGATGGGGTATTGTTATGGTTAATTGATGAACAGACTGTTACCAAAAACCGGAAAGTTACAAAAAACCTATGCGCCCTCGAAATCGCAGAGCCAGTGGGTGTCTATGCCCATGTCGGCAAGGCGTTTGCGGCCACCCAGTTCTGGCAGGTCTATCACGAAAGCGGCTGAAACCACCGCGCCGCCCATGCGCTCGACCAGCTTTATGCCGGCCTCGGCGGTGCCGCCGGTGGCGAGCAGATCGTCAACCACCAGTATCTTTTCGCCGGGCAAAATGGCATCGTCATGGACCTCCATCACCGCATCGCCGTATTCGAGCATATATGCCTGTTCAATGGTTTTGCCGGGTAGTTTGCCCTTTTTGCGGATCGGCACAAAGCCGACCGATAGCTGGTGCGCCACCGCGCCGCCCAGAATAAAACCGCGCGCTTCCAGCCCCACGACCTTGTCGATGCGCATGCCCGCATAGGGGCTTAGCAACTGGTCGATGCAAATGCGAAACCCGCGCGGGTCGCTGAAAAGCGTGGTGACATCGCGAAACATGATCCCCTTATGCGGAAAATCGGGGATGGTGCGAATATAGTCTTTAACCGTTTTTTTATTGGGCATTGGCCTGTCCTTTTGGCGATTTCAGCATGGTTTCCGCCACCGCGACGGCTTGTGCCTCACGCGCGGCGAAGCTGCCTTTGATATGGGTATAGCTGGCGC
>CAYWXQ010000121.1:0-7186 GCA_964462475.1 uncultured Rhodobacterales bacterium | reverse complement strand
GACAACCCCGCCGACCCGTTCAAAAAGGCCCTCGCCGAGGCCACCAAAACGCTGGCCAACGCGCCCGAGCTTAATGTCTCTTATACCGTTGACCCTGCGGGCATGTCGGGCGACACCATGCGCCTGCCACAGGTAACCCGCCGGATGACCGCGCAAGAGGTGTTGCTGGCCCGCGGCACCGCCGATGCGATGGCGATGAAACTGCGCTTTCATAGCGCCGCGACCAATGGCAAATACGCGCCGCAGGGCGAGATTGCCTCGGCGGTGTTCAACGCGCTTGAAACCGCCCGTTGCGAGGCCTTGGGGGCCCGCGCCCTACCCGGCACCGCCAAAAACATCGGCGCCAAAATAGAATCCGAAGCCTTGGCGCAGGGGTATGAAAAAGCCACCGACGCCGCGCAGGCGCCGCTGGCCGCCACTGCCGGTTATTTGCTGCGCGAACTCGCCACCGGCCACCCCCTGCCAAAGGCCGCGCAAAACGTGCTTGATCTGCGCCGCGACACGTTAGAGGGCCAGGCAGGCGACACCCTGCAACACGCGCTTGAAAACCTTGATGACCAAGCCGCCTTTGCCCGCCTTGCCCGACAAGTGATCGCCGACCTTGGCTATGGCGACCAGCTGGGCGACGACCCTGACCAAGACGATGAAGATCAGGACGACGAGGCCGAGGAAGACGGCGAGAACGAGCAGGATCAGGAAGGCAGCGACGAGGAGAATTCGCAAGATCAGGACCAGCCGCCGCAAGACCAGGACGATGACGAGCAGCAGATGCAGTCTGAAATCGCGGCCCAAGACGACCCCAATGCCCAAATGGCCGACGAGACCGAGATCGAGGATGGCGACCCGCCAGACGAGCCCCCCGCCCCGCCGCCACATTCAGACGCCGACCCGCTATACCGCACCTTCAGCACCGATTTTGACGAGGAAATCAAGGCCGAAGATCTGGCCGAACCCGCCGAACTGGAGCGCCTGCGCCAATATCTTGACCAACAACTCGCCCCGTTCAAATCCGCCGTCGGGCGGCTGGCCAACCGCTTGCAGCGCCGCTTGCAGGCCCAGCAAAACCGCAGCTGGAACTTTGATCTGGAGGAGGGCATACTGGACGCTGCCCGTCTTGCGCGCGTGGTCGCCAACCCCACAACCCCGCTCAGCTTCAAGCAGGAAAGCGATATCGAGTTCAAAGACACGGTGGTGACGCTGTTGATTGACAATTCCGGTTCGATGCGCGGCCGCCCGATTTCAATCGCCGCGATCTGCGCCGATGTGCTGGCCCGCACGCTGGAGCGCTGTCAGGTCAAGGTCGAAATTCTCGGCTTTACCACCCGCGCGTGGAAGGGCGGCCAAAGCCGCGAGGCGTGGCTGAAGGCCGAGCGCCCTGCCCTGCCCGGCCGGCTGAATGATCTGCGCCATATCATCTATAAAGGCGCCGATGCGCCGTGGCGGCGCAGCCATACCAATTTGGGCCTGATGATGAAAGAAGGCCTGCTGAAAGAAAACATAGACGGCGAGGCGCTGGAATGGGCCTATCGCCGGATGCTGAAACGCCCCGAAGCGCGGCGGATTTTGATGGTGATCTCCGATGGCGCGCCGGTGGATGACAGCACCCTTTCCGTCAACCCTGCCTCTTATCTTGAAAAGCACCTGCGCGATGTGATCGACATGGTCGAAACCCGCAAAACGGTAGAGCTGATCGCCATTGGCATTGGCCATGACGTAACCCGCTATTACAGCCGCGCGGTCACCATCACCGATGTCGAGCAACTGGCGGGTGCGATGACCGAACAACTGGCGAACCTGTTCGAGCAAGACGCCCGAAAACGCGCGCGCCTGTTCAAAACCGGTTGACCATGACCTAATCCGCCTCTCGTTCTCGGTGATGCAGATATCCGGTGTCATATGGATGAATACTGAAAATCGCCGCCAACGTCGGCGCGCCTTTCAACGCCGCCAGTGCCCCTTTGGCCTTAAATGCTGGCCTGTGATTGCGTCTCGGTCGTCTTGTCATAGTCTTCTCCTCTTTGCGGCAATATCGCTGATTCCGAGCAGAACATCCACTTGGCCAAACTGTTCAGTTTTCCCGAGCCCCTTCAGAAACAACGGAAACTTAAGGGATTATATGACGTTAGTAAGAATGCGGGCGAAGCAAATAAATTTTTGGGTTGTCAGTAAAGCAACGAATTACAAAAAACTGTTCCCAAACCGAATCGCCTGCGCTAGAGTGGCCGTGACGGCGAAAACGCCGCGATAAACGGCCCTGATACCAGGGTTTTGAGGTGGCTATGTCGAGCAGGACAGCAAGCCGCGTCGCAGTTCTAATGGGTGGCACTTCGGCCGAGCGCGAGGTGTCGCTTGTGTCAGGTGTGGCATGTGCCGCTGCGTTGCGCGAAAAGGGTTATGAGGTATGCGAGATCGACGCGGGCGTTGATCTGGCCGAGCGTCTGCGCGCTTCCCGCCCCGACGTGGTATTCAACGCCCTGCATGGCCGTTTTGGTGAGGATGGCTGCGTGCAGGGCCTGCTTGAATGGCTGCAAATCCGCTATACCCATTCTGGCGTGCTGGCCTCGGCTTTGGCGATGGACAAGGCCGCCAGCAAGCGGGTGTTTGCCGCTGCGGGCCTGCCAGTGGCCAAAAGCATGATTGCGAAAGCGGATGACGTGCGCGCCAAGCATATGATGCCGGCGCCCTATGTGGTAAAACCCAATAACGAAGGGTCAAGTGTCGGGATTTATCTGGTGAACGCGGCCGCCGACGGGCCGCCGCAACTGGGGCCGAACATGCCAGACGAGGTCATGGTCGAGACCTATATCAAGGGGCGCGAGCTAACGGTGGCCGTGCTGGACGGTAAGGCGCTGACCGTGACCGATATATATGCCGATGGCTGGTATGATTACGAGGCAAAATACACCGAGGGCGGCTCGACCCATATTGTGCCGGCCGATATTCCGGCAGAAATTTTCAACGCCTGCATGGATTACGCCGGGCGGGCGCACGCGGCGCTGGGCTGCGCCGGCCTGTCGCGCGCCGATTTTCGCTGGGATGAAACCCGCGGGCTCGGCGGGCTTTACCTGCTTGAGGTCAACACCCAGCCGGGGATGACGGCAACCTCGCTGGCGCCCGAACAGGCCGCCCATTGCGGCATTGGTTTTGCTTCGCTCTGCGCGGCATTGGTGGAGGGCGCGACATGAGCTTTGCAGCCCAACGACGCGATATGGTGGTGAGCCACCCAACCGCGCTGGTTAAAACCCGCCCCGAGACCGCGCCCTCGAAATTCGGCTACCGGATGGAGCGGCTGTGGCTGACCCGCTGGTTTCGCGACATGGTGCGCCTTTGGCTGCCGCTTGGCGTGTTGGTTACAGCGCTTTATGGCGGCTATACCAGCCCGGCGATTTCGGGCTGGGTTGGCGCGCAGTATCAGGCAATGCGCGGCGCGGTGGCGGCCCGGCCCGCGCTTAAAATCAGCCGCATTTCCATCCCCGTTGGCTCGCCCGATTTGCAGCGCCAGATACTGGGGATCATGAATTTACAGCTGCCGCTCAGCGCGCTGGATGTCGATTTAGCCGAGCTGCGCGATCTTGTGCAGGGCCTGAACGCGGTCAAATCTGCCTCGGTGCGGTTTGAAGGCGGGGCGATCGATGTGGTGATTGTCGAGCGGGTGCCACGCGTGGTCTGGCGTAACCTCAATCGCGTTTACCTGCTTGATGAAAACGGTATCATGGTGGCAGAGGTGCCGCGCCGCGCCGTGCGCCCCGACCTGCCTTTGGTGGTTGGCACCGGCGCCGACACCGCCATGCCCGAAGCGCGCGAGATTTTCTCGGTGCTGGCCCCGCTCGGGGGGCGGGTTTCGGGGCTGGTGCGCATGGGCGCGCGCCGCTGGGATGTGGTGCTGGACAATGTGGTTATAAAGCTGCCCGCCACCGGCGCGGCTGACGCGTTGCGCGGGCTGATGGCAATAGAGGCCCGCGACAATCTGTTTGACCGCGACGCCGGCGTGGTTGATTTGCGCAACCCCGACCGGATGATTTTACGCCTGAATGACGGCGCGTTGAACGAGCTGCGCCGGGGGCGCGCGCCTATCCATGGAGAACGAGTATGAATAATTTGTTTGAGACCCAACGCGACATGCGCCACCGCCGCGAGGCCGCGATCAAGCGCGGGGTGATGGCGGTGCTCGATATCGGGTCTTACAAAATTTCCTGCCTTGTGTTGCAGTTTTCAACCGACGAAGCCGACGCCACGCCCGACGTAACCATGCCGAAAATGGGCAGTTTTCGGGTGGTTGGTGTTGGCACCATGCGCTCGAACGGGGTGACGTTCGGCGAAATTACCGATATGGGCGAAACCGAGCACGCCATTCGCGCCGCCGTGGCCAAGGCGCAACAAATGGCTGGGTTGCGGGTTGACCATGTGATCGTTTCTTTCGCCGGTGGCCGCCCGCGCTCTTACGGGCTGACCGGCGAGATCGAGGTCGAGCAAGGCGAGGTCACCGAGCGTGATATCGGCCGCGTGCTGGCCAGTTGCGAGGTGCCGCCATATGGCGAGGACCGCGAGGCCATTCATGCGCTGCCGGTTAATTTTAGCCTTGATCACCGCTCTGGTCTGGCCGACCCGCGCGGGCAGGTCGGGGGGCGACTTTCGGTTGATATGCACATGCTGACATTTGCCGGGACCTCGGTTTATGACCTGCTTGAATGTGTCCAGCGCTGCGATCTGGATGTCGCGGGCCTGTCTTTTGCCGGCTTTGCCAGCGGGGTGTCGACCCTGATGGAAAACGAACAACAGCTTGGCGCGGCGATCGTTGATATGGGCGCGGGCTCTACCGCGATCTCGGTTTTTATGCGCAAACACATGATTTATGGTGACGCGGTGCGGCTTGGTGGCGCGCATATCACCAGTGATATTTGCCAAGGATTGCAGCTCTCATATGACGATGCCGAGCGCATCAAAACCCTGCATGGCGGGCTTGTGGCCACCGGCTCTGACAGCCGTGTCGATATAGAGGTGCCCAACCCGATGGCCCAGTGGGAGAACGACCGCCGCACTGTTACCCGGTCTGACCTGATTGGCGTGATGCGCCCGCGGGTCGAGGAGATTCTGGAAGAAGTGCGGGCGCGGCTTGATGCCTCGGGGTTCGAGCACCTGCCAAGCCAGCGCATTGTGCTGACCGGTGGTTCCAGCGCCATTCCGGGGTTAGAGGATCTGGCGGGCCGAATTCTGGGCGGGCAGGTGCGCATTGGCCGCCCGTTGCGGGTGCAGGGCTTGCCGCAGGCTTCGGCGGGGGCGGCGTTTTCGGCGGCTGTCGGGCTGGCGCTGCATGCCAGCCACCCAAAGGACGAATGCTGGGATTTCGAGATGCCGGTCGACCGCGTTGGCACCCGCCGGATAAAGGCGGCAATGCGCTGGTTCCGGCAAAACTGGTAGATAGGGGTATACTAGGTGGAAATACGCTTATATAGTGGGCGAACACAGTATATTGTGGCATAAATGTGAAAAAAGGGTGACGCCGAGTCGCCTTTAAGTTAGCATAACGAATCAGCAGATTGGGCAAAAACAGCCCGTATCGATGGCAGATACAACCCCTTTCAGGGGTGGGGCAAATGAGCATAGGCGGACAAAACATGGCTTTGAATTTACGCATGCCGGAAACGAGCGATTTGAAACCCCGGATCACGGTATTCGGCGTTGGTGGTGCGGGCGGCAATGCTGTCAACAACATGATCGACAAAAACCTCGACGGAGCAGAATTTGTGGTTGCAAATACCGACGCGCAGGCGCTGGCCCAATCGCAAGCGCCCAAAAAAATACAGCTTGGCGAGCGCCTGACCGAGGGTCTGGGCGCGGGTGCCAAGCCCGAGATCGGCAATGCGGCCGCCACCGAAAGCATCGACGCCATCATAGACCACCTGTCGGGCGCGCATATGTGCTTTATCACCGCTGGCATGGGCGGGGGCACCGGCACCGGTGCCGCACCGGTTATCGCCAACGCCGCGCGTGAACTTGGCGTGCTAACCGTGGGGGTCGTTACAAAACCCTTCCAGTTTGAAGGCGCGCGCCGGATGAAACAGGCCGAGGCCGGGGTGGAAGAACTGCAAAAGGTGGTCGATACCCTGATCATCATTCCCAACCAGAACCTGTTTCGCCTCGCCAATGAAAACACCACCTTTACCGACGCGTTCAGCATGGCCGACGATGTGCTTTACCAAGGCGTAAAGGGCGTGACCGACCTTATGGTGCGGCCCGGGATCATCAACCTCGATTTCGCCGATGTGCGCTCGGTGATGGACGAAATGGGCAAAGCCATGATGGGCACCGGCGAGGCCTCGGGCGAGGACCGCGCCCGTAAAGCCGCCGAGCTGGCCATCGCCAACCCGTTGCTTGATGAAATTTCGCTGAAATCAGCCAAGGGCGTGCTGATAAATATCACCGGCTCGCAAGACATGACCCTGTTCGAGCTCGACGAAGCCGCCAACCGCATCCGCGAAGAGGTCGACCCGGACGCCCATATCATTGTCGGCTCCACGCTCGACCCCGAGCTTGACGGTTTGCGGGTATCGGTTGTGGCCACGGGGATCGACGTTGAGGACGGCGAGGTTTCAGCCCCCGTCACCCGCCGCCCAATGCGTGAGCCGCTAAAAGCGCCGCTCGAAACCGCACCGATGGACATTACCGAACAAGTTGCCGCCGAGATCGCCGCCGAGGCCAGCCCGCCGCCGAGCTTTATCGACCAGCAAGTGGCGATGGCGGCCGAAGCCGAAGAAGCAGGCGCCCAAACGCCGGTCGCCCCACCAGTAGCAGCCCCGGTTGCCACCCCGCCTGCTACCCCGTCTGCGGCCAGCCTGCGCTTGCAGGCCGCCGTGGCCAACGTGCCCAAACCGGTTGCGGCCCCCGCCGCCACCCCAGAACCCGCGCCCGAAAAGCACACCCGTTTTGCGATCAACAACCTGATCAATAAAATGACCGGCCACGCCCGCGAAGAGCGCGCCGCACCGCGGGTTCAGCCCTCGGTGCGGGCCAGTGGCCACGGCGAACAAGCGGTTGATTATGACCGTGAAGAGCAAGAACGCGTTGATATTCCAGCGTTTTTGCGGCGTCAGGCCAACTAGGTTTCCTCCAGGAGACTGGGCGCTTGCCTAGCAAGCGCCCGTTTTTTTTCAGCCCCGCCCATCGCCCTCTCTCATGCCGTGCATTG
>CAYWXQ010000120.1:0-7224 GCA_964462475.1 uncultured Rhodobacterales bacterium | reverse complement strand
GAGGAGGTCGGCGGGCTGGTGATGGGCGGCTATGAAAACAACCCGATCCCGTGGGCGGTAAACGGCATCCCCAAGGGGTTCCATTATACCCTGCTCGACAGCAATTTCGACCATTTCGAACCCCTGATGGAGCTGGCGCTGGGTCGGGTGCCCGCGCTTGAACACGCGGGTATAAAAACCCTGACCAACGGCCCCGAAAGCTTTACGCCTGACGGTAATTTCATTATCGGCGAGGCACCAGAGTTGCGCAATTTTTATGTTGGCGCGGGGTTTAACGCCTTTGGCATTGCTGCGGGGGGCGGGGCGGGCATGGCGCTGGCCGAATGGGTTAAAAACGGCGAACCGCCCTATGATCTGTGGTCAGCCGATATTCGCCGTTTTGGCCGCCCGCATTTTGACACCGACTGGCTGCGCCGCCGCACGGTCGAGGCTTACGGCAAGCATTACACCATGGCCTGGCCGTATGAGGAACACGCCAGCGCCCGCCCCTGCCGCAAATCGCCGCTTTACGGTATTTTGGCAGGGCAGGGTGCCTGTTTTGGTGAAAAGCTGGGTTGGGAGCGGCCAAACTGGTTTGCAGCCCCGGGGCAGACGGCCAAAGATGTTTACAGTTTCGAGCGCCAGAACTGGTTTGATAACGTCGGTGCCGAGCATAAAGCCTGCCGCGAAGCTGCGGTGATTTTTGACCAGACAAGCTTTGCCAAATTCGCGCTGAAGGGCCCCGACGCGCTGGCGGCGCTCAACTGGATTTGCGCCAATGATGTCGATAAACCGGTGGGCAGCCTGACCTATACCCAGATGCTGAACGACAAAGGCGGCATCGAGTGCGACCTGACGGTGGCGCGGGTGGCTGAAAACGAGTTTTACATCATCACCGGCACCGGCTTTGCCACCCATGATTTTAACTGGATCAGCCGCAATATCCCCGACGCGCTAAACTGCCAGTTGTTTGATATCACCTCAAGCAACGCGGTATTATCACTGATGGGGCCGCGCGCCCGCGATATATTGGCGGCCGTCACCCATGACGATATCAGCAATACGGGGTTTCGGTTCGGCAGTCACAAAACCATCGGGATCGCTGGCTGTCCGGTGTTGGCGCTGCGCGTTACCTATGTGGGCGAACTGGGCTGGGAGCTGCACCTGCCGGTCGAATACGCCACCGCCGTTTATAGCGCGCTTATGGCAGCGGGCGCGAGCCACGGCCTGCAAAACGCCGGTTACCGCGCGATCGAAAGCCTGCGGCTTGAAAAAGGTTATCGCGCTTGGGGCAGTGATATCGGCCCTGATCACACCCCGTTTGAAAGCGGCCTTGGCTGGGCGGTGAAACTGCGCAAAAATACGCCCTTCATGGGCCGCGAGGCGATGGCAGTGCAAAAAGAAAACGGGGTTAAAAAGCTGATGGCCTGCTTTACCGCGCCCGAAAATGTTATTTTGCTGGGTCGGGAAACCATTTACCGAAACGGTGAGCGCGTGGGCTGGCTGACCTCGGGCGGCTATGGCTATAGCGTGCAAAAATCGATCGGATACGGCTATGTGCGCAACGAAAACGGGGTCGATGCCGGGCATGTGCTTGGCGGCAATTACGAGCTCGAGGTCGCCAGCAAACGCGTGCCCTGCGATGTGCAGCTTGCCCCGCTATATGACCCCGCAATGGCGCGGGTAAAATGCTGAAAGGGGCAAAAAGTTGATCGCAGACGGTAAAGTGGCTAGAATTTGCGAATATCAATGAATCGAGGGAAATAAAATGTCTTTTATGGAATCAATAAAAACCTGCTTTGGCAAATACGCCACCTTTTCGGGCCGGGCGGCGCGCTCTGAATTTTGGTGGTTCATGCTGTTTTTGTGGCTCGGGATGGTGGTGTTAAGCTATGTGGATACGCTGGTATTCGGCGCCCGCGATGTCGTGATGATGACCGGCACGGATTCGTTTGAAACCGGTATGGGCTTCAGCTTCAACTGGCAACCGCAGCCGATCACCGCAATTTTCATCCTTGCCACCCTTGTGCCCAACCTTGCGGTTGGCGCGCGCCGCTTGCATGATGGCGGCCGCACCGGCTGGTGGTGGCTGATCGCGCTCATCCCGATGCTCGGCTTTATCGTGCTGCTTATATTTTTTATCCCCAAAGGCACCGAGGGCGACAACCAATACGGCCCCGACCCGCTGGGTTAGCCCGTATGGCGCGCCCCGAAGCGGCGCGCCATTTTAATAGCTGTATTCCTGATACACCCGTTTAATATCACCGCCCCATTCGCAGCGATACAACCGTTCAAGCTTTTTGGCGGGCGAATAGCCACGGCCCAAAATCTCTTGCAGCGCGTTCAAAAAATGGGTTTCGTCGGGGATCAGCCCGCCCGCCCCCGGCATCGCCCGCGCCTTTAGCCCCGCATGCGAGATCGAGACCAGTTCTTTGGCGATATCCAGCACCTCGATGCCGTTAATGCGCGCCTGAAGCCCGTCTTTGGCAACATCCAGCCGCAGTTGGTCGCGCTCGTCTGCGGTCCAGTCTTTACAGATATCCCACGCGGCATCGAGCGAGGGCTGGTCATAAAGCAGGCCCACCCAAAACGCCGGCAGGGCGCATATTTTGCGCCACGGGCCACCATCGGCGCCGCGCATTTCCAGGTATTGCTTGATGCGGGCCTCGGGGAAGGCGGTTGTCAGGTGGTCGGCCCAATCGCTAAGGGTTGGTTTTTCACCCGGCAATGCGGGCAGCGCACCGTTCAAAAAATCACGAAAGCTCATGCCCAGCGCATCAATATATTTGCCATCGCGGTAAACAAAATACATCGGCACGTCGAGCGCGTATTGAACGTAAGCCTCAAAGCCGAACCCCTGTTCAAACACAAAGGGCAGCATGCCGGTGCGGGCCTTGTCGGTGTCTTGCCAGATGCGGGCGCGCCAGCTTTGATAGCCGGTCAGCTTGCCCTCAAAAAACGGTGAATTGGCAAAAAGCGCGGTGGCAAAGGGTTGAAGCGCCAGCCCGACCCGCAGTTTTTGCACCATGTCGGGCTCGCTGGAAAAATCCAGATTCACCTGAATGGTGGTGGTGCGATACATCATCTGGGTGCCGTGCGTGCCGACCTCGCCCATATAGGGTGTCATCAGCTTATAGCGGCCCTTGGGCATCATCGGCATGTCTTCGGCCAGCCATTCCGGCGCGGCCCCCATGCCAAAAAACCGCGCACCGATCGTTTCTGAAATATCTTTAACCTCGCGCAGGTGCACGTTAACCTCGTCGCAGGTCTGGTGGATGCTCTCCAGCGGCGCGCCCGAAAGCTCCAGCTGGCCGCCCGGTTCAAGCGACACATTGGCGCCGTCTTTTTCCAGCCCGATCAGGTAGCCGGCCTCCAGCACCGGTTTCCAGTTATATTTGTCGCGCAGGCCCTCGAGCAGCGCCTTGATAGAGCGCGCGCCCTCATAGGGGATCGGTTTAAGCGTATCTTTGCAATAGCCGAACTTTTCGTGCTCGGTGCCGATGCGCCAGTCTTTTTTGGGCTTGCAGCCATCGGCCAGCAATTGCGCCAGTTGGTCGTGGTGTTCGATCGGCCCGCCGCCGGATTGTGGTATCGACATCGGCTTTCCCTCTATTTGACTATTTCTATCAGGTTTAGGTGCGACAGCTTGTCCGTGCAAGCCTGAAATTGCCGGTTTCAGGTTTGGTTATGGCCGCTGCCAGACAATATGCATCACATTCCGGTCAGCTTTTAGCGCCTTGTTCAACCGCTCGAGGCTTAACCCCGGCAGGGCAGAAAACGCGTGCAGCAGGTTTTCGGCCCCCTGCGCCTGAAACGGCACCAGAAGCGGGCGTTGTTCAGGCGCGTAAAGCACCCAGTTATAGCTGCCCGCACGGCTGGGTGAAATCGCGATCTTGCTGAGGGCCTCAAGGCTGACATCCCCGCCCAGATGCGGCGACAGGTAAACGATATTGCGCTCGCGCACCTCGACAATGCCCGCCGCTTCGCCGCTGCTGCCAAGCCGCAACCGGATAAGCGCAAAGTAAAACAACGACCCCGATATCAGCGCCAGCCCGCCCCCGACCACCAAGTATAGGTAACTGGGGCGGGTAAAACCAAGCCACAGCCAATAGGCCGCCAATGGCAGGCTCAACGCCAAAAACACCGGCTCGAGCCAGCGTTTCAGTTCTTGCAATGCTTCGGCGCGAAAGACGCTCATTTTTTGGGTCCAAACATGACAATCCGGTATTCACCAATACAATCAAACCCGATCGCGCGATAGGTCTTTGACGCGGTTTTAGAGGCCGAAAACAAAATCGCGTTTTCAACCCCCGTTGCAAAGGCCGCGCCCAAATGTGCGGCTACGGCGCGGCGTGCAAAGCCACGGCCACGCCAACAGGGCGGGGTATAAACGCCGCCAACCTGCACCGCGTCGGCCAAAGCGGCGTTAAAATTGGTTTGCGCCACCACTTTGCCCGCCGTAACCAGCAAGCGCTGCCGCCCGTGCCCTATGGTTTGCGCCGCTGCCGCGCGGGTCTCGCGGCGGGTGGCGGCGTTGTCTTTTGCCCCCAGAACCTCCAGATTATAAGCAAAGTTCCACGCGGCCAGTTCGGGCAGGTCATCGATGGTGGCGGGGCGCAAGTGGTATCCGCGCATGTCTTGCGGTATCAATCCGGTTTTGTTGAGCAAAAACAAAGGTTCGGTTTCGTCCATCTGTGTTGGCACGCCAGCCATGGCAAACCCTGTTATGATCGCGCTTACCATATCCGGTGCGCCGGTGGTTACGCTGGGCCTGAACCCCGTTGGTAGGGCGGCGCGCATATGCGCCACCATTTCAGCCAGCTCGCTTGACGCTTGCAGCATAACCGCACCACCATTGCCAACCCCGCCAATACCGGTGACCTTGCCCGCCTGTTGCCGGATAAAATAGCGCATGCCATAGGCGGCCTCGGTATTGCCGATGCCAAAATCGCGCAGATTGCCGCGCATAAACATCGCGGTGGCAAAATGCGCCGCCAAATACCGCTCGACCAGCCCCTCGTCACCAAGGGCGGCCTCTTTGATCACTGCCAGTCTCCGAGCGTGGTTTGCCATGCCGCGATCGCCGCCACCGCCGCCGTATCAGCCCGCAATATGCGCGGCCCGAGCGTAACCGGCACCACCTGCGGCATCGCCCGCAGCAACGCCAGCTCGTCGGAGGCAAACCCGCCCTCCGGGCCGATAAGGATCGCCCATTTTCCGGGCTGGCCCGCTGCCAATGCCTGCGCTACCGGCAAGGCGGTGCGGGTTTCGTCACAAAACATCAATTGCCGGTCTTGGGGCCAGTTTTGCAGCCTTTCCGCCAGCTTTACCGGTGGCAGCAGGGTGGGCACATAGGTGGTGCCGCATTGCTCGGCGGCCTCTATGCAATGGGCGCGCATCCGATCTGGGTTTATGCGCTCGTTGGTGTAATCCGTGATTACCGGATGCACCTGCCGCACCCCCGTTTCGGTTGCCTTTTCAACGATAAACGCGGTGCGGGCTTTTTTAATTGGCGCAAATAGCAGCCACAGGTCAGGCGGAGAAAGCTGCGGCGCGGTGGCGGTCACGCATAGCAGCAAGCCGTGCTTTTTGTTGGCTTTCACCACCTCTGCCTGCCATTCGCCGTTTATGCCGTCAAACACATGCAGGGTGTCGCCGGTTTTACGCCGCATCACCCCGAACAGGTAATTGCTTTGGGCACTATCCAGCGGCAGCACCTGCCCCGCCGCCAGCGGCCCCGCCACATATAGCCGGATATCGGCCACCTTAGCCCACCGGCTCAAACTGGCCCTTGCTGCCGTTATAGGCCAGCAAAACCCCGTCGCCGATGCTGTGCCATAGCCCGTGCAGGCTTAGCTGGCCGCTTTCAACCGCCTCGCGCACAAACGGAAAGCCCAGCAGGTTTTCGATCGCGATCACCACGCCGGTATGCTCCAGCGCGGTGATCCGCGCCTCGTTTTCGTCGATATGTTTAACCCGCTCGTAACCGGGGCGTAAAATATCCATCCAGCGGTCAACGAAACCCTTGGCGTGGGGGGGCAGGTCGCCGTGGCAGCTATCGTGGCAGTGGCGCACCCCGCCGCATTGCGAATGGCCCAACACCACCAGATGCTCGATTTTCAGCGCGGTAACCGCAAACTCGATCGCGGCCGAGGTGCCGTGATGGGCGTCGTCCTCGGCAAAGGGCGGCACCAGATTGGCGACATTGCGGTGGATGAAAAACTCGCCGGTTTCCGCGCCGAAAATAGAGGTCACATGCACGCGGCTGTCGCAGCATGATATCACCATAACCTTGGGGCTTTGGCCCTGTTCGGCCAGATGGGCGTGTTTTTGCTGTTGTTCGGGAAAGACCCCCGATTTCCAGTCATTATAACGGGTGACCAGATAGCGGGGCAAAGGCGTCACGTTGTGCATTAAAGGGCTCCATGGTTCGCGGCGTCGCCCCCCATATGCCCTAATTTCAGGCCCCTGCCAAGCTAGAAGCCCGCTAAATTAAAATATAGTGATATCGTCAAGCAGGGCGTTAACATCGGTGATACCGAACACTTTCAGCTTGTCACCGCCGCCGAAATCAAGCTCGACATAGCTGGTGCCGTTGAGCGAAACGGCGGTTGCCCCGTAGGTTGCCAGCATTTCTGCCACCGTCATGCCGCCGCCCCACAGGCTTGAATCAAGCTTGATGGTGTCGATGTTATCCTCGAAATCATTGATCCGGTCGACCGCCCAGCCGTTTTTGAACACAAACGTATCGGCCCCCGCACCGCCGTTAAGCTTGTCGCGGCCAATACCGCCCATCAGCACATCGTCGCCAGCGCCGCCAAACAGCCGGTCAGCGCCGCTGCCGCCGCGCAAAATATCATTACCGGCATTGCCCTTTAGTATGTCGTCGTTGCCGTTGCCGTTCAGCACATCATTGCCGGTGCGGCCCTCGATAATATCGGTGCCGCCACCGCCTTTGATAATGTTGTCACCCAGATTGCCGCGAATACTGTCATTGCCCGACCCGGAAAAGAAGTTCTCTATCAAGGTGTCGCGCATGATCACCATATTGCCCACCAGCCCGCCAACGCTGGATATGCTCGCCCCGCGCAGATCAACGGTTTGCGCGGCGGTCTCGCCGGAAAAACCGATGGTGTCGATGCCGCCGGTATCAATGATGGTAAAGGCGCGATCGGCGCCAAGCTCGACATCATAATAACCGCCCGCGGTTGAACCGACCCCGTAAACGGTATCACCGCCGCGCAG
>CAYWXQ010000119.1:0-7285 GCA_964462475.1 uncultured Rhodobacterales bacterium | reverse complement strand
ACCACCGACAGCCTGACCTATGACTGGCCCGCCAGCAGCACCTATGTGCAAAACCCGCCCTATTTTCAGGGCATGTCGCCCGAGGCCGGCACGATTTCGGATGTGAAAGGCGCTAAAATTCTGGCCCTGCTGGGTGATATGGTCACGACCGACCACATCTCGCCCGCCGGGTCTTTTGCGGTTGATAGCCCGGCTGGTAAATACCTGATCGACCGTCAGGTTAACCAGCGTGATTTCAACTCTTACGGGTCACGGCGGGGCAATCACCAAGTGATGATGCGCGGCACCTTCGCCAATATCCGCATCAAAAACGAGATGCTTGACGGCGTCGAGGGCGGCTATACCAAAGGGCCAGACGGGGTGGAAACCTCGATCTATGACGCGGCGATGGCCTATAAGGATGCGGGCACCCCCCTGGTGGTGATTGGCGGCGCGCTTTACGGCGCGGGTTCATCACGCGACTGGGCAGCCAAGGGCACCAGCCTGCTGGGCGTCAGCGCGGTAATTGCTGAAAGCTTCGAGCGTATTCACCGCTCCAACTTGGTGGGCATGGGGGTTATCCCGTTTGAGTTCACCGGCGGTGACAGCCGCAAGACACTGGGGTTGAAGGGCGATGAAACCATCTCGATCGCGGGTCTAGAGGGTGATATTGTGCCGCTGTCAGACGTGCTCTGCACGATTGAATACGCCGATGGCAGCGTGAAAGAGATCACGCTGAAATGCCGGATCGATACGGAAGTAGAGATCGAATATGTCGAAAATGGCGGCGTGCTGCACTATGTGCTGCGCAATCTCGCCAAAGCGTAACCCCTGCCTCGTTGCGCCCCCGAGCGCAGCGAGGCCACGGCCAGCGACAGGGCGGTTTTCAGCTATGCTGAAACCGTGCTTTTGACGACGGGGGCATTATGCGTTGCGCACCATCCCAAGCGCAACATCGCGGGTCTCCATGAGGAAAAAGCACATCCGGCGCTGTCCCCAAAGCTCGGCCCCAAAGTTCCGGGCGCGCGCCTCTTCGGCGACCTGAAGTCGGGGCAATAAAAGCCCCTTTGTTCAGCCCACCTCATCGGCGCGTGTCGTGCTGAAGCACAACGGGGATTAGTTTAGAACCAAAGCGCGGTAAGCCTCGGGCGACCATTTGCAGGCAAACCCGTCCCCATCGGGATCGAGGTTCAGCGGGTCTTCCTCGGGGCCGCCATTGGCCAGAAAGTTGCGTTGGGCGTTGTCGGCGCTGTCAAACTTGCGACATTGCGAGATACCACGCCGGATGCTCGGGCGGCGATACAGGCGCTCACCAACCGCATTGGTGGTTTCGCGGGCATAGACGATGATATTGACATTGGCGATCACCGCCGGCATTTGCCCGGGCTGGATAATCACCCGACTGGCGGCAGCGCGTTCTAGTGCTGCGGCGTCAAGGTCGCGCAGGCGGCGTTGCTCTGCCTGGCTTTGCTCGGCAAGGTTCAGCACGCCGCTGTCAGAGGCGATGGCCTGCCCGGTGGCGGGGTCTATGGCGGGTGGCGCGACGTTCACAACTGTTGGGTCGCTGGCTTGCAGGGCGTCGTTAACAGCGGCGCTCAGGCTTTCGGTTTCAGCATTGGTTTGCGGGGTGATATCGGTGGGCGCACCGGCGTCGGGCAACACTATCGGGGCGGGGCCGCCGAGGGGCGGAAATTGCGATGTGTATCCGGCCTCTTGCTGGCAGGCGGCCAAGGTAATGCCCGCAAGGGCCAAAAAACCAAGTTTTATCGGGCCCATGATCTTCTCCTTACCACCAACGCGCCGGTTTGGCGCTGAATTCACTGGCCTGTTCTAGCGCATATGCGGTGTTGAGCATATCCGCCTCGTTCCATGGCTGGCCGATCAGCTGCAAACCAAGCGGAAGTCCGCCACTATCCAGCCCCGCAGGCACCGAAACCCCGGGCAGGCCGGCAAGGTTGACCGTAACGGTAAACACATCGTTCAGATACATCTTGATCGGGTCGGCATCCGCCATCTCGCCCAGCCTAAAAGCGGCCGAGGGGGTTGCGGGGGTTAGAATCTGGTCAATGCCATCGGCAAAAACCTTTTCGAAATCCTGCTTGATCAGGGTGCGCACCTTTTGGGCGCGAATATAATAGGCGTCATAAAAACCGGCCGAGAGCACATAGGCCCCGATCATCACGCGGCGCTGAACCTCGCTGCCAAAACCCTCGGCGCGGGTGCGCTCATACATTTCGGTAATGCCTTCGCCCGCGTTCAGCTTGGCGCGGTGGCCGTATTTAACCCCGTCATAACGGCTAAGGTTGGAGGACGCCTCGGCGGGCGCGATCACATAATAGGCGGGCAGCGCGTATTTGGTGTGGGGCAGGGAAATATCGACAATCTCGGCCCCGGCGGCGCGCAGTTTTTCGGCGCCCTCAAGCCAAAGGGCCTCGATCTCTGCGGGCATGCCATCCAGCCGGTATTCTTTGGGGATGCCGATTTTCTTGCCGCGAATATTACCGGTGAGCGCGGCTTCAAAATCAGGCACCGGCAGGTTGGCGCTGGTGCTGTCTTTGGGGTCGTGCCCCGCCATTGCCGCCAGCATAATCGCCGAATCGCGCACGGTTTTCACCATTGGACCTGCTTGGTCGAGTGAGGACGCAAACGCCACCACCCCCCAGCGCGAGCAGCGCCCGTAGGTGGGTTTTACCCCGACAATGCCGGTAAAAGCCGCGGGCTGGCGAATGGAACCACCGGTATCGGTGCCGGTCGCGCCCAAGCATAAATCAGCCGAAACGGCGGCCGCCGAGCCGCCAGAAGACCCCCCGGGCGTAAGCGCGGTATCATCATTGCCGCGCCGCCAAGGCGAGGTCACGGGGCCGTAATAGCTGGTCTCGTTCGAGCTGCCCATGGCGAACTCGTCCATGTTCAGCTTGCCCAGCATCACCGCACCGGCCCCAAATAGCTGGCTGGTGATGGTGCTTTCATATTCAGGCTTGAACCCGTCCAGAATGTGGCTACCGGCCTGTGTTTGCACGCCTTTGGTGCAAAACAGGTCCTTGATACCCAGCGGAATGCCGCACATGGCGGGGGCGTCGCCCTTGGCAAGGCGGGCATCGGCGGCGGTGGCCTGCGCGTGGGCGATCTCGGGTGTGTGGGTCGAAAAAGCGTTAAGCGCACCGGCGGTCTTGATCGCGCTCAGGTATTGCTCGGTCAGCTCGGCGGCGGTAAAATCACCCTTGCGCAGCGCGTCGCGGGCGGTGGCGATGGTGAGGTTGCTAAGATCGGTCATGGGCTATTCCACCACTTTTGGCACGGCGAAAAAACCTTCGCGGGTGTCGGGGGCATTGGCCAGAATTTGCGCTTGGTAGCCGCCATCGGTAACCACATCATGGCGCTGCTTCAGCGCCATCGGGGTAACCGAGGTCATCGGCGCCACCCCCGTTATATCGACTTCGTTGAGCTGCTCCATGAACGCAAGGATGTTTGACAGCGCATCGGCCAGCGGCGGCAGCGCGTCTTCGGCAACCTCTATCCGGGCCAGATGCGCCACTTTGCGCGCGGTTTTAATATCAATAGACATGAGTCTTCCCAGCTTATTTGTTTGCAAAACGGTTTAGCGAGGATGGGCGCAAGGTGCAAGGCGGGATCAGGGCCAAGCCGGTTTTCGCCCCCTAGCGCCCCCTAGCGCGCCCTGAGCGCCGCCAGCGTTAGCGGGCTGAAAACCGGATAGGCCGGGTCGGGCTGAAAGGCAGGGTCGGCGGCCAGACAACCGGCCCCGCAAAGCAAGATCGCCTGCCGCGCGCTGGCGTCATTATACCAAAGCCGCCCGCCCGGCGTGGCAACATACCCGTTAACCCCCTCGCCGATATCGCCGATCAGGTCATCAACCGAGGGCGCTTCGCTATCGTAGTCAGGCGAATAGGCGGCGTGGGTGTGGTAGGAGGCAAGCAACGAAAGGCCGTCAGGCGGGGTGTCGGGGGTGCACCCGTCCAGACTGCCGCGCTGCGGCGGCGAGATGGCAAAATCACCGGCGGGGGTAAGACCGAGATAACCGCAATATTCGCGGTTTTCGGTGATGGAGCGGCGTTGAAGCACGTTGAGCCGGGTTTT
Organism: uncultured Rhodobacterales bacterium; assembly: GCA_964462475.1. GTDB lineage: Bacteria > Pseudomonadota > Alphaproteobacteria > Rhodobacterales > Rhodobacteraceae > UBA3077. The sequence goes on along the minus strand of CAYWXQ010000119.1, from coordinate 3,211 downwards.
GATATAGGCGATCTCGGCGGCAGATTGTGGCTGTAGCGGCGGGGATTGCGGCATCGGGGAGCAGGCGGTGAGGGCCGCCAATGCGATGCCAAAAACCGGTGCTTGCATGCTATCCCCCGCTACTTTAGCCACACTCTATCAGCAAACCGGCTTCACGCAAGTGAGGGTGCTCGCCGAAAAGGTAGCGCCCGGCGCGACGCTTTGAAGGCAGGGTCGGGTTTAACGCCGCCTCTTGCTCTTGCCCTTGAACACTGTGGTCCCTGCCCTGCCGGCGGTTGACCGCCCGCCCTCGCTTACCGCCGCAATCGCGCTTTGCCTTGCGAGGGGATCGTCGGCCACGGCCAGTTCTACCGCTTCCAGCCGGTGGACCTCGTCACGCAGCCTTGCGGCTTCCTCGAATTCGAGGTTCTCGGCGGCTTTGCGCATGTCGGTGCGCAGGGCCTCCAGATGCACTTTCAGGTTGGCGCCGTAGGTCTTTTTATCAATCTTGGCGGTCACGCGGCTTTGGTCGGTGTCGGCGTTAAACAGGCCTTCCAGCACGTCCTCTACGTTTTTGCGGATGGTCTGCGGGGTGATGCCGTGTTTCACGTTATGGGCGTGCTGCTTTTCGCGCCGCCGATTTGTTTCGCCTATTGCGCGCTCCATGCTGCCGGTGATGCGGTCGGCATACATGATCACGCGGCCATCGGCGTTGCGCGCGGCCCGCCCCGTGGTTTGCACCAGCGAGGTTTCACTGCGCAAAAAACCCTCTTTATCCGCATCCAGTATCGCCACCAGCCCGCATTCGGGAATGTCCAACCCCTCACGCAGCAGGTTGATGCCGATCAGCACATCAAACGCGCCAAGCCGCAGGTCGCGCAATATTTCGATGCGCTCGATGGTGTCGATGTCAGAGTGCATATAGCGCACCCTCACGCCCTGTTCGTGCAAATATTCGGTCAGGTCCTCGGCCATGCGTTTGGTCAGGGTGGTAACCAGAACGCGCTGGTCTTTGGCGGCGACAATGTGGATTTCGCTCAGCAAATCATCAACCTGCGTTTCCACTGGCCTGATCTCGATCTTAGGGTCCAAAAGGCCGGTGGGGCGGATGATCTGCTCGGCAAACACCCCGCCTGCTTGCACCAGCTCCCACTTTTGCGGGGTGGCGGAAACGAACACCGATTGCGGGCGCATCGCGTCCCATTCCTCGAATTTAAGCGGGCGGTTATCCATGCAGCTGGGCAGGCGAAAACCGTGCTCGGCCAGCGTCGATTTGCGCTTGAAATCGCCCTTATACATACCACCGATCTGCGGCACGCTAACATGGCTTTCATCGGCAAAAACAATCGCATTGTCGGGGATATATTCAAACAGGGTGGGCGGTGGCTCACCCGGGGCGCGGCCGGTTAGATAGCGCGAATAGTTTTCAATGCCGTTGCAAAAACCCGAGGCATCCATCATCTCAAGGTCAAAATTGGTGCGCTGCTCCAGCCTCTGGGCCTCCAGCAATTTGCCCTCGCCGACGAATTTATCAAGCTGTTGGCGCAGCTCGGCCTTGATCTTGATAATCGCCTGTTTCAGGGTCGGGCGCGGGGTGACATAGTGCGAATTGGCATAGATGCGAACCTTTTCCAGCGCGCCGGTTTTTTCGGCGGTCAAGGTATCAAACTCGGTGATTTTCTCCAGCTCGTCACCAAAAAACGAGAACCGCCAGCCGCGATCATCAAGGTGGGCCGGCCACAGCTCCAGACTATCACCGCGCACCCTAAAGCTGCCGCGCTGAAAGCCCTGATCGTTGCGTTTATATTGCTGCGCGATCAGCTCGGCCATGATCTGGCGCTGGTCATAGGCCTCGCCGACAATCAGATCCTGTGTCATGGCGCCATAGGTTTCGACGCTGCCAATACCATAAATACAGCTGACTGAGGCAACGATGATCACGTCGTCGCGCTCCAGCAGCGCCCGGGTCGCCGAGTGGCGCATACGGTCGATCTGCTCGTTGATCTGGGATTCCTTTTCGATGAAGGTATCCGAGCGCGGAACGTAAGCCTCGGGCTGGTAATAATCATAAAAGCTGACAAAATACTCGACCGCGTTTTCAGGAAAAAACCCCTTCATCTCTCCATAAAGCTGGGCCGCAAGGGTTTTGTTGGGGGCAAGGATAATGGCGGGGCGCTGGGTAGCCTCGATGATTTTGGCCATGGTAAAGGTTTTGCCGGTGCCGGTGGCCCCGAGCAGCACCTGATTTTGCTCACCCGCATTCAACCCGCCGACCAGCTCTTTGATCGCGGTCGGCTGATCGCCCGCCGGCGCAAAGCTGGTGTGCAAAACAAGCGGCTTGCCGCCTTCAAGCTTGGGGCGTCGGGTTGGGTCTGTCATCTACGGCTCCTTATGGCGATGATCAGATAACTGCTGACGGCGGTGGCACCTGAAAGCAAGGCGCCGCCAGTATCCAGGCCGCGAAACCGCGCAGCCAACCTGATAATATCGCTGCAAACTCAAACATCCATACAGAATGGCCTCTTTTTGTTCTTACGCAAGCGGAATCGTGAAATTGTTTAACTTAATCTTTTCAACAAGTTGGCGTATTTGCTAATAAGAGGTTAATACTTAAGGTAGCTTTTTATCAAAATAAAGCAACTTTTAGGCTATTTTGTTCTTGTCTTGTCCGTCCAAGTTTGGTTAATTGGCTTTGCAAGTGGCAAGTTACCGGCTCGGCACGAAACGAACCCACCCCACCCCTCGCTCCCTCGTGTCGGGCTGGTAGCTGTCCTTGCAAATCCTCCCCCAATTTCCCTTGCACTGTTGGCGTTGATTGGCGATAAGAAAGCAAGTCACGCATGAGGCAAACCGATGACAGCTCGAATCTACCAGCCCTCCCGCAATGCAATGCAATCGGGGCAGGCAAAAACCAGATACTGGGTGCTTGAATTTTCGCCCGACTCACCCCGGCGGGTTGACCCGTTAATGGGTTGGACCAGCTCTGACGACATGGAATCGCAGGTGCATCTGAAATTCGACAACAAGCAAGCCGCCATCGCCTATGCCGCGGCCGAGGGGCTTGCCTATACGGTAACCGAGCCGCACAAGCGCCACACGCAGGTGCGCCAAGGAGGTTATGGCGAAAACTTCGCCGCCACCCGCCGCGCGGTGTGGACCCACTAACCTTTCCACTGACCCCGTAGCTCAGCTGGATAGAGCAGCTGACTTCTAATCAGCAGGCCACAGGTTC